>JAFGJS010000105.1 GCA_016928995.1 Candidatus Sumerlaeota bacterium | reverse complement strand
GGCGAGAAAGGTGAGCAAGATCGCGCTATCGAGTGCTTTCAAAAAGCGCTGGATACGCCGGGATATGACACACCCGGCATGGCATGGTACAACATGGGCGTCGCCTTTAGCGACAAAGGCGAGTACGATCGGGCCATCGAGTGCTACCAAAAAGCGCTGGACACGCCGGGCTATGACACACCCGGCAACGCTTGGAACAACATGGGCATCGCCTATCGCGAAAAAGGCGAGCACGACCGCGCCGTTGAGTGCTTTCAAAAAGCGCTGGACACGCCGGGCTTTGACACGCCGGATGTGGCGCGCAACAATCTTGCATTCGCTTTATACCGAAAAGGCGACTACATAACAGCATTCGAGCAGGTCAAGCGAGTCCTGGGAGAAATTCCGGCCAATGAACCAGAGTATCGACGAGCACAATTTCTGAAGGATCTGATCGAAGCGAAGATCAAGCCCGAAGCGCTCAATCCCGAGGATCAGGAACGGTTGAAGCCCACCTCGCAAGACGATGCAACGGCTACGATTGAAGATCGTATCAAACAGAAAATCGAAGCAGAAAAAAACCAATATGAAAAATATCTGGAGCGCGAATCTTCTGAACTGGACAACGCCTTTTGCGTGCTGCGCGGCTGGAGCAGCTCGGTGACATTGCTCGAAGGTTCTGGCGGCTCTTGGCGCGGCGGCGGTTACTTCCTGAAATGGCGCGGCAAGGGTATTGTGATCGATCCGGGTTTCGACTTTTTACAAAACTTCCATGACGAAAAATTTCACGCACGCGAAATCGATGCCGTCTTGGTCAGCCATAATCATTCCGATCATAACGACGACCTGAAAAGCATCGACGACTTGCGCTATGAAATGATGATGGCGCAAGTCCGGCAGGGGAAGAAAGAGGACGAACTGCTGAAGCCATATGTGCTGGTGGAAGATTCCGACACACAGGCGAAAGTAAAACTTGTTGGCGAAGAGCCGAAACATCGTTGCCGGGCGATCATTTTTGATTTGGGACGCTGCCATCCTTGCGATCAACTTAACTCTGACGCTTTGCACGACTTGCCGATGCAAATTGATTACTTTCCAACTCAACATGGGCTTAATGGTGCGACTGGCTTCAGAATTCAACTGCTGCAAGATAACGCGGAGCCCTTCGTGCTGGGTTACACCAGCGACACGGAATACTTTGACCAATTACCGGAATTCTTGCGCGGTTGCGATTTGCTGTTGGCCCATATCAGCCAACCGGATCTCAATGAGTTAGACAGTGCGGCCAAGACGAAAAAGAATCATCTGGGCTACCGGGGACTCATCCGGTTGATTAAGGCATGCCAGCCGAAGTTGACCGTCATCGGCGAATTCTGGGCGGGCATCACCGATCTGCGTCTTGATCTGACGCATGCGATTCGTGAGCGTTCCGGTGTGGAACATATCCTGCCCACGAGTATGGGCTTGCAGATCAACCTGCCCGTCATGACGATTCCCTGTTCGCAATGCAAAAAGCCCGTATCCTACAAAGACATCAAGGTCGCTCCTCCCGCTGATGCATTCGGCAAACTGTCCTTCCTCTGTCAGGATTGCATTATTTAATATATAATCCAGGGTGGCCATAATATAGATGGTTCGTGGCCGTGTAGTGGCCGTGGTATAACCGTAGTTCAACCGTGCGCATACGGTCACTACACGGTCATGATGGCAATAAATCCGCTGACGGGCCAAAATTTCGGTTTTATTGAGCGTTGAGGGCGTCAATGTGCTTGGGGGAGGATTGATTGATTTCGTCAGGTTTTTTTCTTCAATTCCTGATAAATTTCTTCCGCTGCACTTCTTATCTCGGCATCCTCGCCATCCGGTTTAAAGTGGAACGGCGGCAGGATCTTGTTGGATAGATCTCGCTGCTTGAGTTGCTTTGGACTTGACGTCGTTATTGGCTGACACAATACTGCGTTGCAGTGTTGTCCGCAACATGCCGCAGGGTTATCGCCCGGAAAATCGCGTTGCGGATCGTCAGTTTTGGCCATTCACGTCAGATGGATTTTCCCGCATGCCGGAAGCTTCGCCCTTCAGATTATCCACGCTCGCAGCGTTTTGTCTGCTGCTGCTGGTTTTGCTGTTTGAAGAAATCCCCCCCTCGATCTGGTACGGCGCCCAGGCGTTGACGTTGACCTTTGCGCTTTGCGAGGCCGTCCTTGCGCAGTTGCGAGCGCAAGAATCCCGTCCCTGGTTCAAGCATTGGGCGGCGCTGCCCGTCTGGCAATTCCTCGGACTCACACTGGCGATGATGCTGTCCGCTTGCGTGATGGCGTATTCCACCACGCAGCAGGCGGAGCCGCTGCTGGCGGTCAAATCCCAATTGAAGGCCTTTCTTCCGGCGTACTTGAAGGACTTCGCGGCGATTTTGTTTTTCGGCCTGGTGTATTGGAACGGCCGCCGCCTGGTGAATCCATCTGCTTCGGCATATGGCGGACTGCTCCGCGCATTTGACGCGCTGATCTGGATCTGGTTTTGCCTTGCGCTGCTATCAGCCGCGGCATCGGGCAACCCGGAAATCTCCTTTTCCTTGCTGCGCAAGGAGACAGGAGCGTACCTGATTTTATACATGATCGCGCTGGAAGTCGCGCACAACGAACGGCATTGGGCGGCACAGGTCCGCACCCTCGCCGTGCTGGGATTGCTTATTTCGATCGTCTCCACGGTTTTTTATTACGTCTACGGCGGCAGGATCATTGATCCCGCGAACCTGGAACTTTGCGATTCGATGCGGCGCAACGGCCTGGTTTATCACAACACGCCGTACAGCCTGGATTTCCCCTGGCGCGCCGTATGGCCTACGGAGCACCCCAACCGCCTGGCCTCGCTGGGAATCATCCTGACCTTCACGCTGTTCTTTTGCGCGGCGACGATGCGCAAACGCGAACTCCAGGTGCTCTGGGCCATTTGCGCCGCCGTGCCGGCCTATCTGATTTGCATCACGCAAACACGCGGCGCCATGATCGGAGTGGCGCTTGGACTTGCGGCGCTGTTCGCGCTGGCGTGCTGGATCATCGTGATGCATCAATCGAGGATCAACAAGGCGCTGGCCATCTCGCTGGCGCTGCTGATCGGGCTGACAGCCGCGGGAGGCGTGTATGTCGCGCTGCCGCAGCACACCAAGGAACGCATCGATGAAGTCTTCACGGCTGAATTTTGGAGTTGGCTGGATCTGGAAAACAAAACGCTCGCTAAACAAGGACAAGGAACCGGCTTCATGCGCACGCAAGCCTGGCGCGGCGCGTTCATGATGCTTGAGCAATATCCCTGGCTTGGCATCGGCCACGGCTGGGAGCGCTTCGAAGAGGAATACATCCTGCTGAAAATGGAAGGCAAGATTCAGGACCTGCGCGAAAACAAGCCCCACGCGCACATGAACCTGTTGGAGACAACCGTAGAGAACGGCTATGCCGCCGGAGCGGCGTGGCTGCTGCTGCATCTCTGTTTTTTCATCGCGCTCGCCGCTGCTTTTTTTCGCGCCAGGGATCCCCGCCGTCAACTTCTGCTGGCGATCATGCTCAGCCTGCAGCTGGCCATCGCCGGATTCGGCATGACCAACTTCTCCCTGCGTTATCGCGCCGGCATGCTGATCTGGATCGCAACCGCCTGGGCCGTGGCCATGATCCGCAACCCGGAATTCGGCATTCGTGAGGAAATCAAAGACGGAATAGAATAACCGCAATTCGTTTCTTTCCAGCCAATGCTCAATCAACAATTGGCGATGAACAATTGCGCATTGTGAATAGCTTAAGAAGAAATCGTTGATGTTCAATGAATAAATCTTTCTTGCACTTTGTTTAAAGCGTTGCCATAATGCCTTCTTAATTCCCGCTGAACCTGTTGAGGAGCGCGCGCGAAAAAATGCCCTACCGCCGACGACAATCCATGCAGGCCATGGATCAAATCAACCTGACCTCCCTGCTTGACCTGACCTTTGTGCTGCTGATCGCCTTCATGATCGTAGCCCCGGCGCTGCGGCCCGAACTCAAGGTCAATGTGCCGCAAGTGGACGAAGGAACGAGCGTCGGCAAGACCGATCCCGATACGATCATCATCACCATCGCCAAAAAGGAAGAGGGGCGCGAGTTCGCCCGGGTCTACATGACGCGCAAGGGCCAGAAGACGCGCACGGAACGCGAGACTGATTTGAAGGAACTGTCGGAAAAACTGGCCGACGCCAAGCTGCGCAATCCCAAGGTGAGCGTGACGATTGAATGCGACGGCCTAGCCGACGCGCAGACTTTTTTTCGTGTACTCGGCGCATGCCAAGCCGCCGGACTCGAAACCATTGATGTTCCCGTGGAACGCCCTGAATAACATCAGGAGCCGCTGCCGATGCTGAGAATGACGATCTTTTCCCTGATGCTGCACACCTTCGTGATTCTGCTGCTGGTTTTCGCCAGTTGGTACAACGCCCGTCCCATCCCGAAACAGCAGACGCAGACGATCCGCATCGTGACGCCGCCCACGCCGGAGCCTGTGCGGGAGACGCCGCGCGTCACGCCCAAGACGCCACGAGCGACTCCGACTCCCACGCCCGAGCCGGAAAAGACCAAGACGCCGACGCCCACGCCGAAACCTGAAAAAACAAAAACGCCGACGCCGAAGCCGGAGAAGACGAAAACACCCACGCCCAAACCAGAAAAGACCAAGACGCCTACGCCGACACCGCAGGCATTGCCGAAGAACTTGAAGCCGATCACCACCGTGATGCCGAAACGCGATGAGCCCACGCCGACTCCAGAACCAGCGCGCACAATCCCGCCGGACTTGAAGCCGTTGACCAACGTGACTCCGCTCCCAGACAAGCCATCGGCGGAAAAAGTGGACGTCAAAGCCTCGATCATGCTGCCCTCGTATTACATCGTTGAGGCGCGGAAAATGATTCGGGATAACTTCACCCCGCCGATTCATAAAAAAGGCACGGTCTGTGTTGTCGAATTCACTATTCTGCCCGACGAGGACGGCACGATTACGAGTGTGGGCATCCTGCAATCCACGGGCAACCGGCAGTTGGATGACGCCGCGCTCGACGCCATGCGCATCACCGGTTCGCTGCACCGGCTACCGGATGATATCCGCGCCCGCAAGCAATCTGTTCGCGCCAGCGTGACATTCAGTTTTGATTAAAGGCGCCATCATCGCCGGTCGTGGAGACGTCGCGGTCTTTCATGTTTTTTTTGCTCTTGCGAAAAAACGGCTTTTCTTTACGAAAACAGTTGATTTTCATCGAGAAGGCTTGATAATTACTTCAGGTTTACTGTTCTTTGTCATCGCATTTGCCATTGCCCAAGGTTCAATGGCGGACGGCGGATCCGGTTTCGAACGACGCCGAATAAAGATGCAAAATCAGCTTCATAAACGACTTGCTCCGATTCCTGAAGACAGTTCCCATTGCTTGTTCCAAAACGAACGTTATAGCGACTGCTGCTATTCATAACACGTACCCATACCCGCTCTAGGAGGTGTAGAAAGATGAAAAACAAATGGTTCAACCGCTTGATGTTGCTGGCGCTGATGCTGTCCGTCGTCATGGGCGGCTCCGGCTGCGCCAAAATCCGCAACAGCAGACTTGGCAAATTTTTCGGACTGAAGCCGGCGCGCAACACTCCGCGCGTGGCTGTCATTCCGGATGATCAGCCGCTGCCAGTCGACGATCCGTTATTCGCCGACAGCGAGATGTTGCCGATTTGGGACATCGAAGATTCCGCGAGTGGCGACGTTGCCTACGACACGCTGGGCATTCCGGAAAACGAACCCATGCGCATAGCGCCTGAGGGCATCTTGGTCGATCTTAATATGATCAATTTCGCCTACAACAGTTCGGAACTGCCGCAGCGTGCGCGCGAAATTCTCGACCAGCACGCCGAGTGGCTGAAGCAGTACCCGAACATCGTGATCCAGATCGAGGGGCACTGCGACGAACGCGGCACGTTCGAGTATAATCTGAACCTCGGGCAACGCCGCGCCGACTCTGTGAAGGAGTACCTCGTTTCGCGAGGCATTGGCAAAGACCGGCTGTATACAATCAGCTACGGCGAGGAACGTCCGCTGGTGACTGCTTCGACCAACGAAGCCTATCAGCAGAATCGCCGGGTGCAATTTCTGGCCTATGGGGCCGAATAACTAGTGTAAAATCAAGCATGACCTACCGCCCGGCGGCGTGGTTCCATGCCGCCGGGCATCCCCGGAAAATTCCAGAAATTGAACTTGCGTTCCTCCATACGACAAAGCATATTGAGAAAAAGCGAAAAAAAGATAGATAAACTGGATAACAACCTTACAGAAGGAGTGAGGGGATTTCTATGATCACCATGACAAAAAGCGGTTACTGGGTCCGTCTAATCCTGCTGCTGACTTTAGTCAGCTTCGTGGCCACCGGCTGCGCCGGGTGCAGGAAGCTCTTCGGAGGCAAGGACAAATCCGAATTGGGGCTTGGCATCGATACGACGGATGAAGGCGGTATGACTGGCGATGTGGCTCCGCAACGTCCGCCAGGTGAAGAGGCCGATCCGACATCGGAACTCGTCACTGTGCATTTCGATTACGACAGTTCGGAACTCACGCCCAAAGCCCGCGAAGCGCTGATGGGCAATTTGGAGTGGCTTCAGCAGCACGCGGATGCCAAGATCCTGATCGAAGGCCATTGCGACGAGCGAGGCACCATCGAATACAATCTCGCCCTGGGCGAGCGGCGCGCCAACTCCGTGAAAAGCTTTTTGCAAAACCACGGCATCGACGCCTCGCGGCTTTTTACGATCAGCTACGGCGAAGAGCGCCCCATCGATCTCGGCTATGGTGAAAGCTCCTGGTGGAAGAACCGCCGCGCGGAATTTAAGAAATACGATTAAACCGCTGCGCGCATCCACCGATTCATGAATGAAGCGCCCCCGCTGAATCCGCCAAGGATCCAGCGGGGCGTTGCATTTTTTGATCGATGAACCTTCTCGTGGAACGTTCGCAAAATCGAACAAACGGCCGATTAAAAGGTTGCTTCAGTGCAGCCCATTATTTAAAGTCTGGTACATATGCTATTATGCCATATATTCCTGCTACGAGGCGACTCATGAACGCTCGAACATTTTTCCCCGTTCTGCTGGCCGGCATCGCCATCCTGCTCTCCGGTTGCGCACCTTATCTGGACAAGATTTATCTCGAAACTACCGAAACCCGCATGGATCTGGTGCGGTTAAGGGCCGATTACATCGAAAGCGTCAGACTGCTCAACACCCAAATCAAGACCGCGCAGAACGACGAGCAAAACCATTTCGAGATCCTCACTTCGCAATTGGAAGACATAAGCGACCGACTCACGCGTCTGGAAAATGAAAACGCCCAACTTCAAAGCAAAATCGAAGAGTTGAAATTCAAACGCAGCGCGAACGGCGCCGCTGCGACCGATTATAGCGCCAATGCCGGAGCGGAAGCAGATACGTCGGCGCCGGATCAGGATTCCGCCGCCAGCGAGCTGTACACCAAGGCGCTGCAAAACTACAACACCGGAAGCTATCAACAGGCTGTGAGCCTCTTCGAACTCTATCTGGAGCGCTATCCCGGCACCGATCACGCCGCCGACGCCAACTACTGGCTAGGGGAATGCTACGATAGTCTCGACCGCTCGGTCGACGCGCTGAAAGCATACGAGGACACCGCCGCTCGCTATCCGGCTCACGAACAAGCGCCCATCGCGCTTTTCCGCGCAGCTGGCATCTATGAACGCAATGGCAACACAACCAAGGCCGCTGAAACCCTGCGGCGCATTCAGAACAGTCATCCCAATTTTAAACAGATGGATCGCGTGAACGAAAGACTCAAAGCGCTCGGTGAATGACAAGCCGCGCCGGACTCATGAACTCGCCGGTCAAACATGGATCTGCCCACGCAAAAAGAACGCAATTACTGCTGGCAATGCGGACGTCCCGTTGCCCCGCAGCAGGAGAAGTGCTACTTCTGCAATTCGCGCCAAATCCGGCACATCAGCGATCCACGGCGCTGTCCGTTTTGTTTCGGCGAGATCCACGAAAAGGCGATTAAATGCCATCACTGCGGCGAATTTCTAAACCAGACCGCCGCTTCCGCTGAGCAGGCGGAGAGCGTCCCGATTGACGCGGAGCTCGTCGAATCGCGCCAATCCGCGCAACAGCCGAATATTGTCTTTTTTATTCCAGCGCAGCTTTCGCCAGACGGCCAACCCCGGTTGATTCCCGCCGGTGAAAAACTCTCCGGACCGGCGCTTCAGCAACTCACCGCGCAAACTCGCAAAGCCATCGAGTCCGGCAGACCCGAGACGCTCGACATGCCCGGCGTCAAGGCCCTGCCGCCGGCCGAAGCCAAGCGCGTTCTTGCATTGGAAGCGCCTCGCGCCTCATCCGCTGATCTCGAAGTCACGAAAACGGCGGTCATCGGCGGCTCAAGCGGCGATGAGCCCCGCGATGCCGCCTATGAAATCATTCGACGGCCAACCGCCGCGCCTCCGTCGCCCAGGGGCCAAGCATCAACCGCCGATACAGCCAAGGCGCTCGGCGCCAGCGCAGCCCGAGGCGCCTGGAAGGCCATGCTGTTCCTCGCTCCTATTCTGGTGCGCGGCATAAAAAAAATCCTCACGATGCGCTGGAAAAAGGCGCCGCAACAAGAACCGGAGGAAGAGGAGACGCCCAGGCTCCGCAACTGCGAGCGCTGCCAGACCGAAGTGCTGTACACCGACAAATATTGCTACCACTGCGGCAAACCCTTCGTCAAAGTGCGGAAAAAAATCAAACGTCCTCCTCGCAACATCCGCAGCAACATGGGCCACTATATCGGCATGGCGCTCTGCTACGGCGCTTATTCCATCGCCTCTTTCGGTCTCAACCGCGTGGCGGCGTTATACGGCGATTATCTCAAGTACCTCGACTATATCCTCTTCATCCCGCCGGTCATCGGGGTTCTTGCGCTCCTTCGCCGGGTCGGCATCGACTCCATCATCTGGCTGGCCGCTTCGGTTTTTATCACATTTTACCTCCTTCAGCACTGATCAGCATGGCCGGAATCCCGCGATCCCGCTTTTTGCCTAAGCCTTCATGATCTCCCCTTGACATTCGTCCGGCTGCGCTGCATCTTCCGGTTTCACCGCTGAAATTTCAGCCTCAGCGCTCCCTGAGGGCGCCGGAATATCAGTTCTTCACTATCACAAATGGATTTTTTCATGACCGAACCACAACGCACCCCATTATTCGCACATCATCAAAAACTTGGCGCTCGGTTTGTCGATTTCGGCGGATGGGAAATGCCAGTCAATTACGGCTCCATCATCGATGAACACAACGCCGTGCGCGGCAGCGCCGGGCTGTTCGACGTCAGTCACATGGGACGGCTGCGCATTCTCGGCCCTGATCGCCTTGCCTTCATCGAGCGGATGCTGCCGACCCAGGTACGCGGCGTAGAAACCGGCTTCGTGCTATACTCCTTTCTCTGCCGCGAGGACGGCACAGCCATCGACGACATCACGCTCGCCATCTTCGAAGACGAACTGCGCATGGCGCCCAATGCCTCGAATCGCGAGGATGTGCTTGCCTGGCTCAATGCGCACACCGAGAGCTATGACGTTGAAATCATCGACACGACTTTCGACACTGGCATGCTCGCCCTGCAAGGTCCGGATTCCGTGGCGATGCTCAGTAAACATTGCCCCGCCGATTTGGGCGGCATCGGATACTATTGCTTCGAGGAGAGCGAATTCGACGGCGCGCCCATGGTCGCTTATCGCACCGGTTACACCGGCGAGGACGGCTTTGAACTGGTGATGGATCGCAGCGTCGCCGGCGCCGTATGGGACGCCTTGATCGGCGACGGCGTGCAGCCCTGCGGCCTTGGCGCGCGCGACACTTTGCGCATGGAGGCCTGTTTTCCGCTGTATGGTCACGAGCTTGGCGGCGACCTGACGCCGGTCGAAGCGCGTCTCGGCTTCGCCATCAACTCGGACGCCGATTACATCGGCGCGGAAACGCTGCGCCGGCAAAAAGCCGAAGGCGCCTCGCGCCGCATGATCGCCTTCCGGCTCGAAGGCCGCCAGATTGCCCGGCAAGGCTGCGAGATCCTGATGGACGGCGAAAAAGCCGGCTGGGTTTCCAGCGGCACGTTCTCTCCGACGCTGCAACAATCAGTCGGACTCGGTTTTGTGCAAACCGAGTTCAGCAAGCCCGGAACCCCTGGACTTGCCGCGCAAATCCGCAACAGGCAAATTCCGCTGGAAGCAGTGAAAATCCCGCTTGTGCCCAAGCGTGTGGCCAAGCGAAAGTAAATCGTAAGATACGCATTGCCCATTGAATCTTGAATCCGAAATAGAAGGAGACTCATCCAATGACCGCAACTCCCGATAACCTGCTTTACACTGAATCGCACGAATGGGCCAAGCTGGAGGACGGCGTGGCTACGATCGGCATCACGAAATACGCCGTGGACCAACTGCAAGACCTTGTCTTTTGCGAGCTCAATCCCGTCGGCGAAGCCGCCCAGGCCGGCGAAGGCGTCGGCGTGATCGAATCGGTCAAGATCGCCGCCGATATCAACTCGCCTTTCGACGGTGAGATCATCGAAACCAACTCCGCCGTCGAAGAATCCGTCGATCAGATCTCCAGCGATCCATACGGCGAAGGCTGGCTGGTCAAAATCAAAATCAGCGATCCATCGCAGGCCGACAGCCTGTTGAACGCCGAAAAATACAAAGCCCATTGCGCGGCTGAAGAGCACTAAACAAATAACGCAAAGGCGCAAAAACGCCAAGGGGGCGCGAAGTTTTTTTTACGTGTTTTTTTCTTTGCGTTTCGTTGCGGCTTCGCGCCGTTGCGTTTGGTTTTTTTGGAGTTGAATCATTTCGCCTACTGGCGGTTGCGCTTCGACAACAACCGGTTGAGATAAAATCGCTGGATGCTTTCGCAGCCGCGCGGTAGTGTGATTTTCATCATATCGCGGCAAGCGGAACGTGTTCCTGTGCGCCCGATTAACGAGGTTTGTTTTATGCCGGATTGCTCGTACATCCCCAACCGTGAAGAAGACCGCCAGGCCATGCTGAAAGCCATCGGCGCCGCGTCGATCGAAGAATTTTTCGCCAGCATCCCCGAATCAGCGCGCGCTCCGGAAGCGCTCGACATTCCTCCGGGCATGACCGAGCTCGAACTCAGCACCTTCATCAATGAACTCGCCGGTCAAAATAAATCCGCCGCCCAGCATCCCTGTTTCCTGGGCGCGGGCATCTACGATCACTACATCCCGGCCGTGGTCGATTTTCTGGCCGGACGCTCCGAGTTCTACACCGCCTACACTCCGTATCAGGCGGAAGCCAGCCAGGGCACGCTGCAGGCGATTTTCGAATACCAGACCATGATCGCGCGGCTGACGGAACTCGACGTCTCCAACGCCTCGCTCTATGACGGCGCCACGGCCTTAGCCGAGGCGGCCACGATGGCCATCGCCATCACGCGCCGCAAAAAAGTCGTCATCGCGGGCACGCTCAATCCGGAATCAAAGGCCGTGCTGGCCTCGTATCTGGACAACTTCGGCCATGAACTGGAGGAGGTTGCCACTCGCGATGGCGTTGTGGAACTTGACGTGCTGAAAGAGGCAGTCGATGACGCCACGGCCGCCGTCATCATCCAGCAGCCGAACTTCTATGGCTGTCTGGAAGACGTGCACGCCATCGCGGAAATCGCCCATGCCGGCGGCGCGCTGTATGTCGCCGCCGTCGATCCGATTTCGTTGGGCCTGCTGCAATCCCCGGGCGCATACGGCGCGGATATCGCCGTGGGCGAGGGTCAGGCGTTGGGCAATCCGATGTGCGCGGGCGGCGCCACGTTCGGCTTCATGGCCTTGCGCGAGAAACTGATGCGCAAGATGCCCGGTCGCCTCGTCGGCGAGACTATCGACGCGGACGGCAAGCGCGGTTATTGCCTCACGCTGCAAGCGCGCGAGCAGCACATCCGCCGCGACAAGGCGAGTAGCAACATCTGCTCCAACCAGGGGCTGCTGGCGTTGCGCGGCGCGATCTACCTCGCCGCCGCTGGACCGCAAGGTCTGCGCAACGTGGCCGAAGCCTGCGCGTTCAAGGCTCATGACGCCGCTGCGCGCATCCGCGAGATTCCGGGATTTTCGCTTGCCTTCGATCAGCCCTTCTTCAAGGAATTCGCCATCGATTGCCCGGCCCCGGCGGCCGAGATCGCCCGTGCGCTGTTTGAGATAGCCGGCATCCTCGGCGGCTACGACATGGCCCGCGTGGAGCCGGAGCATGCCAACCGCATGTTGATCGCTGTGACGGAAAAACGTACGCCGCCGGAAATCGACGCGTTGATCGAAGCGCTGTCCGAAATCAGCGTTGAGTCGTCACAGCGGGCATAAGGAGAGAGAACTTTTGTAGAATATTTTCAGGCGATTTTCTTTCCAAGCAATGCGCAATTGCCAATTGTCAATTGGCAATTGCCAGGGGGAGAAGCAAGGACTTTTCGAAAGCAATATCAATAGCAGATGAATGAGGATGGATCATGCCCCAGCACCTTTATGAAAAATCGCAGCCCGGCCGCGTGGCGGTGCGCTTCCCCAAGGTTGATTCGGAGCAGGCGCGCGCCGGAATCCCGGACAAACATCTGCGCCAATCCGCGCCCGATCTGCCTGAACTCGGCGAACTGGAACTTGTGCGGCACTACGTCAATCTGTCGCAGAAAAATATGTCGATTGACACGAACTTCTATCCGCTCGGTTCGTGCACGATGAAATACAATCCCAAGATCAACGACGCCCTTGCCGCGCTGCCCGGCTTCGCTGCGTTGCATCCGGCGCAGCCCGTCGAGCAAATGCAGGGCTTGCTGCGTCTGATGCATGAAATGGAGCGGTTCCTGAAAGAAATTTCCGGCCTCGACGCCGTCACGCTGCAACCCGCCGCCGGCGCGCACGGAGAGCTGACCGGCCTGATGATCACCCGGCAATATTTCATTCACAAAGGCGAAGAAGACCGCAAGATCGTGCTCGTTCCCGATTCGGCGCACGGCACGAATCCGGCCAGCGCCGCCCTTTGCGGCTTCAAATGCAAGGAAGTTCCCTCGAACGATCAGGGGCTGGTGGATCGCGACGCGCTCAAGGCCTTGCTCGCGGAGCACAAAGTCGCCTTGTTGATGATCACCAATCCCAACACCCTTGGTCTGTTTGAGGAGAACATCGTGGAGATTGGGCGCATGGTGCATGACGCGGGCGGCCTGCTTTATATGGACGGCGCAAACATGAACGCGCTGCTGGGCAAAGCGCTTCCGGGCAAATGCGGCGTGGACATCATGCACTTCAACCTGCACAAAACCTTCAGCGGTCCGCATGGCGGCGGCGGACCCGGCTCCGGTCCGGTCGCCGTGGCCGGGCATCTGGAAGGCTTCCTGCCCGTGCCGCGCATTGTTGAATCCGATGGCCAGTTCGCGCTCGAATGGAACCATCCGCGGAGCGTCGGCAAAGTCCGCTCCTGGCTGGGCAACCTGATCATCGTCATCCGCGCCTACTGCTACATCCGCGCATACGGCGGCGAAGGATTGAAATGCGTGGCGGAGAACGCCGTGCTGAATGCGAACTACCTGATGCAGGCGCTGAAGCAAGCCTACTTGCTGACTTACGACCGCCCCTGCGCGCATGAATTCGTGCTGAGCGGCAAATGGCAGAACGCCTGTGGCGTCCACACGATGGACATCGCCAAACGCCTGATTGACTTTGGATTTCACCCGCCGACGGTTTACTTCCCATTGATCGTGCCCGAGGCGATTATGATCGAGCCGACCGAGACCGAGTCGAAGCAGGAACTCGACAGCTTCATCGCAGCGATGCTGAAGATCGCCGGGGAAGCCAAAGAGACGCCTGAGCTCGTCAAGAATGCGCCGCACACCACGCCGGTCCGCCGGCTCAACGAAGTGAAAGCCGCCAAGGAACCGGTCCTGACGTGTCCCATATGCATGTGACGAAACGCCGCTCATGTAATGGGCGCATGTCTTCATTCTGACAAGATGCGCGAAGCGTTTATCTCTTTTAATCATGGCTCCTTATCAGCGCTGAAAGCGATGGATATCGCAGCCCAGGGCAGAGCGTAGGCCGCTTGCGGCCGTGAGCGCCGCCCTGGGTCGAACGGAAAGGCGCCCCACGGCTGGCGGGATTTTTGCCCCGCAAAAATCATGTCAGCCGTTAAGAACCAGCGGGATGTACAGTGACGATTGCCAGAATGACGGCATGCACCCACGCCTGTGCCTGAACCGATCCGTGTAAAATGGAAAAAACGGCTGTGCTTGAAACCAATGCCACGATCCGTTGTCTATAGTTTATATCGAGGCCTCCGTTTCTAAAGCACGATTGCGCGCAATCCTTTCCCGTCCACCGCATGCGCGAACCATGCCGCATGCCCATTCGAAAGGAGGCTCATCATGAGTCCGATTCAATACGCGCTCTTCGAAAACAACCTGACCAGCGATCCGAACGACTACTCCGCGCAGGTCAACGCCGTCGCATCCGCCGATCTCGACGCCATCGTGCGCCGCATGATCGACCAGGGCAGCACGACCACCGAGGCCGACATCTTCGCCGTGCTGGAGGACGCGATCAAGGCCTGCGAATCGCTGCTGATCGACGGCCAGCGGGTCAATCTCGGCGGTCTCGTCGAGCTCTTCCCGCGCATCAAGGGCGTCTTCAACGGCCTGAGCGACGGCTTTGATCCCGCGCGCCATCGCATCGACGTCGGCGCCAATCCCGGCGCGCGCGTCCGCAAGACCGTCCGGGACAGCGCCGCCGTGCAGAAGATCGAAAGCATCAAGCCCGCGCCCAATCCGGTCGAGTACGTCGATCTGGGCAGCGGCGAGGCCAACGGAACCGTCACCCCCGGCAACATCGGCACACTCAACGGCCACCGGCTGAAGTTCGATCCCACGCAGACCGACGAGGGCATCTTCTTCGTCGTCGTATCCCACAGTTCCGAGGTCAAGGTTACGAACGTGCAGAAAAACAAGCCCAGCCAGTTGGTGTTTTTGATTCCCTCGACCATCACCGCCGACGACTACTATCTCGAAGTCCGCGCGAGGATGCAAGGCGGCGATGAACTGCGCACCGGCCGGCTTGACGCGATCTTGACCGCCTGATCGTAAACCGGCTGTGGGGGGCATGCCGCATTTTGTGGCGAATGCACTGCGCCCCTTCATTGCGGCGGCTCCAATCCGGAGTCGCCGCGTTTTTTTCCACCTTGCGTCTCCAATCGACAAAACAGACTTTCGCATACCAGCATGATGCTCGCATCGCATACCAGCTTGATATCGAAACTACATGCCATACTGACATCATCACCCTCATACAATACGGGATCCGCCGCCGATACCCATAAGTATCGCCCTCGCATAAGGCAGGTATGGGCACTCCATAAGCCAAGTATCGGCGCTCCATACCCGCCTTATGCACGCTCCATGCAACGCTTGCACGAACCTGATATCTGCCTAGCAACGATTGATCTTATCCACACTTAAGCGCTAAACCAGAGCTGTGCATCCATTCATCGAATTCGAAAATGGCACTGTATTATGACTTGGATATTGACAAGGGCTGTAGAATTATTACATAATCCAAACAATAGAGGGGTTATTATTCGCATATACATGTAAATAAGGCATCTAGAAGGCATTATTCTTTGATCTCCATGATATAGCCGCAAATCAGGAAGCTGTAAAATATCACAAACGGCTTCTGTGTGTTTGATATTGTAATATTTATTGAAATGAGTGTAGTGCAGATTGAATTGATAGGAAGAGAAAATCATCATGCGGTTCCGAACATGCATCATCCAAAGAATCTCGCTATGGGCAATACAATTTACTGTGACGCTATGCTTTCTTTTCTCCGTATTAATGGCACAGGCGCAGTATTCTCAGATCGAATCCGAGAATCAGGGGAATGGGAATACTCCATCTGGAATTCTGGATGATTGGTGGACGAATGTCCAAAAGGATCTTGCGGTGAGTGAATACAACATTAGTCAAATCGAGAGTGCAGTGAAACGCACTGAAGATTCGACTGCCGGATATTCGGCTTCACTCTTTCGCAAAGCTCTTTTTTCTGCGCCCAATCGCGCCCATAATCTACGAACATATTTCACAGAAGAAGGTCCGCGCGTAGTGCGCCGGACTGAAACTGAGCCATCCTGGGAATGGGGATTGGAGCTGATGAACGCTACGGTGATCGAGAGCGTGGCAACCAATGGCAATCGAATCGAATTCCATCGCGAGGATGGTCTGATCGAATGGTATGTGAATGATTCCAAGGGCTTGGAGCAGGGATTTACTGTGCCTGAATTTACAATAGACAGTTCAACATCTGAAATCCGATTGGAAGTAAAGGTGCATGGTTCTTTGCGCCCCGGTATGGCTCCGGATAACAAGTCCATCGAATTCCTGAGCGAGGGCGGCGTTGGGATTATCCGCTATGGAGAGATGAAAGCCTGGGATGCGACAGGCAAGGAATTGCCCGGCCGGATGGAATTGTGTGCGGCTCATACTCTGCAGCGGCAGACGCCTAGTATACAGTCAGTCTCGGATTTAATCCATCTGTGTGTGGACGTGACCGATGCTCAGTTTCCCGTCACAATCGATCCGCTGGCAACGAGCGCCGCATGGACCGCCGAGAGCAATCAGGAAGATGCATATTTTGGATCATCCGTCTCCACCGCGGGCGATGTGAACGGCGATGGCTACAGCGACGTGATTGTCGGCGCCGAGCATTACGACAATGGCCAGGCGGATGAGGGCCGTGTATTTGTATATCATGGTTCAGCCTCCGGATTGTCAGGCTCAGCCGACTGGAGCGCGGAAAGCGATCAGGCGAATGCATATTTCGGAGCTTCCGTTTCCACCGCGGGCGACGTGAACGGCGACGGCTATAGCGATGTGATCATTGGTGCTTATGGTTATGACAATGGCCAGGCAGACGAAGGGCGAGTATATGTGTTCCAAGGCTCTGCTTCAGGATTGTTGACCACAGCCTCTTGGACGGCTGAGTGCGATCAGACCAGCGCATCGTTGGGCGTATCCGTCTCCACCGCTGGCGACGTGAACGGCGATGGCTACAGCGATGTGATCGTCGGCGCTTCTAACTATGATAATGGACAGACAGACGAGGGAAGCGCTTTTGTGTATCATGGTTCAGCTTCAGGATTGAGCGCTTCGGCTTCCTGGACGGCTGAGTGCGATCAGACCAGCGCATCGTTGGGCATATCCGTTGCCACAGCAGGCGATGTGAACGGCGACGGATATACCGATGTGATCATCAGCGCTTCGAACTATGATAATGGACAGACAGACGAGGGATGCGCCTTTGTCTATCATGGTTCGGCGTCAGGATTATTCGCTTCGGCCGCTTGGACCGCAGAGAGTGATCAGAACAACGCATATTTCGGCTGTTCAGTCGCCACCGCGGGCGACGTGAACGGCGACGGTTATAGCGATGTGATTGTCGGAGCCTCATGTTATAACAACGGCCAGACGGATGAAGGGAGCGCCTTCATCTACTATGGTTCGTCGTCGGGGCTTGCGGCTTCGGCCTCCTGGACTGCGGAGAGTGACCAGGACAACGCATATTTTGGCGGTTTTGTTTCGACGGCGGGCGATGTGAACGGCGACGGTTATAGCGATGTGGTTGTCGGCGCGTCACGTTATGACAATGGTCAGTCGGACGAAGGAGAAGTATTTGTCTATTATGGCTCAGCATCTGGAGTATCGGTGTCTGCAGCATGGACTGCGGAATGCGATCAGACAACCGCATCCTTCGGTGTTTCTGTCTCGACGGCGGGTGATATCAATGGCGATGGCTACAGCGATGTAATCGTCGGCGCCGCCAATTATGACAACGGCCAAACAGATGAGGGACGGGCGTTCGTTTATCACGGCGCAGCATCGGGACTTTCGGCCACGGCGAATTGGAGCCGTGAGGGTAATCAATCAAGCGCGTTTTACGGATCGGCAGTTTCGACTGCCGGCGACGTGAATGGCGATGGCTATAGCGACGTGATTGTTGGCGCACCGAACTTCGATAGCGGTCAGACAAATGAAGGACGGGCCTATGTGTATCATGGATCGGCGTCAGGACTTTCGACTTCAGTCGCCTGGTACGCCGAGAGCAATCAGGAAAGCGCGTTTTTTGGAACTTTCGCTTCCACTGCAGGCGACGTGAATGGCGATGGCTATAGCGACATAATCGTCAGCGCAACTCGTTATGATAATGGTCAGACGGACGAGGGACGGGCTTATGTTTATCATGGCTCAGCATCAGGCTTATCGGCATCGGCCGCCTGGACCGCAGAAAGCAATCAGGCCAACGCATGGTATGGTCATGGTGTTACAACCGCGGGTGATGTGAATGGCGACGGCTATAGTGATGTGATTGTTGGCGCGCCTTTTTACGATCATGGCCAAAGTAACGAGGGACGGGCTTTCGTGTATTACGGTTCGGCTTCTGGATTATCAGCATCGGCTTCTTGGACCGCTGAAAGCAACAGATCCAACGCAGCCTTTGGCGTCTCTGTCTCAACTGCGGGCGACGTGAATGGCGACGGCTTTAGCGATGTGATCATCGGCGCATACGGATACGCCAACGGTCAGACAGAGGAAGGTCGGATTTACGTTTATCATGGTTCGGCGTCAGGACTTTCATCCACCGCCAATTGGACTGCGGAAAGCGATCAAACAAGTGCATATTTGGGCTATTGGGTTTCCACGGCGGGTGACGTGAATGGTGACGGATATAGTGACGTTATAGCTGGCGCTGCTTGGGGCGATGGCGACTTGGAAGACGAAGGTTTGGCTTTTGTATACCACGGTTCAGCATTAGGGCTTTCCGGTACGCCTGCCTGGGCCGCTGAAGGCGATATGGCTAGTGCGCGATTCGGATGTTCCGTTTCTACGGCGGGCGATATAAACGGCGATGGATACAGCGACGTGATTGTCGGCGCTTTTCGTTATAACAACGGCCAGTATTCAGAAGGAGCAGCCTTCATGTATCGCGGTTCGGTGACGGGGCTTTCTTCCACAGCCGACTGGGTTGTAGAAGGCAATCAAACCTATGCATCTCTCGGTATCTGTGTTTCGGCGGCAGGCGATGTCAACGGCGATGGTTATGGCGACGTGATTGTCGGCGCTTCTCAATACAGTAATGGCCAATCATACGAAGGTCGAGCGTACGTTTACTATGGCAATGGCGAGACGGGACGCGGCATGACTCTAAGGCCGCGTGTACGAACGAACGACAATTCCGCCCCGGTGCCAACGCTTGGAAAATGCTTTTATGGCTTCCGGCTCGCCGCTTTAGGGCGTATTCCTTTCGGTCGGGGCAAGACCAAACTCGAGTGCGAAATCAAGCCGTTCGGCACGCCTTTTGACGGCAGCGGGACTTTTATGAGTGAAGATTGGTCCGACACCGGCGTGGCTGGCTACATCTTTAATGAGCTTATGGATGTGTCCGGCGGTCGTAAACATTGGCGCATGCGGCTGCATTATCATCCGGCGACGACGCCGTTCATGCCGGCAAGCCGATGGTTCACCATTCCGATCAACGGATGGGAGGAAGCCGATTTCCTGCTGTTAACAGAGCAGAATTTGATTTACTCCGCGGCAGAGCACGGTTCAATCAGCGGAGAGGCGCTGCAGACCGTCTTCTACGGCGAGGATGGCACAGGGGTTGAAGCGATCCCGGACACTGGATATCACTTTGTGCAATGGAGCGATGGATTTACGACCAATCCGCGTGTTGACACGAATGTGACAACCGATATTTCCGTGACGGCCAGTTTCGCGATCAACCAATATTCGCTGATTTATAGCGCTGGTCCGAATGGTTCAATCGACGGTATTACAACACAGACTGTCAACCACGGCGGCGATGGCACATCCGTCGAAACCGTGCCTGACGTCGATTATCATTTTGTGCAGTGGAGCGACGGCTCAACGGCGAATTCACGGATCGATACCAACGTGACTACTGACATCAGCGTGACGGCGAGTTTCGCATATAACGAAAATTACACCTTGACCTATTTCGCTGGCGCGCACGGTTCAATCTCGGGTGTTTCCCCACAGATTGTCAGTTATGGCAATGATGGAACAGAGGTCGAGGCTGTTGGAGACACTGGCTATCATTTTGTGCAGTGGAACGATAGTATTTTAACTGCTACGCGCACGGATACTTTTGTGACGACAGATATCAGTGTAACTGCGAGTTTTGCGATTAACCAGTATACCGTGACTTTTGAAACGGATGGAACATCAGGCGCGACGCTGGATGGAGCGACCTCGCAGACTGTTGAGCATGGCGACGACTGCACATCGGTGACGGCGGTCGCTCCGGAAGGATGGCATTTTTCCAAGTGGACTGAGAGCGGTGCGGATTACTCCACTTCGATTCCTTTAACGGTTACCTATGTCGTCGATGATATGGTATTGATCGCAGTTTTCGAGATCAATCAATACACGCTGAATTACGCGGCGGACACGAATGGCTTGATTGATGGAGCGACAAGCCAGACTGTCAATTACGACAGCAGCGGCACGACGGTGACAGCGCTTGGGAACACCGGCTATCATTTCGTCCAATGGAGCGATGGAGCTTTGACAGCTGCGCGCAGGGAGACGAATGTGACGACTGATATTGCCGTAACGGCGAGTTTCGAGATTAACCAATATACCGTGACCTTCGAAACGGATGGAACATCGGGTACAACGCTGGACGGGGCGAGTTCGCAAACAGTCACGCATGGCGCGGATTGCACAGCGGTGACGGCTAATGCTCCAGAAGGATGGCATTTTCTCAAGTGGACTGAGGGCGGCGCGGATTACTCGACTTCAAATCCGCTGACGATTATAGGCGTAACTAAAGATATGGCATTGACTGCGGTTTTCGAGATCAATCAATACACACTGAATTACGCAGCTGGAGCGAACGGATCGATTGATGGTGCGACAAGCCAGACTGTCAATTACGACAGTAGCGGCACGACGGTGACGGCGATTGGAGACACCGGCTATCATTTCATCCAATGGAACGATGGAGCTTTGACGGCTGCGCGTAGGGAGACCAATGTAACGACTGATATTGCCGTAACGGCGAGTTTCGAGATTAACCAATACACCGTGACCTTCGAAACTGATGGTACATCGGGAACTATGCTGGACGGGGCGAGTTCGCAGACGGTCGTGCATGGCGACGACTGCACGTCGGTGACGGCTAATGCTCCAGAAGGATGGCATTTCTCCAAGTGGACTGAGGGCGGTGCGGATTACTCGACTTCGAATCCGCTGGTAGTGAACAGTGTCGCTGATGATATGGCATTGATCGCGATATTCGAGATCGATCAATACACGTTGACTTACACGGCGGGATTGGGTGGCGCGATTGATGGGATGACAAGCCAAATGGTCGATCATGGCGATAGCGGCACGACAGTGACAGCGATTGGAGACACCGGCTATCATTTCATCCAATGGAACGATGGAGCTTTGACGGCTGCGCGTAGGGAGACCAATGT
>JAFGJS010000104.1 GCA_016928995.1 Candidatus Sumerlaeota bacterium | reverse complement strand
TCGACCGCCTCGGTGTAGGTCAGGCGTTCGAAGTTATTTTCGATGATATGCTCCAAGGTGGCGATGGCCGTTTTATCCACCCACTGGTTGAAGAAGTCCATGTCATCCGGGCAGCGCTCCAGCACGGCGCGAAAGATATGCTTGGTGAAGGCCTCGGCCAGGTCCATGTCGCCTTCCAGGTCGCAGAAGGCCATCTCCGGCTCGATCATCCAGAATTCCGCGAGGTGCCGCGAGGTGTTCGAGTTTTCCGCGCGGAAGGTCGGGCCGAAGGTGTAGACGTTGGTCAGGGCGCAGGCGTAGGTTTCGGCGGAGAGCTGTCCGCTGACGGTGAGCGCCGCGCGCTTGCCGAAGAAATCCTGGGCGTGGTCGATGCCGCCGTCCGGGGCTTGGGGCAGGTTGTTCAGGTCGAGCGTGGTGACGGTGAACATTTCGCCGGCGCCTTCGCAATCGCTGCCGGTGATGATGGGGGAATGCAGGTAGAGGAAGCCGCGTTGCTGGAAAAACTCGTGGATCGCGGCGGCCATGGTGTTGCGCACGCGCGCCACGGCGCCGAAGGTGTTCGAGCGCGGCCGCAGGTGCGCCACTTCGCGAAGGAACTCCATGCTGTGGCGTTTTTTCTGCAGGGGGTATGTCTCGGGCTCATCGACCCAGCCGTGGACGATGAGCCGCGTTGCGCGCAGTTCGACGGCCTGTTCCTTGCCTTCGGAGGCGACGAGTTCGCCTTGCGCCTCGATGCAGCAGCCGACGCCGAGTTTGAGCACTTCGCTTTCATAGTTCGGCAGGCTGCTATCGGCCACGATCTGCAGGTTGTCGAAGCACGATCCATCGTTAAGGGCGATGAAGGAAAAACCGCCTTTGGAGTCGCGCCGGCTGCGCACCCATCCGCGCGCGGTGAGCTGAGCGCCGATGTCGCTTCGCGCCATGATGGCTTTAATCCGTTCCTGACCGTCGATCCATTGCATGCCGTGTGGCCTCCCTGCTTCATTTGATGGAGAAGAGGGTGCCGGTCTTTGAGTGAAAATGCAATTGGAAATGTACGTGGGCGGGCAATGGACAGGAACTTTTTTTATAGTCCATTCAATGTCAATCGGGATCGTTATCGGGATCGCTTTCGGGATCGGAACAGTCATCAATGGAATGAAAATGACGCATCAATCGATTGCGATTCCGATAGCGATAGCGATTTCGATATGAGGATCTTGATTGCGGAAGTTTTTGGGGCAATGAAAACGCCGGCGGCGCGGTTGCGTCCGCCGGGCGGGATTTCATGTTACGGTTCCGGGCGAATGCCCGGTGAGCCGCGTTTCAAGACAGTTACTGTGAAGATTCTTTTGATTGTGGTTTGCTGTTCCGCTCCTCCATTAATACTCCGTAGAGAATTTCCGGATCGTAAATCAAGCGTCCGCATGTTTCACAGATCACGACATTTTCCGCCAGTTTCAGACGCTGTGCGTTGGAGACCTGCATATGGCAGGCCGAACATGCGCCATGCTGCAACGGAGACATCACACTCTTGCCAAAACGTTGCTTCATCGAGTCGTATCGCGCCAGCATTGGATCGGAGATCCGGGCTCGAATCGGCTCCAGCGCTTCGTCCGGAGCTTGATTCTCGAATTCGGCCTCGTACAACTCGATGAGCGTGCGTACTTCCGCTTTCATCATTCCACCCCCCAGGCTCTAATAAAAATTCCGATTCAATGATTACACCATGCAAAATTTGGGCCTCTTTTACCCTCGGCCGTAAAAAGCATGCAACCTTTTTTTTGGGATCGGTCGAAAAACATTTCGCTGCGTTTTCGGCGAAATGCCGGCATAGCCCGTTAAATAGGGCGATACTCGAGGATCGGCGCTGATCGAATTTTTGCTAATGTTGCCTGATCTGCTTTGTATCATCATTGATCACGTTACTTTTTACGATATTTCGCGTCATTTTTCAAGTGAAAAATGCATCTGTCGCGGCCTTCAGACCGCTGGGGATGGGTTGGATTGGCCGTATTGCCGCAGCGCTGGGCTGTTTTTGCACAGCGGCTGAATCCGCTTGCCAAACCTGACTGTCAGGGATATAACTTACACCATTCATAATATTGAAGTAGGAAGGCGCACAGGAATGCCGAAAGATGATCCGATGAGGGAGGAGCAGGATGCGCAGCTCCCAACGTATAAGGAATTGCTGGGGCAAGTGGCGGTTTTGACGAAGATGCTGCGCGCATATCAGGAGGGGAAAGGCGAGTTTGACAAGACGGGTATTTTAACCACGACCGTGCTGTCTCAGGTGCCGGAGGCGGCGCGGGAGATCGTGCGGCAAAACAAGCAAATGGCCTATGCGCTGGAACGGGCGCGGCAGAGTCTTTATAGTCTGATCGCCGCCGAGGCGTTGCCCAGCGAAGGCTGGGACAGCGGCGTGATGCAATTGGTCCGCGATATTGAAAACGCCATTCGCACGCATAATGAATCCAAGTATTATTTTTAAGCTGTGCGAAGCGGGATGATCAGAATTCAAGAACTGGGTTGAACGTTCACAGCCCCCCAGAAAGGAGGCTGGCATGCCGGAATTTCCTTTGCGGCGGCTGCGCCGGCTGCGGCGCACGGAGCCGTTGCGCGCGATGATGCGGGAGAATCGGGTCGAACTGGACGAGCTGATCGCGCCGATGTTCGTGGCGCCGGGCCGCGGCGTGAAACGGGAAGTTTCTTCCATGCCCGGCGTGTTCAATCTTTCGGTGGATCGCGCCGTGGATGAGGCCCGGGCGCTGGCTGAGCTCGGCGTGCGCGCGGCGATCCTGTTCGGCATACCGGAGACGAAGGACGAGGAAGGCTCCGGGGCCTGGGCTGATGACGGGATCATTCAACAGGCGGCGCGGGCTATCAAGCAGGCCGTTCCCGACTTGGTCCTGATCGCGGATTGTTGTCTTTGCGAATACACCAGCCACGGTCATTGCGGCCCGGTGGCCGGGGGCGAGATCGCCAATGATCCGGCGCTGGCCCTGCTGCAGCGCACGGCAATTTCACAGGCTGCGGCGGGCTGCGATGTCATCGCGCCCAGCGGCATGATGGACGGCATGGTGCATGCCATCCGCTCCGCGCTGGACGCGGAGAACTTCCAGCAAGTTCCGATTTTATCCTATGCGGTCAAGTACGCCTCAGCGTTTTATGGTCCGTTTCGCGAAGCGGCCGCTTCGGCGCCGAGTTTTGGCGACCGGCGCTCGCATCAGCTCGATCCGGCTAATTACCGCGAGGCGCTGTTGGAGGCTGAGACCGATGTGGCCGAGGGCGCGGATGCGCTGATGGTCAAGCCTGGCATGCCCTGTTTGGATCTGGTGCGCGCGTTGCGCGACCGGTTCGATCTACCGCTGGCGGTGTACCAGGTGAGCGGTGAATACGCCATGATCCATGCGGCGGCGCGCAACGGCTGGCTCGAGTTGGAGCGTTGCGCACTGGAATCCCTGATGGGCTTCAAGCGAGCCGGCGCGGATATGATTATCAGCTATTTCACTCGCTTTTTCGCGGAGCAGCAGCAAAGGCAGTCTTGAGGCGCGCCGGTGCTCATTCCGAGGCCGTCGAATCGGTGTTCGGGGTAAAGATTTCAACACCTGTTTTCTGTTCTGGACACCCAATTTACTGCGCTTTCCACTGAGTTTTTCACAAAATCGCCGACACAGAGAACAAATGTTTTGTTTTGGGCTTTATCTTTGTAAACTTTGAGATTACTGAACGAACAGGGTTCCCTAGATCTGACGGTGCTTGGCGCATAACTATCGATATTATAGTATTATATGTTGTTTATGCGGTCTGCTTTGACAGTTTGAACAGACCGAAATAGCGTCAATATGGCTGATTGATATTATGCATAAGTTGTGAATAGATCGTTAGTATTTTGACGCAAAAATTGAAAAATTGGCCTTTTTGCCGCATGATGTGAATAATTCTACTGAAGGTCATTTCAATGCAATTATTGACCCATTCCATCCGAAACGGGATCGCCTGGCATGCTTTGGGGAGCGGCGTAATTGCGGGCACGACGTTGAAAAACTATGCGGGCGAAAATGCGGACCGGATGGCGCAATTGGAGGCTCTTCGGGGTGACTTGGGAATGGAACCTGCGCTGATCGCAGGCGGGGAACAGGCGCATGGGCGCCGGATCGAGACGCTTGGCGCGGATTCCGGCGACGGTGTGAAGTTGTTTCCTGAAACGGACGGCTTGGTTACGGCGGAGCGGGGCATCCTGTTGCATATCGTGACCGCCGACTGTGTGCCGTTGCTGCTGTTTGACGATCAGGCCGGGGTGATCGCCGCCGTGCATGCGGGTTGGAAGGGGACTCAGCAGCGCATCGTGCAACGGGCCATTGAGACAATGACCGGGCTTGGAGCGCGGCCGGAGCGCATCAAGATTCTCGCCGGTCCCTGTATTTGTCAGGCGCATTATGAAGTTTCGCCGGAGATGGCCGCCGCGTTCGCCGAGGAGTTCGGCGATGGTTGTGTCGAGGGACACCGGCTTGATCTGCCGGCGGTCAATTTGCTCCAGATCCGGGAATGCGGCGTGCCGGAAAACGGACTTTATCAAAGCGGGCTTTGCACCTGGGAAGAAACCGCTCTGCTGCACAGCTACCGGCGCGATGGTCAAGCCGCCGGGCGGATGATCACTTTCATCGTGCTCACATGACGCGTTTTGAGCACGCGGTCTCATAGAGCGATTAAGGTTTTCGCCCTGTTCAGTGATTCATTCGAGCACGAATCGCTTTAATCGGAAAATGCCAATATTCCCGGAATGGCTATATTGATAATAGGAACAATGATCAGTATTCCTAGCCATGATGGTTTACCGCGTTCTTCGGCGATAGCCATCCAGATGAGAATCTGAAAGACAATCCAAACAATGTTGACGCATGGGATGAACAGAAGAATCAGCCACCAGATGGGCTTATCCGCGATCACAAGCATCAGATAAATATTGGCAATTGGAATCCACGCTAGCCAACCGTTATCCGTGCCAGTTTTGTCGGCGATTACCTGCAGGCAAATTGCCATATAAACATAGCCGATAATCCCAACCACAATTTGAACCATCAATAGGCCTGTGTTGACATCCGATTCGGGCATGAGAGTTCCTCCAGTTTATTGTCCATAACAGCATTTTCGAAATGGCCAATCCAAGTCAAGTTAAATACAGGAAACTATCTCAAGATGAAGGATAGGGGGCGCAATTTTACGGATGCTGGTCGAAAACATTTTATTCTTTTCAATTGTCAGCGGATAGAGATTTCGTCTAAAACCGCTTTGTTTATCAGGCGTCAAACCGATTTTTATTCCGGTTCAATGGCCGCCCTTTGCTGATGGAGCTTGCCTGAACGAATGGTTTTTAATTCACTCGATTTCATTTTCTTTTTTATCGTGGTGCTGGGGCTGTATTTCTCGCTCAATCATCGCTGGCAAAACTGGATGTTGCTGGCGGCAAGTTACTTTTTTTACGGCTGCTGGGATTGGCGTTTTCTTTCGCTGATTTTTATTTCAACGGTTGTGGATTATTTTTGCGCGAACGGCATGGCGCGGAGCGCGGATGCGGGCCGGCGCAAACAACTGCTCTGGATCAGTTGTATCTCGAACCTGGGCATGCTGGGTTTCTTCAAGTATTGCGATTTTTTCTCGCTCAACTTCGCGCGCTTGATGCATCTCATCGGCTTGGATCTCGATCCGTTTTTGCTGAAGATGCTGCCGCCGGTGGGGATTTCGTTCTACACTTTCCAGACGATGAGCTACACGATCGACGTGTATCGGGGGAAGTTGACGCCGACAACGAACTTCCTCGATTTTGCGCTGTTCGTGTCGTTTTTTTCACAGCTTGTGGCCGGGCCTGTAGAGCGCGCATCGCACCTGTTGCCGCAGGTGTTAAAGCCGCGTAAAGTCACATTGGACGGCTTTAACGAGGGGATTTACCTGATCTTTTGGGGCTTGTTCGAGAAGGTGGTGATTGCGGACAACCTGGCGGCGATTGTGAATCCGGTTTTTGCGAAAACCGGCGTGCAACCGGGAGCGGAGGTGCTGCTGGCGACGTACGGTTTTGCGTTTCAGATTTTCTGCGATTTCGACGGCTATTCGAACATCGCGCGGGGCGCAGGCAAATGCATGGGCTTCGACATCATGGTGAATTTCAACCTGCCGTACTTCGCGAAGAGCCCGAGCGATTTCTGGGGGCGCTGGCATATCAGCCTTTCGACGTGGCTGCGGGATTATCTGTACATTCCCCTGGGCGGAAACCGGCATGGCGATTGGATGACGTTGCGCAACTTGATGCTGACGATGCTGCTGGGCGGACTGTGGCATGGCGCGGCGTGGCATTTCGTGCTGTGGGGCTTTTGGCATGGCCTGCTGCTGATCGGTTTTCGCTTGGCGGAGAGACGGCTGGCGGGCCGTCCGGTTCCGGTGTTTTCCGCGATCCCTGCTACGTTGAAGGAGCCGCTGAAGATCATCGGATATTTTCAGCTGACCTGTGTGAGCTGGCTGTTGTTTCGCTGCGAGGATTGGGGCGAAAAGCTGCATTCGCTGCTGTTGAATTTTTCGCTTTGGCAGTTTGCGGATCCCGCGATTTTGACTTTGGCGCGGGACATCGCCGTGGCGTCGGCCGTGCTGATCGCGGTGCAGCTGTATCAATACAAGCGCGACGATCTGATGGCGATGCGCCGTTTGCCATGGTGGGCGCGGGCGTTGTTTTATTACGTGTTGCTGATGCTGATACTTTTATTCGGGAAGATGCAAGGTGAACAATTCATCTACTTCCAGTTCTAGCCGTTGGCCGCTGGCCGCGTTGACCGCGTTGGCGCTTGTGGCGCTGACGAACCTGGCGTTGACGCCGTATCTGGCGCAACAGACGGAGCTCTTTTCACGCTTTCGTGCGGAATATTCCGATGCGATGAAGGACGCCGCGGATTCGCCGGCGTCGCTGGTCGTGTTGGGCAATTCGCTGATGTGGCCGTTGAGCGAGAAGGGGCTGGCCGCCGCGCTGTATGATCGTCGCGGCGAGGAGACGAAGGCCTATGCGCTCGGGGCCGCCATGCCCATCACGCATCGCATCTTGCTGGAGACGCATGACTATGGCATCGTGAAACAGGGAGGCGTTGTGCTATATTCGGTGACGCCGATCGACATCAACCGCAACACCGACACGCTGGCCGGGACCATCGAGAACTACTATCGCTGGGGCGATTTTTTCACGCATCTTGTCGTGCGCGGCCGCTATGGCTGGGCGAAGCATTTCCTGGCGCAGCGCAGCATGGGACTGCTGATTTACCGTCAGGAATTCCAGGAACTCATGCGGCGGAAACTGTATGGCGAGATGCAGCCTGAGCCGCCGCCGCCGGAGTATTTCGCCGATACAGAGAAGTATCCCGAGATTGGTGATATTGTGGAATTGCGCGATCCAGCGGAATACAGCCATCAAAACGAAACGGCGATGACGCCGCGTTTAGATCCGGATTTCCTGAGCATGGATTTTTCCCGGCTCAAGGATCTGTCATTCGAGGATATGTCGCGCGCGGAGGCGCGAATTTGGAGCGATCAACATTGCGGGAATTACCAGGTTGATCCGTATCAAGTCGCGAAGATCAAGGAGATCGTGACGCAACTGCGCGAAAAGCGCGGCGCCACGGTCGTGCTGATGACGCCGCCGTTGTCGGAGCTGTTGAAAGAAAACGTGGGGGAGGAACGCCTGGGGGTTTTCCGCCAAACGATCCGGCAAATCGCGGATGAATTGAACGCGCCGTTGCTCGACTATCTCGACGATCCGCGCACCAGGGATTATGTCTATTTCGACAGCGTCCACCTGGGCAAGCGTTCCAGCGCCGACTGGCTTTTGCTCCTCGTGCAAGACATCCAGCCTCTGTTGCAATAAGCGCTTCCCGGATTATTGAGCGGGGGGCGCCCAGAGATGCATCGTGTTGACCGGCTTGCCTTGCAGTTTCAAGAAAAAGAAGAGCTGGAACTTGTGCGATTCGATGTGGTCGATCATCGAGAGCAATCGCTGACCCAGCGGCGCCGGGCGCGGATCCCATGGCGCGGGCGCTGGCTCGTTGGCGAGTCTATCCTCGCCCGCCTGATCGATCATCCGCAGCGCCGTGGCTTTGTCCTCGGCAAGCATGCGGCGCGCTTCGTCTGCGCTGTTCACGGAGGGCAGCTGTTCTGCGGGCGGAATATGGGCGGCATCCGCCTCATTAGGAATGCCCCAGTCGCCCGTGACAAAGCCCTTCATCGGCGCGCCACAGGAATGGATGATGTGCATCAAGAGCTGGCCGGTGGTCATCCAATTGTTTTCCGGCGATGGTTTCCAGTCCAGCGGCAACCCTTCCGTCATGGCGATCAGGTTGTCCACGATAGAATATGTGTATTCCACTTTGTCTTTCAATAGCTGAGTCCAGTTCATGGCGCGCTCCTTTGCATGGTCAATTGCGCTTGATTCCTCAAATGCGGTTCGTTTGGGGTATCATGCAAGGCAAAAAGGTTCAAATGAAAAAGAATGAAAGATTAACGAGGATGGCGGAGAGGGAGGGATTCGAACCCTCGGAACCCAATGGGCTCAACGGTTTTCGAGACCGCCCCGATCGACCACTCCGGCACCTCTCCGCGGCGTTGGTTGGGGCAAGTTTTTTATTTGTCAGCAAGGGCGCGATTGTGGTGGTCCGATTGCGGAAGTTCAACCTTTTTTTCTGCGAACTTTACATTATCGAGAGTGTTTTTTTTAGTCCGGGGCGCATCTGCCGATAAGGGCTAAAGGCAGTTTCTCGTTGCATTTTCGGCGGTTGCGGCGTCAAACTGTGCTATAATATCTATATCGTATCGAATCGCCAGACACCTTGAATCTGCGAGCGTTGATGATGAATGAAACTGCGTTGTTGATTTTACGCCCATTGGAATATCATGACCGGCTTGAGGCGAAATATGTGGTGACGGTGTCGGGGATCACCATCGGCCGGCATCCGAGCAATCAACTGGCGTTGCCGTTCGAATCGGTTTCGCGTTTTCACGCCAAGATTGAGTACAAGCATAAACGCTTCGTGATTGTGGATCTCAACAGCAGCAACGGATGCTATCTGAATGGGCACAAGGTGATGCAGGCGCCGATCAACAGCGGAATGGAGCTCGCATTTGGCAATATCCTGTTCCGGTGCGAATTGCGTGAGGCGAAACCGGCGGAAGAAATGCAGCCGACCGCCAAGCATTCCGTGTCGGATTCGACGTCGGGTGTCGTGAATTTGCGCAAGGGTGATGAAAAGGGGATCGTTTTTGAAACCTCCATCCAGCCTTCAGGGGTGCATTCAATCTCCAAAACGGATCCTCCGGCGGATCTGGCGGAGTTGCAACAGTCGCATCGTCAGCTGAAGCTGCTCTATCGCATGATGGAGTTGCTGAGCGGATCGGCGGATTCGGATGACATGTTCACCCAGGCGCTGAGTATGATGTTTGAGGCGGTGCCCGCGGATCGGGGCGTGATCTTAATGCGCAATTACCTGAGCGGCGAGCTTGAGGCGCGGGCGATCCACGGCCACGATCTCGTCGAAGGCCAGGAGCAGCTGTTGATCAGCGGCGCCATTGTGGACCGCTGCATCAAGGACCGGGTCGCGCTGCTGGTGCGCGATACGCTGCAGGATTCCCGGTTCGATCCGACGCAGAGCATTCTGGAGATGAAGATCCGCTCCTGCATCTGCGCTCCGCTGCTGGCCGGAAACCGCGTGATGGGCGTGATTTTTTTGGACAAGAAGCAGGGCGATCAGAATTTCGACGAGGAAAATTTGAAATTCATCTCCAGCATCGCCAATGAAATCGCGCTGGCGCTGGAGCTGCGGCGCAGACGGAAAGAAGTGCTGCGTCAGACGCAATTCGCGGCGGTGGGCGAGACGGTGCTCGACCTGGCTCATGGGATCAAGAATATCCTGCTGGTGAGCGAGGGGGGGATGCAGCTGCTGGAAACCGCGCTGCAGGACGGCCGGGTGGAGGACGCGGCGGAATGCTGGTCGGCGATCGGCAGCACGATGCAGCGCATTTCCTCGCTCGTGCGGGAAATGCTGAAATTCGCCCGGGAATACAAGCCCGATATGCAAAAAGGGGATTTATCGAAGCTCGTTAATGAAGTCTGCGATTATTGCGACAAAGACGCGCTGGGCGACGGCATCGAAATGATCCGGGAGATTGAGCGCATTCCGAAGGCAGTTTTCGACGCTGAGGCGGTGCGGCAGTCGCTGGAGAACTTGATCGTCAATGCGTCGCAGGCGATTCGGCACGATCATGGGCAGATTTCCGTGCGGCTGTTTCGCACCCCGGGCCGGATCGTGATCGAAGTGAAGGACAACGGCAGCGGGATCGAGCCGGAGCATATCGAGAAGATTTTCTTTCCCCGCTTTTCGACGAAGGGCGAAAAAGGCAGCGGACTGGGGCTGGCGAGCTGCCGGAAATATCTCGCTGCGATGGGCGGCGATGTGACCGTAGAGTCCACGCCGGACATCGGCTCGACGTTCTGCCTTGTGCTTCCCGACACTTCGAGCCAGTTGGATGCGTCTGCGTAATGAAGGTTTGCGGCGCCGCGCTATACGTCGAACTCTTCCGAGGGCGGCTCGTGCCAGAGGTTGAGGTCGGTGCTGGGATCGAGCTGCACGCCGTCGAATTTGACTGAGTAAGGCTCCTGGCCGGCCACCTGGTACGTGACTTCGGTAGATTCGATATCCCAGACGCCGCTTTCCGGGCCGCGCAGGATGAAGCTGTGCGTGAAGCTGCGCGGCGAGAAAAAGCCTTCCATGACCTCGCCGCTTTGGGCGGATCCGTTCACTTGTTCAAATTGGCAGGGGATGCCGTTGAAGACGAAGGAGGGGATGTCCCCCCGTCCGTTTTCGCCGGTCTTGAGTTTAATGGTGAAGGATTCGAGTCTTGGCATGTTACATCATTCCTCCGGGCAGGCTGGCAAAAAATGGATTGGTTCCGGCCGCGTGATTGGTGCTGTCGAAAATGCCGCCGAGCTCCGGCACAGCGGCGCGGAAGGCCGCATGCACGCCTTGTTTCAGCGTGATCCGGGACGCCGCGCAGCCTTGGCAGCCGCCGCCCATCTTGATCCAGATGGTGTTGTTTTTGATGTCCAGCAGTTCGATGAAGCCGCCATGGGCCGCGATGCCGGGATTGAGCTCGTTTTCCAGCACGGAATCGAGTTTCTGCTTGATTTCATTTTCCGGCGGGATGCCTTTGACAAATTCCGGATCGATCGCCGGTTCGCCGGATTTCAGGTGTTCGCGGATGATCTGGCCGATGCGCCGGGCAAGCGGCTTCCATTGGTCGCGGATGTAATCGTGCCGCTCCACGATCACCTCGGCTTCGTGAATCAACACGGAAACTACGCCGTCTTCCTGGAAGATTTTTTGCGCCAATGGCGAGGCTTGCGCGGATTCCGCGCCGGGCATCCATGCGGAGTAATCCGGGAGCAGCATCTGGTTCACGCAGAATGAGCATTGCGCGAAGTCGAAATCGTCCACGCGGGCTTTGATGCGGATCTCTTCGTCCGTCGAGGGGGCATCGGCGTCGCTGGTGATGACTGGCGCAGTGATCACGCGGCGCGGCGCTTTGGCCTGAGCGCCGGCTTCTTCCTTGGAATTCGAGTCCGTTTTTTCCGCTTTGGAGGCGGTTTCGCCATGCTCGCCGTCATCGAAGAATTTGGAAAAAAGTTTACTCATTCTATCGATTCTCCCTATTGCCTTGTTTTTTTATGAATATAAGGCCACGCGTCCGGGCGCGGCCGTTTGGATGTTCAGAATGGAGGATCATAGAGGTCTGCGCCAGTTTCGTCAATGAGTTTTGGGGGAGGATCTGAAAAGGGGCAGGAACTTACCAAAGTCCGTTCAATGTGCTTTCTTCTCATTCTTCAGTATCGGAATCGGGATCGCAATCGTCGTCGCCATTGTTTTTCAATAGCGATTCCGATAGCGATTTCGATCGGATCGGATGAGGCTTTAGAAAGCTCTTGTGAAAAGCGGATGTTTCCATTGCGCTATTGAAGTGTAATGCTAACAATGAAATGCGACGATATAAAAAAAGACTGTCTTCGGCGTAATGGATTTGTTATCCTGTCTTGAATGTGGAGATCTGCAGGACTGATTCCTCCAACGGAGGATTGCATTTATGTTGAATGCGAAAGATTTGCTCGCGATCTGTCTTTCGGCGCTGGTTTGCGTTTCGATCCGGGGCGCGGATAGCGACATCGTGATTAATGAAATTTATTACCATGCTCCTTCGGGCGATGAGAGCGAGGAGTTCCTCGAACTGTATAATCGCGGCGCTTCGGCCGTCGATTTGAACGGCTGGAGTTTCAACGATGGCATCGAGTTTACATTCACGACGACAACGCTGATGCAACCGGGCGATTATCTTTGCCTTGCGCCGGATTTGGCGGTTTTCAGCGCGACGCACGGCTCGACGATTCCGGTCGCCGGTCCTTATACCTTGAACCTGTCCAACGGCGGGGAGACGGTGCAACTGGTCAACGGCGCTTTGACAGTGATCGACATAGTATCTTATATGGATGGCGGGGATTGGCCTTCCGAGCCGGACGGCGGCGGTCCTTCGCTGGAGTTATACGATCCGGCTTCGGATAATTCACTGGCCGGGAATTGGAGAGCCAGCCTGTCCGACGGCGGCACGCCCGGCGCGCTGAACAGCAGCGGCCAGGCTCCGCCGCCGGTGATTTACGCCAGCGATGAAGTTCTGGAGTTCGAGCTGATTTTCGCTCAGGCCGACTGGTGGAGCCAGATGATCGCCAATATCAGCTCCGAGTCGTACATCGCGGCCGACTTTCGCTTCAACGGCCAAACGTGGACCGACGTCGGCGTGCGCTTCAAGGGCAACTCCTCTCTCTCCAACGATCCCAATCAACTCAAAAAGCCGTTCAAGATCGATTTCAATGAGTTTACTTCCGGCCAGTCTTTTTACGGCTACGACAAGATCATCTTGAACAACTGCTTCGCCGATCCGACGTTCATGCGCGAGAAAATCATGTCGGACATCGCCAACGATTACATCGAGACGTTGCGCGTCGGCTATGCGAACCTGACGATCAGCGGCACCTCGCCGGCCGCAACCACCGGCACGCTGTGGGGGCTGTATACCAATGTTGAAGAGGTTGATGAAGAATTTCTGCAGAGCCGTTTCACCGACGATGAGGGGAATTTGTTCAAAGGCGATCCGCATGGGATTCTGGCCTGGCTGGGTATCGATCAGGCCAACTATGAAACGCAATATGAGCTGAAGACGAATGAGGCGGCCAACGATTGGTCCGATCTGATCGCTTTGATCGACGTGATCAACAACTCCAGCGACGGCGACCTGTCGGCGTTGCTGCCGCTGAGGCTGGACGTGGAGACCGCCCTCTGGTACGCCGCGCTGCACAATGTCTTCGCGAATCTGGATAGTTACGTCGGCTCGGGGCATAACTATTACATCTATCACCACACCGGCGCGGACACTTTTATCATGATCCCCTGGGATTTGAACGAGTCCTTCGGAGCCTTTCCCGATGGTGGCATGAATGTGGATCAAATCGTCAATATATCGATTTTTTATCACGTCAATGCCAGCCGTCCGCTGCTGGATGCGATGCTGAACAAGGTTCCGGAGTGGCGCGAATCCTACAAAGACAAGATTCAGGCGTTGCTCGACGGGCCGTTTCGAGTGAGCGCGATTCAGGCGCGGATTGACGCTTTGCACGCCTTGATCGACTCCGCGGTGGCGGCCGATCCGAACAAGCTGTACACTTATCAGATGTATCTGGACAACCAGCAGGAAGATGTTACGTTCGGAGGGGATTTTGCGCGCACCGTGCCCGGACTCATCCGGTTCGTCCATGACCGGCGGATCGTCATCGCCTATGAACTGAGCGGCGTCGCGCCGCCGCCGACGAATGTCATCATTAACGAGGTGATGTATTTCGCGGCAGGCGGATCGGCTCTGGAGTACGTGGAGCTGTATAATCCAACCAACGAAGCCATTGATCTGAGCGGGATGCGTCTGGCCAGCGATCCCGGCGACGGCGTGGCGCTGGTCTTTCCCGGCGGAACCATCATCGAGCCTGGCGGCTTTGTCGTGGCCACGAATGACGCCGCTGCGTTGCATGCCGCTTACGGCGACGTGGGCGCGGTGTTCGGCGATTTTACTTTTGGTCTGAATAATGCCGGGGATGAAGTCATTCTGTTTCCGGCGACCGGGGAGTTTATCGATCAGATTTTCTATACGGCGACGGCCCCGTGGCCGGAAGCCGCGGCCGGATTGGGGCCTTCGATGGAACTGATCTCGCCGCGCCTGGATAATGCACTCGGCGAGAACTGGTCCGCGTCGCTGAACGAGGGCACTCCCGGCGCGCCAAACAGCGTGCATCAGCCTTCGTTGAATTGCCGGACGAGCTGGACGCTTTATTGATGAATCGGTGTTGTGGATTTATCCTCATCTGATACAACGGGCCGATCTTGCGCAACGACTTGAGTTTCTCCGGTTGTCGCATCATCTTCGAGCCGTGAAACCGCTTTTCCGCTTTCGGATTGGGCGGGGCTTTTTGTTTGCGCTTGCGGCGGGGGATTGAAAGCGCGGGGATCGTCGTGGCAGGCGAGGCAGCCTTCCCAAAAGGTCGGTTGCTTATGCGGAGGCAGCCCTGGAATACGGCCTTGATGTGGATCGGTGTTTTTCGGTTCATCGCATCCGGTCAGGCTTAGCATAATCATGCAAACGGCCACGCCGCACATCAGTGAAAAAATCGCCCCCGCTGTCCGTTTCATTCGTTCGCTCCTGAGATTGGGTTGAATATTTATCGTCGCGCTCGCCGGAAATTCCGGCCGAGGATTTTTCAAGGTATGGAAGATATAGGGATGTTGGATACTTCAGTCAATCCCTGTGTTGTGACCGAGAAATAATCGGGTGTATGTCAGTTAGGCTACGGACGCCAATCTCTTTAATCATGGTTCCTTATACTGATCCGCAAAATTAACGCTGTTTTCGAAGGGCATCGCAATCAGTACCGCGACTGTGAAGGAGCGGCCCCGACGGCGTTGCGGCAATGCTATATCGAGCGCTCTCTGGCGGTCTCGGTGCGGTTTGAAAATCGCGATAATAATGGGGAACGGTCTAGGGCGTGTCGTCAATTGAGCCATACGACAGCGGCCGCGAGGTAGATGGCTCCGAGAAAAATGACGGCTCGTTTGTCATAGCG
>JAFGJS010000103.1 GCA_016928995.1 Candidatus Sumerlaeota bacterium | reverse complement strand
GAGTGGTGAGGAATTGCAATGATCTACGAACCAATTTTGTCGAATTTTGGACGATTTTAACGGCAAACTGCGGAACATGGGTTAGCCATTTGAATCCATATTCCGAATCCGGATACCGGGATTCGATTGAGAGCAAGAGCAAGAGTCGGTAACGCAAAATCCGGATAAACTTGAGCAGCGCTCATCCGCTGATCGCGCAGATATTTTTCAGTGGCATCCCGCCGTAATCGTGCTAGGGTTCATGCCATATTGATTGCATGAATATGGCCTATGAAACCGGACACACGTCAAAAATCCCGTTCAACAAAACCCGATACGGACAAAAGCGCGATTCAGAGCGCCTTTCGTCCGTCGAATCGCGTCACCTTGCATCCGGGCGATTGCCTGGAACTCCTGCGATCCATGCCGGACGCCTGCGCCGATCTGGTCGTCACATCTCCGCCGTACAACATTGGCAAGGAATACGAGAAGAAGCTGGACCTGGAGCAATACGTTGCGCAGCAGCAAATGGTGATTCATGAATGCATTCGCGCATTGAGCCGGCACGGCAGCATCTGCTGGCAGGTGGGCAATTTTGTGGAAAACGGCGCGATCATTCCGCTCGACACGATACTCTACCCGATTTTCGCGGACGCCGGGCTGAAGCTGCGCAACCGGATCATCTGGCATTTCGAGCATGGCCTACACTGCGCCAAACGCCTATCCGGGCGCTACGAGGTGATTGTCTGGTTCACCAAAACCGGCGACTATATCTTCAATCTGGACCCCATCCGCGTGCCGCAAAAGTATCCCGGCAAGAAACACTTCAAAGGCCCCAAAGCCGGGCAATACTCGTGCAATCCGAAAGGGAAGAATCCCGGCGACATCTGGGCGATCCCGAACGTCAAAAACAATCACATCGAAAAAACGGAGCACCCCTGCCAGTTTCCGGTGGAGTTGATCGAACGATTGGTTCTGGCTTTGACGCATGAAGGCGGCCTGGTTGTCGATCCGTTCATGGGAACCGGCACGACCGCCATCGCCGCCATCCGCCATCAACGCCGCGCCGCCGGCGCGGAAATCGAAAAAAAATATCTCAATATCGCCCGGCAGCGCATCGCGCTGGAACTGAATGGCGAGTTGCCCACGCGGCCGATGAACAAGCCTATTCATCAGCCTTCGGGCAATGAAAAAATTTCACAGAGTCCCTTTTCACTTTGATATGAAACTTCCCCGTGTGCCATCGCCGTCCACGATTCGCCGAGATTACGATCTGCGCGCGCGCACCGGCATCGGCCAGCATTTCCTCGCGCGCAATGAGATTCTGCAGAAGATCGCCCATGCGGCGAAAATCCGCGCGGACGAAAGCACCGTGATTGAAATCGGCATGGGACCGGGCTACCTGACGGCGCACCTGATCGCGGAAGAGCCGCGGCGGTTGATCGCGCTGGAAATGGAGCGCCGCTTCAGCAACCTGATCGATTCCGTCTTCGGCGAGTTCAGCAATATGTGCGTGGAATACGGCGACGCGCTGAAGCAGGATTTCGCCGCGCTCGTTCGCGCGGACGGCGCCGAGACGGAGCGCGATCTCGTGATCGTGGGCAACATCCCGTACCAGATCACCTCGCCGCTGCTCTTCAAAATCTGGGAATGCGGACTGCCCTGGCGCCGTGCCGTGCTGATGGTGCAGAAGGAGATGGCCGAACGGCTCACGGCCGAACGCGGCACGGGCGATCATGGCATCCTGACGCTGAAGGGGCGGTATTTCGCGGAAACGGATATTTTGTTCGACGTCGGTCGACGCGCGTTCGATCCGCCGCCGCGTGTGGATTCCGCCGTGATCGTCATGACTCCGCGCGAGGATCAGCCCTACGACGAAACAACGCGCCAGCGATTTTTCACGCTGATCAACGGCGCCTTTGCGCAGAAACGCAAGACCATCGTCAATTCGCTCTGCGGCTCTCCGCCGTTCCCGATTGAAAAAGAACAACTCCTCGCCGCGCTGGAGCGCTGCGGCATCGATCCGCAAGCCCGCGCGCAAACCTTGACCCTCGATGATTTCCAGCGGCTCTTCGCCGCGTTGATGGATTGAAGTAACGACGGCTAGACCGATCAGCATTATAGAATCCGCTTTCGAGGAGACACAACAATCCGTACCGCGACCGTAAGGGAGCGGCCCGCAAATCCTTGCCGCAATGCCAGTTGGGCCGCTCCCACACGGTCGCGGTACGGAATCGAAAACATCAGGAATTCTGCGAACCGGTCTAATTCGTACCCTTAAGCAGCTGCTTCACTTTTTCCAGCACGGCGTCCGGCTCGATCAGCCGCATCAGGTGATTCTCAAGCAGTCCGAAGAGTTCCTCTTCAGTCAGGTCGAAACTGCCGCCCTGCACGAACAGGTGCTTTTCGCGCTCCCAATGCGCGCCCCAACGGCGTTCATCCATGTTGCCGTAAAGCGTAACCGTAGGGCAGCCGGCGGCAAAGGCCATGTGCTTCGGTCCGGAGCATCCAGTGATCAGCAACGGCGAGCATCGCAGCATCGCGCCGAGTTGCATCACATCCGCGCGGCCGCAACAGTTTATCACGCCGTCGCCCGCCTCATGCGCGATGCGATCCGCATCCGCCGCGCATTCCGGGCCGCTGTTCATCAACGCCTGCATGCCCGTTTCCCGCACAACGCCGCGCAGGAGTTCGATCCAGCTTTCCGCGGGCCAGCGCTTGGCGCCGGCGGCCGCGCCGATGTGAATCTGGATCGTGCGGCGCGGATCAAGTCCGAGTTCAACGAACAGCTTTTCAGCGTAACGTTCATCATCTTCGGCAAACGTCCAGTGATACGGTTCGAGCGGATCGCATCCACTCAGTGGTTTAAACAGCCGCGTGATGTTCTCCACTTCGTTGCGCGCGAAATCCTTTTTCACGATGCGCGACTGCCATTCGTAATGCAACTGACGCGCAAAGCCCACGTCCGCGTCGAACGACACGCATGGAACGCGCCGCGTAAGCCGGTTCAACGCTGCGACGTCGCCGCCGTGATAGTATGGTATAACAGCCGCATCGAAATCATCGCCGCTCGGTTCTTCGGTGTGAATCGCGTCCCAGAAATCCATGTTCGTATGCAATCGCCGTCCCATCGCATGCGTCCAAAGCTCCAGTTTGCATTCAGGATGCGCGCGCTTGAACGCGCGGCAGGCGGGTTCGATGATGATCATGTCGCCGAAAAATCCCCAGCAGGCGACCAGCACGCGGCGCAGCTCGCCTTGCGGCAATTGAGGAATGCCGCCGCTCAACCGGCGCACAGCGATGGACGCCGTGCGCGCCGCGCGTTTCGCCTGGCTCGCTGTGACGTGCGCCGACATTTTTGCAAGTTGCTTTACCACATCGCCCAGATGTCCGTTGCGCGCGGCCTGCAAGAGAAACGTCCCCTGCCGCGTTTGCCAAAATTTCACGTTGAGGCATTCCGCGACGAAATTCTGCGAACCTAAATTCTGCGAACCTGGTTGAAAAACTGCGTCGAACGCGCGGAATGGCGCATGCAAAACGTCATACGCCGCCTGACGGATGTATTGCGTATTCCGCTCGCGCATCCAGAGCGTATAGCCATCGGCGTAGGCGCGCTTGAGCAGTTTGCCAAGGCGGATGCGATCCTGCGTCACGTGATGCCGCACGATGCAGCGCGGATCGCTCCACGTGCGAAATCCGGCGCGGCGGATTTCGCGCCACCACTGCGAATCCTCGCGGCTGGTGATGTATGGATTGCTTTTGTCAAAACGCTCGGCGATCTCGCGCATGCGCACACGCTGAAACGCCTCGCGCCGCAAAGCCATGTTCGACGTCGTGGGGTAATGTATCGCGCCGGTGTTCGGAGTCATTTGCCCCGGCACGCTCAAACCGGCCATCCAGGCCATCTCCGGATGCCACCAGAACGGATAACGCAGTTCGAGCGCGGGAAGCGCGACGCCGCCCATCGCGTCGTATTCAGCCAGCGTGACGCGGATGCGCTCAGCCCATTCAGGCTCCGGCGCGCAGTCGTCGTCGATCACGGCCAGCAGTTCGCTCGAGGCATGATCAAGGCCCTTATTGCGCGCCACAGCGAATGTGCCGCTGCCGGGATCGTGCGTCAGAATGACCAGCTGGAATTTGAAATCATCCTCATGTTCCTGCAGCCACTCCGGCGTGCCGTCGCGCGATCCCGTATCCACGACAAGGACTTCGTCCACGGGCGAGGTTTGCGCGTTGAGCGCATCAAGCGCCTTCCGCGTCAGCGGCAGCCGGTCGCATGTCAGGAAAACCACGCTCAGCGATTTCACGCTTTTACTCATCGGCCCACTGGCCTCGCTGTTCAAACCGGCGCAGGATTTCCAGCGCGGAGATTTCGCGTTCAGCCATGCGGCGTTTGCGCCCTTCAGCGGCTGCTTTGCGTTGAACAAAAGCCTTGAGCGCGGCCTTGAGCAAACTCGTGTCGCCGCGCCGGCAGGCCATCGCAGCGCAAGCAGGCAGACGCGACACGAGGGACAGGTCTTCTACGTTCATCCAACCAAAAAGCAGCCGGTTGCGCTGTTCGATCTGACGCGCGCCATCCGGGCCATAACGTCCGGCAAGCGGCGCCTGGCCCAGATGCACCGTGCGCGCCGCAGGTTCATACAGCACGCGCCACCCGCGCGTCCAGGCGCGCAAACTCATATCATAATCCTCCCAGCCGCCCGGCGCGAAAATCGGATCGAAGCCGCCGAGTTCAAGGAAACGCTCGCGCCGCACAGCTGCGCAGCCGTCATGAAAGAAAAGCGCCTCGCAAAGATCGTTTGGTTGATCCCGCCTGAGCCGCAGCCAGCCCTTGTCCAGCGCGGCGCCCATCCAGGCGTGACTCGGTTCGCCGCTCTCCCATTGCGTGACAAATCCTGACACGGCGAAAAGATCGTCCGCATCCTCCGCATCGAACGGCGCAATAAGCTGCGCGATGCAATCCTCGCGCAACGTCATGCTGTTGTTGATCAGCAGCGCAATCTTGCCGTTCGCCGAGCGTACGCCGTGGTTGGCCGACTCGATGAAGCCGACATTATGCTCTTTGGCGATCAGCCGCACACGCGGAAAGCGCGCGGCGATCCGCTCGCGTGAACCGTCACTGCTGGCGTCGTCCACAAGGACGATCTCCGCAACGCGTCCCGCCGCGCGCAAGGCATGCTGAATCGACGACAAACAGCGGCCGATGAAAGGCCCGCCGTTCCAGTTCGGCACGATCACGCTGATTTCCGGCGTCTCCCGCTGCGGCATCAGGTCGTCTGCCATGTTTTATGAACCATCCTTTGTTACGTCAGCCTGTAAAACCACATGCAACTAGCGAAGAACAATTGACACGATGCTTGATCGCTAGAATGATAGCAACATCTTTCATCATAAAGCAAGGCCATGACATTGATTAATGGCGACATATACGCCTGCCCCGCCTGCAAGAGTCCGTTGCTAGAGTCTGACAACGATCTACATTGTCATTCTTGCGGCGCCGTGCACTCCATTCAAGAGCAAATCATCTCTTTGCTGCCACCCAGAATTGAGCAGCAAAACATCAAAGAAAACGAAGCCGCCGGATGGGAGAAAGTCTTCATTGAACGCGGCTGGCAGATCAATCATGACAACGTTCATAACCTGCTTGATTCAGGAGACACCCCATATTGGCGGATCATTCAGCGATGTATGCCTTTTGTCGACGCCGCACTCGGCGATATCCGAAACAAACACGGCATCGACATCGCTTCTGGTTTTGGTTGGGCTGCAACCAGATTTGCCAAGCAAAACGCCCGTATGACCGCTGCGGATTTCAACATCACGGAATTCAATGGGCTCGGAGCCGCGCGGCATGCCCTCGACGAACAAACTCAATTCGACTTGCTCCAGTGCGACGCCGAAGAACTCCCCATTCAAAACGAATCTCTCGATTTCGCATTCATCTGTTCGGCGCTTCATCATTTCACGGAGCCTGCGCGTGCAGTCCAGGAAGTTTATCGGACGCTTAAACCGGGCGGAATGTTTATTCTTATCTGCGAAGCCATACGCACAGGTTTTTGCGATGCATATCGCGACAAAAAAAATCCTGACATCCATGAATTTCGCAACGCCGGCATCAATGAACAAAGTTTCAAACAATCCGAATATGAACGCATGTTTCTTCAGGCTGGTTTTCATCTGCATACTTTTTTTCCCGCCTGGGATTTCCCGAACGGACAGCCCTTTGGAGCGGGCTGGATCCACTCTGACTTACGCAATGCGTTGCAGGATCGAAGCAAAATCAAACAGTGGATCATCCGGCTGCTTTGGCGCACACCGCTGCTCAAGTTATCCCGGCACATCCGCATGTACTACAAAGCCACGGACCGTATCTTCATTGCAATTAAACCAAATTGATCATTATCCACTATAGGTCTGCAGGATTTTCAGGTAGATGCCGGCGCAACGCTGCAGCTGCGCGATCTCGATCCATTCGTCGGCGGCGTGGGCCTGCGCGATGTCGCCGGGACCGAGCAGGACGCAATGCATGCCGGTCGCCTGCATGAAACTGCCGTCCGTTCCATATGCGACGCCCAATGGTTCGTCCTGATTCACGGCGGAAAGGCAACAACGCACAATCTCGCTGCCGTTTGGCGCTTCCATTGGATCGAAACCGAGACGATGCTCGAATTCAAAATTCAACGGCGCGCCGTCGCGCTGCTCCGCCGCGCGCAACGCTTGAGCGATCTCATCCAGCGTCGCCCGGAGATCCTCGCCCGGCGTGATGCGTTGGTCGATCATGATGCGGCAGTAATCAGGGACGAAATTGACCTGCGTGCCGCCTTCGATCAGGCCGATGTTGATCGTAGGCGGTCCGACCAGCGGATGCGCGCGATCCTTGTATCGCGGCATGATCTCCTCGCGCAAAACACGAATCACGCGCGCCATGTTTTCGATGGCATTGACGCCCAGCTCCGGCATCGCGCCGTGCGCCGCCACGCCGCGCGTCGTGATGTAATAGCGCATGCCGCCTTTGTGCGCCGAGACCACCCGGCAATTCGTCGGCTCGCCGATGATCGCGGCGTCCGCGCGAACCGGCGGATCGGCGGCGAATTGCTTCGCGCCTTCGAAGTCCGTCTCCTCGCCGACCATCGCGCAAAACACGACGTTCGCCGGCGGCGTTTCGCCGGAACGGCGCAGGGCCAGCATCGCCGCGAGCATGCAGGCCATCGCGCCCTTGGTGTCGCAGGATCCGCGCCCATACACGCGCCCGTCGCGCTGCACGGGATCGAACGGCGCGATAGTCATGCCGCGCGTGCTTACGACATCCATGTGCGCCTCAAGCAGCAACGTGCGGTTGCCGCTGCCCTTGATGCGCGCAAGGATATTGTTGCGCCCGTCCTGAACCTCCTGCTGCCAGCATTCAACGCCCTCGCGCTCAAACAGCCGCGTCAGCCATCGCATCATCGGCCGTTCCGCTTGCTCGCAGCCTTCCAGTCCCGGACCCACGCTGTTGATGCGAATCAACTCAGCGTGAAACCGCAGCAATTCCGCTGGATCGATTTCCGATGTAATTGATTTCGGCATGAATAACGCTGCGCTCCTGTGGACTAGCTGCGCGGTTTGAAGCGCGACACGCGGGCGAGTTCTTCGAACAGCCGGAGCTCCTCATCCGACACTTCCGACGGCACGTCGATGCGGACCTTCACGTAAAGGTGCCCTCGCGCGCCATGCGCCAGGGGCAGGCCCCGATCCCGCAGACGGATTTTTTGTCCGCTCTTTGTGCGCGGGGGCAGTTTGATCTCCACGGTTTTCTCCATCGTCGGCACGGTGATCGTGCTTCCCAGCACGGCCTCCCACGGCGAAACGCCGATTTCCGTGATCAGGTCGCCGCCTTCCACGCTGAACTGCGGATGCGGCGCGATCTTGATCTTGATCAGCAAGTCGCCGTTCGCGCCGCCCTTCACGCCCGGACCACCCTGGCCTTTCAGGCGGATTTTCTTGCCGTCCTCGATTCCCGGCGGGATCTGCACGTCAAAGCGCTTCGGCACGATCTTGATGTTGCCGCGGCCGTCATCCTCGCGGAATTGCAGCGAGATCGATTTTTTCGTCCGGTTGTAGATATCTTCCAGCGTCACCATCACTTCGGTTTCCACATCGTTGCCGCGAGTGTTCAGCATGGATTCCGCTCCGCCGCCCATGCCGCCGATGCCGCCGAAATTCCCGAAATCGCCGAAGATCGCGTCGAAAAAGTCGCTGAAGCCGCTCCCGGAGCGCGCGCGCTGAGACGCGCCGCGCCCGAATCCGCCAAAGCCGCCAAAGCCGAAACTGGACGGATCGAATTGCTGACCGGCGCTGAAGCCGTTGCCCAGCTGATCGTACCGCTCGCGCTTTTTCGAATCACCCAGCACTTCGTACGCCTCATTGATCTCCTTGAACCGCTTGGTGGCGTCCTTGTCGCTTTTATTCATGTCCGGATGATACTTGCGCGCCAATTTGCGAAAGGCTTTCGTGATTTCCGCCTGGCTGGCCTTGCGGTCCACTCCGAGAATTTTGTAATAATCCTGATATTTCACTCTCACCGCTCCGAGTTCGAACTGATATTAAATGAAATCGCGCAGATGCGCTCAGTATTCGCCATGAAGGCCGCGTTCGCGTTCCGCGCGCCATGCGCGCTCATCCATCACGACCGTTCCGGCCATCAAGTCGCCCAGCCGCCGCACGCCGGGCAACAGACCGAGCAACAGGGCCTCGCCGCAAAACATGATCACCGGCACGCAGCAGTAGAAACTGAATGCAAACCAAAGCATGAGCGTCAGGTTGCGCAGCAAAGAACGGCCCAAGCCGATCGACTCCAGCGTGTCGATGCGAACGGCGCGCAGACCGCAAATCAACTTGCCGAGACTGCGTCCGTTAAACGCATCGCGCAAACCGATCAAGACCCAACTCACGAGAATCGCAAAAATCTGCACCGGCAGAATCTTAAGATTCATCTCCTGCAGCTTCGTCATGTATGCCTCGCGATCCGTGAAGATCAGGCCGTTCAGCCGCTGCACCTCCTCCAGACCGATGATCGAGATCATGCCGATGCAAAGAATCACAAACGCGATGAAAGTGATCAATCCGAGGTCGATAAAACCGGCGAGCAAACGGCGTATGATCACGCTGCTGGTCGATGGCGGAGCGATTGCCGCGGAAGCCATGCCGGCGTTCGGCCGTTCCTCATGACGCCAGCCATCGTCAGGCGGACGTCGCGCCGGATCCGGCTCAGGACTGTCGATCCGCCCCGAATATCTTGGCTCTCTGGGCGGTGGCGCGGGAAGCGGAACGCTGGGAGTTTCGCTGGGCGTCATAGGCGGCTGAGACGGTTCGGGCCGCAGCTGTTGATTCTCGATGAAGTTCTGAAATTCACCGACGCTCTCCACGGCTCTCCAATCCGCCATGCCTTGTTTCCAGACCAGGGCGCCGCGCCGCAGCACCCCGGTCAGGATCTCCTGCCGAACGTCGTCGGTGGAAAACGGTCCGCGCTGCTGGACATTATCGAAAATCCACCAGACCTTCTCATCGTTTTGCTGCGATTCGTTCATGGTCATTTTGTCATCTTCTCATTGATGCAAATTTTATCAATGTCGCGTAATTCTTGATGAGAGCAAGAGCAAGAGCAAGAGCAAGATTAAAACATGCAATCAGGCGTCTGAGTTTTCATAAATCGAGCCACATGCCCCGCACGTATTGATCAAAACCTTGCGCGCTCCAGAATTTCTTGCCGCCGGCGTTGCGTTCGTACACCTGCAATTGCATGTTGCGCACGCCGTTTTGCCGCATCCATTCGAGTGTGCGCTTGAGCAGCGACGCCCCCAAACCCTTGCGCTGGTAGCCGGGCGCGATGGCCAGATCGGAAAGATAGCCGTAGTATTCCGGCAGGAACATCGGCAAATTTTTCGTCCGGTAGGCCAGACAGTAGCCCACGATCTTGCGGTCATCCTCGGCCACCACCAGCGACGAATCGCGGTTCAGCACATGGTACGTCGCGTAATGCTGGTATTCCTGCGCCGCATTGGGCGACAATTTCAAATGCGGCTCGAATTGTTCATGATCCTGCATCATGGCGATCCACAGTTCCACTACCGCGTCGATGTCCGCCGAACGCCCCCGCCGTATCCGAATTGTATCGCTCATCCGTGCAACCTCGCGCAAAATGCCGACTCAAACATGAAGAATCCGTAAATTTTCAACCACTAAAAAACATGCCTTGTCTCCGCTCAGAACTTCCGGTTGTGCTCGCGATCCAGGATGCGCTTCTCATCACGATCCTTGATCGCCTGACGCTTGTCGTATTGCGCCTTGCCCCGGCAAAGACCTAGTTCCACCTTTACCCGGCTCCCTTTGAAGTATAGCCGCAATGGTATCAGCGTAAAGCCCTTTTGTGTGATTTTGCCTAGCAATCGCCCGATTTCCTTGCGATGCATCAGCAGTTTCCGCTTGCGCTCCGGCTCCTGGGCGTAGCGATTCGCCTGCTCATAGGGCGGAATGTGGCAGTTGATCAGCCAGGCCTCGCCAGCTTCGATCTGAGCGTAAGAATCCACCAGGCTCGCTTTGCCCAGCCGCAACGACTTCACCTCCGAACCCGCCAGCACGATGCCGGCTTCCACAACATCGTCGATAAAGTAATCGTGCCGCGCCCGGCGATTGGTGGAGATAATCCGGTACTCTTTATTTTTTTCTTGCTGATCCGCCATAATCCTTCAAACCTGTCTTGATATCACCGGCCGTTTCGATTCATCACAAGGCTATGCTGGCTTGGGGCGCCCGTCAAATCATAATCCGCAAAAAAGACGCGGCGCCGCAGACCGTAAAAAATTATTCCTTGCCGGCGATTCGGAAAAAACTTGCACGCGGCGCCTAGGCGCCACAAAATCCTGTCCTATGCCATTCTGCGGATCATACGAATTCATGCGATCCGACAGCATTTGAAGGGGATTGACTCATGATTCTCAAGTCACGTTTTCCATTATTTTGCATGATTCTTGCCGCCAGCGCCATGATTTTCGCCGGTTGCGGCGGCGACAGCGGCAATGGCGATCAGCCCGCTCCTAAACAACAAGCCACGCCCACGCCCACGCCGAAGCCACCCGAACGCGGCGGTCAGGTCACGCTGATGTTGGATCAACAGCGATTCAAATTTGAATTGAAAGACATGCTGCATTATCGTCAACCAGGCTCGCGGGCGGACATGTTCGAATTTATCTGCAACGGCCTGCGCATTGTAGGCAAATTTCCCCGCGAGTTCAAACCCTATGAGAGCGATATCGACGCCGCCTATCCGTGGGATACATTGGTCGATCAAACCCTGAAGATCTACGATCAAACCTCCATCGGCAAAACGGAGATCAACCTTGAAGGTTACAACGAGCTGAAATTCGTCGAAGGATCCCTGGTGATCGACAACTGGAAAATGGTCAGCGACAGACCGGCGATCTATGGCCGGATGCGCCTCGTGCTGGAAACCGAGTCCGTTAACAAGACATTTTCAGCCCAGTTCAAGGCGTTGGTGAATTTCGCTGATACGGACGATAACGGCGGCTCTGAACAAGACAGACAAGCTGAAGAAGACCTGGACGTTGAAGCATCCAGCGAACACGATCAAGGCACGACCGCAACAGAAACAGAAGACGCCGAATAGGCCGTTTCCCCGCCGGAGCAACACAGATTCCACCGAACAACCGCTTCGTTTAAAACGAAGCGTCAATCGGCCGTCATTGCGCCAGGAATTGGCGCAGCGCCGGTCAAATGCAAAGGCCGCCTGAACCATGAGCAAGGATAAAAAGAAAAAGAAACGCAATCAGCCGGAAAAAAAGGCCGGTAAAAAGCAAAAAAACAAATATGCCCAGCTCGATTTTGACAAGGAATTGACATACGGCCAAAAAACCTACAATAAACTCGTCGGCGAATGGTGGCTCTCTCAGGCGGGCGACAAGGCCCACCGTAAGGCGTATAAACACATCGCCGACACGCTGAAAAAACTCATGAAGGGCCGCCCGCAGGAAGTCGTGGCGGATTACGCTTGCGGCTCGGGCGCGCTGCTCTGGAGGCTGGCGCGCAAATTCAAACGCTCGCGCGTGATCGGCATCGACGGCTCCGAGCTGATGCTGAAAATCACCGATCAGGTCTTGATGCACCGCTGCCCCGACGACGCCGCGCGGCTCGAACTGATCGAAAGCGACCTGCCCAACTTCGAACTCGAATTGCAATGCGATTTAATCGTCTACTGCTTTCCGAACATCTGCCCTCGCGGCGACGATCAGCCGTATTACGACGAGCACGGCGCGATGCACAAAGCGGACCGCAAGGCCGCGCGCGCGCTGGCCAAGTCCCGCGAGAAAAATCCGGATGACGAAACCTGCTTTGAAAAACCCAAGCAGGTGATGATGGAACTCCTCGACTCCAAAGTCGTGTCGCGTAATTTGCACGCGCTGCTCAAGCCCGGCGGGATCTGCGCGCGGATCGAGTACTCCAACGCCGCCTTTGAGGAGCTGTCCGAACTGGTGCAACAGCGCTGTCTTTTCTCCATGGGCGCGCTCGACAAGCCGTTTGAGGGACATCAGGCGGAGCCGATTTTCGAACTCCTCGAAACGACTTACCATATCTCCGATGTCATTGACGACGTATACCATCAGCAAGGCGCAGAGGACGAGGAAGAAGAGGGGGGCTACCACATCAACATCCTGCGCGCGATCTAATGGTTTTTTCACCGCCATAGCTGCTGTTAACAAAACAAGGACGCGATTTAAACTGGACTTTTTCGTCCGGCGGGCAGCATGATGACTGTTCATACAACCACTGTGACTGCATAGGACGTGACGATGCACCCAACATTGATCATTCCCCAATCGCTTCTGCGCAAGTTGCTCAATATGGAAAACGCCCTGGAGGTCGTGGAAGAGGCGTATCGCTTCTACGGCGAGGGGCGCGCGGAGATGCCACCGCATCTTTTCATGCACCTGGCCGAAGGAGACATGACGTCGCGAGCGGCGTGGCTTCCGGATCTGGGCTTCGCCTGCATGAAAAACACCACCTATTTCAGCGGCAATCATGAACTGCATCCCTTGCTGGCCACGCTGATGCTGATCTGCCCGGAGACGGGATATCCCTTCGCGTCGATGGACGCGACATACATGACCCGCATCGCCACGGGCGCCGCCGGAGGCATCGCCTCGCGGTATCTGGCCCGCACCGACGCGAAGGTGGCCGGTTTCATCGGCGCCGGCGCGCAGGCCCGCGCGCAACTCGAGGCGCTGGTCGCCACTTGCCCAAATATCGAGAAGGCGCTGGTGTACGACGAAAACATTGAACAAAGCGAAATTTTCATCTCGCGGCACGTGGACGGATCGGGCTTGGACGGCGACGCGGCGATGAGCGCGGAGGCCGTGGCCCGAGGAAGCGACATCCTGACCACGCTGACGCCGTCGCGGCAGCCCGTGGTGAAAGCGGAATGGATCCGCCCCGGCACGCATATCAACGCCATCGGCGCGGACGCGCCGGGCAAACAGGAACTGGAGCCGGAACTGCTCGCCCAGGCGCGGCTTGTGGTGGACAGCTGGGAGCACGCCGCCGAGTGCGGAGAGATCAACGTCCCGTTGAATCAGGGATTGATCAATCTGGAAAACTTCGCCGCCGACCTTGGCGAGATCATCACAGGCAAAAAGCCCGGCCGGGAAAACGATGAGCAGATCACGATTTTTGACAGCAGCGGCCTGGCGATTCAGGATCTGGCTTGCGCCGTCTGGGCTTATCAACGTCTGACGAACAATCCCAAGGAGTTCAAAAAAGCGCCTTCCCTGCAATTGCTGGACTGAAAATTCAGCCATGCGCCTGCCCGGCCGCCTCAAATGTCAGGGCGGAAGAGCTTGACCGGCGTTTGAGCGGCGTCTAGGCTGCGCATGCGTTTTCGTTGAGGCGAAACCGAGCGATTCTCGAAAGTTTTTGCCGCATCCTTTTAATTGTGGCACAGCCGCCCTCGGCGGTGTGCTATTCCCATGCGGTTAAAACTTTCGTGAATCGCTATAGCTTGCGCGAGGTGAATCGATCATGGGCGGCGATGCGCACGGATGGATTGACGCCGAAGATTCCGTATTGCTGATTGTGGACTTGCAGGAAAAATTCGCGCCGCATATCAGCCGGATGAAGCGGATTGTGCAACGCACGGAAATCCTGTTGCGCGCGGCGCGCTTGCTGGAAATCCCCATCCTGGCCACGGAGCAGTATCCGAAGGGCCTGGGACCGACAGTGGCTCCAATCGCGGAATTGCTGGGCGATACCGCGCCGATTGAAAAGACGGCGTTTGGCTGCTTTGGGGAGCCGAATTTCACCGCCGCGTTTGACGCGCTCGGTCGCAAAACTCTCGTGCTGGCGGGCATCGAAACGCATGTGTGCGTGCTGCAGACGGCGCTGGAAGGCTTGGAACGCGGCTTGCGCGTGATCGCCGTGCAGGACGCGATCAGCAGCCGCAAACCGGCGGATCGCAAGGCCGGCATGCGGCGCATGACGCTGGCCGGATGCACGCCGGTTTCGACGGAAATGATTTTATTCGAATGGATGCGCGACGCAAAGCATCCGCAATTCAAAGCCGTGCAGGGATTGATTCAATGATCATCGCGTTAGGCGTCGAAACATCATGCGACGATACGTCATGCGCCGTGGTGCGCGAGGACGGCGAAGCGCTTTCGAACGTCGTCTCGTCGCAGACGGCGTTGCATGCCAAGTATGGCGGCGTGGTGCCGGAGATCGCCTCGCGAGCGCACACGGAGCGCATCATGCCCGTGCTCGATCAGGCGCTGGACGAGGCGGGCGTCGCGCTGGAAGACGTCGATTTTATCTGCGCGACAAAAGGGCCGGGACTGATCGGCAGCCTGCTGGTCGGCCTGGAGACGGCGAAAGGGCTGGCGTACGCCGCGCGCAAGCCGCTCATCCCGGTGAACCATATCGCCGGTCATCTGCATTCGATTTTCGTGGGCGAAGACCGGGCGCAAATGGAGCGCTTCTATCCCTATCTCGGTCTGATCGTGTCCGGCGGACATTCGAGTCTGGTTCGCTGCGACGCCCCAGGCTCGTACCGGGAACTCGGCGTCACGCTGGACGACGCCTCGGGCGAGGTGTTCGACAAAGTGGCGCAGATGCTGGAACTCGGCCATCCCGGCGGCCCGATCATCGACCGCCTGGCGCGCGACGGCGATCCGCATGCGTTTAAATTTCCGCGACCCGTGCTGACCAAAGCCGGTTATAACTTTTCCTTCAGCGGACTGAAAACGGCGGTGCGGCTGTGCATCGAGGAGCGCGGACTCGACACGATCCTCGCCAGCAAGCAGATGCTCGCGGACATCTGCGCATCGTTCCAGATGGCCGTAGTGGACGTGCTGCTGACCAAGGCGGAGCGCGCGCTGAAACGCGAGCGGCTCGAGCGACTGGCGATCGTCGGCGGAGTGGCCTGCAACGGCTGCCTGCGTCAGGCGGCGCGCGAACGGTTGAACGGCTCGGACATTCGCATCCCGAAGCCGTTGCTCTGCACGGACAACGCGGCGATGGTCGCGGCCATCGGTCTGGCGCGCCGCAAGCAGGACGTCGCGCAGGATTGGGCCGTGAACGCCGACTCAAACCTGCGGCTGGGAAAATAAATAACGCAAAGACGCAATGACGCAAAGATACGAAAGAGAAAAGGGGATATGGGGATTACTAGATGAATGACTCTCGGGCGCCATTAAAAAGGCACGAAGACGCAAAGAACCAGTGCAAAATCAATAATATGACCCTTGTGTTCGATGTGGCTTTGTGTGCAAATTTTTTTCTTTAAGGTTCCCTCAATTTTTTTATCCCCAAGCCCCCCAATATCTCCATATCTCCCTTGCTGTTCTTCACGTCCCAACGCTCTCCGCGCCTTCGCGGCTTTGCGTTGAAAAAAATAGGACTTGATCATGGCGGATTTATTGACCCCGGCGGATTTTGAGCGGCGGCAAAAAGACCATCAGCGCGATACAGGCGCCTCCTGCGACGGCGTATGCAGTACGGAGGACGCGGCGCCCCGCGAGCTGAATCCTTACGCGGGATTGATGCGGCGTGTGGCTGCGCTGCTGGGCGACTTCGCCGTGTTGTACCTCGCCTATCACGCGCTGATCATCCCCCTGCGCCCCGTGCTGCGCGTTATCGGCGGATTCGATTACTTGCTGGGCGTAGCGATCTTCTTCGCCTATTTCCTGGCCTGCGAAGGACCGCTGCTCGGTGGACGCAGCATCGGCAAAATGCTGATGAAAATCCGCGTGGTCAATCGCGATTTCGCCTCGCCGTCCTGGGGCCAATCCGCGTTCCGCCTGCTGCGATTCTGCTTTGTCCCTTTTCTGATCAAAAACTTGCCGCTGCTGACTCCACGCTTATTTCTTGATCGCACAGTGGAATATGTCGAACCGCAAATTTCTTTTATCTTATTTTCACTGCAAGGGATTGGGTTGGACGAGGCGCAAACGCAAATCCTGAGCGCCATGGGATTGTTGATCGTTGTGGGCCTGTTGAAAAACGCAGGAATCGATTTTGTTTTCGGCAACGCCTTTCACATCTGGCAGCATCCCTTGAAACAGGGATTGCACGACCGGCTGGCCGGAACGTATGTCGTACAGACGATGGAACTCGAACGGGCGCGAGAACAGCGCGAGCAATGGTTCAACGCCAAGTTCGAACGGCGCACGCTGCTGATTTCCTCCATAATTATTCTGACCCTGTTTTTCAGCGAAATCGGCTCGCTCTGGTATGCACGGCATCAGGCAGCGGCGCAGCCGCATGTTGATGCTCAACAAGAGATAGATGCGGTTCAACAACGCATCGCAAAAGAACTGCCTCACACCTCAGCTACGCCGGTCTTCAACGCCTTCGATGTCTTGCTGATGTTGCCGGAAAGAGAAAACTCCGCTCCAGCGAACGAAAACATGAAGCGTTCAAATCCCAGTTTCTTCAATGCGATGAATCCGAAAGTCGATGAGGAGCTGCGCCGCATTCAAAAAGAAATCGAAACGCTGGAGCAAAAACAAAACACCGGCGGCGAAGAACTCACCGAACAGGAAACGGCGAATCTCAACAATTATACAACAGCCATGGCGCATTTGATGCGGTTGCGAGTGATCCGCTTGTTCTATTACCATCGCCGCCCCTTGGATGAAACGGAGCGTGCGAAATTGGACGAGTTGAGGGATCAAGCGCTGGAGCTTTGCCAGGAACGCCTGCGGAAAGGCGAGTATCCCTTTATGCAGGCCGCGGACACAGTGGAAGACCTGCCGACATCGAACGTCTTTGTGTTCGAGGCGATCCACACTAACAACCTCTTTCTCGCCACGACCTGGGCGACGGATTACATCAGCACAAAAATGCTGACTATCGACGACGCAACGACATCCGTCATGGAATAAAAATTGATACTACGAAAAACGCAAAATGCCGCGAAAAAATTAAGGGCATCTTTGCTTTGTTGAAAGACTCTGAATTCAAGCTCACACTTGCACTCATTCGCGATCGTAAAATTCAAATCTACACGATAAGAATCCAATCAAGTACGAATGCCGCTGCGCTAGACTGATCCGCAAAATAGAATCTATTTTTCACGAACCATCGATGATCCGGCGCCCAGCTTTTCGCGGCCTTTCGCGCATTTTGTAGTTCTCTTTACAGCGCCTCAGCCAACGACCTGACATAAGGCTCCAAATGAGCCAGGATCGCTTCGTCGGAATCCGCGCCGTTGGCGATGGCCTCGCGGATTTTGTTGATCAAGGCGCTGCCCACGATCACGCCGTCAGCCACTTGCGCCACTTGCCGCGCATGCTCGGGCGTGCTCACGCCGAAACCGACGGCGACCGGCTTGTCCGTCACGCCGCGCAACTCGCCGATCTTGTCCGCCAGATCCGCGGCGATCTCCGTCCGCGCGCCTGTCACGCCGCGTTGCGCGATGTAGTAGATGAATCCCGTGCTGGCTTCGGCGATGCGGCGCAAGCGCTCCACCGGCGAAGTGGGCGCTGTCAGAAACACCAGCGACAGCTCGCGCTCTGAGCAGATCGACCGGGCCTCGTCCCCCTCCTCCAACGGCACATCGGGAATCAGGAAGCCGTCCGCGCCCGCCGCTTTCGCATCGTCGGCGATAGCCTCAAGGCCGTATTTCAACAACGGATTGACCGCGCTGAAGAGAATGACCGGAACCTCGCTCCGCTCACGAACTGGTGGAATCGTTGACAGAATTTTCCGCACCGTCACGCCGGCCTTGAGCGCCTCGTTGGATGAATACTGGATCGTCGGACCGTCGGCGATGGGATCGCTGAACGGAACGCCCAGCTCCACCAGGTCGCAGCCCCATTCGGCGAGCTTCGGCAGCAGCGCCTTCGTGAAATCCAGGCTGGGATATCCCGCCGTGATAAACAGCACCAGCGCCTTCTGGCCGGCCTGGCGCTTTTCCTGAAACATTCGCTCGATCCGGTTCACGCTCTTCTCCTTCATCGCGCTAAACAGCGCATTGTGTTTTTTTCAGTGTGCGATCTTCGCCGCGAATCACTACTGAACCTGTGTCGTCGCTTCGTCGCCAGCTTGCGTCTTGCCTTCCTCTTTCACATCGGGTTCCTCTTCGGCGGCGCCGCCATTGCCTGAGGAATACATCTCATCGCCCTTGTTTTGAATGAGGATGATTTTATTCGTCCCTTCGATCTGCTTGACGGTCAAATCTTCCAACAGCGCCAAACGGCATAACGCCGATGACAACGGCGCGCTGCGGAGAAACAGCGCCGGTTTCGGCGGATCGCCGCCGTTTCCCTGGTATGTGATTTCATACGGCATTCCCACTTCGGCGCACTGCTTGCTGAGCTCCGCCAGAATCACGTTGATATCCACGATGCGCGCCTTGGTGACGATCGGATCGGGATCAAGATTAACCAGGCAATCAAACGCCATCAGCTTCTTGAAATTATCCTTGTGCGAAATCATATACGTATTTTTATAGCGCCAGTTATACGCCACCCACTCCCCCTGACCCTGGTCAACCACGCATTGAATCGCCTCCTCCAGCGAGACATCCGGCGCTTTCAGGCTGACCCAATGTTTCGCCACTTCTGCGTCGCAAAACACATGAAAGGCGCCGAAGCGGGAAATTTCGTGCGTGATGAAATTCGCGTTATCCTTGTTGAACACCGCGCGAATCCGGATGGGATCATGCACGACCAAGGTCGGCGTTGTAGCCAAGGTGGCGCTGGTGTCGAGCGTGTAATGCATTACTTTAGGCGTGCTCTTGATCGTAGTCGTGGTGATGAGGTCTCCTCCCTCAATCGCCACTTCCACCTCATCAGCCACGGCCGTCCGGTATGTGGCGCTCAGACAAAACATCATCGCAATCAACGCGATTCCTGCTTGAAACGATTGAAACTTAAAATTTTGTAACGACATCTCTTCTCCTCTCTTTCATTAAAATAATATCGACATGACAATGATTGCTATTTCTGAAAACACCGCTGGTACGTCTGCACGTCTTTGTCTCCGCGGCCGGAAAAACAGAGGATCACGACGGAATCCGGCGGCAGTTGCTTCGGCAATTCATGCACGGCGTAATACAGCGCATGCGCCGTCTCCAGTGCGGGAATGATCCCCTCCTGCACACAGGTCTCCTTAACGCCGATCAGCGCCCGCTCATCAGTCACCGGCATGTATCGCGCACGCCCCGTGCGTGCGTAGAACGAATGCTCCGGCCCGACGCCGGGATAATCCAGCCCGGCGGAAATCGAATGCGCTGGCACGATCTGCCCGTCGTCGGTCTGCAGCACGAAGCTGCGCGAACCGTGGAACACGCCAGGCTGACTGCTGGCGTCGCCGATGGCCACGGCGTGCTTGCCTGTGTGCAGCCCCTCGCCCTCCGCCTCGACGCCGAAGAATTTCACATCCGCGTCGTCGTAAAACGGATGGAACAGCCCCAGCGAGTTGCTGCCGCCGCCCACGCAGGCGATCAGCGCATCCGGCAGCCGCCCCTCCGCTTCGAGAATCTGCGCGCGAGCCTCGCGCCCGATCACTGACTGAAAATCGCGCACGATCATCGGAAAGGGATGCGGCCCGACCACCGAACCAATGATGTAATGCGTGTCATCCACGCGCGCCATCCAGTCGCGCAGCGCCTCGTTCGTCGCGTCCTTCAGCGTGCTCGTACCGGACGTCACCGGCGTCACCTTCGCGCCGAGCAACTGCATCCGCAGCACGTTCGGCTTTTGCCGCTCGATGTCCTCCACGCCCATGAACACCTCGCACTCCAGCCCCAGTAGCGCGCACGCCGTCGCCGTGGCCACGCCATGCTGACCGGCGCCGGTCTCCGCGATCACGCGCGGCTTGCCCAGGCGCTTCGCCAGCAGCGCCTGCCCCAGCGTGTTATTGATCTTATGCGCGCCGGTGTGGCACAGGTCCTCGCGCTTCAGGTACAGCCGCATGCCGTTGCCCGCCGTCTCGCTCAACCGCCGCGCGAAATAGAGCGGCGTCGGACGCCCCACGTATTGTGTCAGCAGCGCCGTCAGCTCCTCTTGAAAATCCGCGTCGTCCGCCATCGCCTTATACTCGCGCTCCAGGTCGATCAACGCCTGAAACAGCGTCTCCGGCACGAACCGTCCGCCGAATTCCCCATAATGCCCTGTCGTATCAGGGCGTTGTGCGCCAGGAACCAATGTCATCGCCATGCTCCATGATTTATTTTAACGCAAAGCCGCAAAGCCGCTACGAACGCAAAGTTTTTCATCGATGTGGCGTGCAAAATCAGTCAATAAATCTATTCTGTTCTTTGCGATCTTTGCGCCTTCGTGTCTTTGCGTTAAATCGTTTTCCTCGCCTCTTCAATAAACCTCTGTATCTTGCTCAAATCCTTCTGGCCTTTGCGCTCGCCTTCCACGCCGCTGGAAACGTCCACGGCGAACGGCCGCACTTCGCGGATCGCCTCCGCCACGTTCTCCGGCGTCAGGCCGCCCGCCAGAATCAAGCGCCGCTGCCGCGCCTCTTCGCGGATCAACGCATGATCGAACGCGTCGCCCGTGCCGCCGGCCTCGGTCGGATGCCACGCGTCGCACAGATAGTAGTCCGCATCGTGCCGCGCGAGATCCTCCACCGACTGCCCGTCGCGGATGCGGAACGCGCGCGAAACCTGAAAGCCCTTGCGCCGGATCGCGTCGATCTCCTCCTGCGAACCCCAGCCGTGCAATTGCGCGCCATCCAGCAGCGATTCGTGGAGGATCGCGCCGATTTCATCCACCGGCAAGGGCAAAAACACGCCGAACGTCGTCACCTGCCGTCCCAGCGTGCGCACGCGCTCCATGATCCGCCGCACCTGCGGCGCCATCACCTGACGCGGCGACCGCGCGAACACAAATCCCAGATAATCCGCCCCTGCCTCCACCGCCGCCATCGCGTCGCCGGCGTTCGTCAAGCCGCATATTTTCACTAGAGTCACGGATCATTTCTTCCTTTGATTGAAAATTGAATTCATCTCGTTTTGATCCGTCGACTCGCTCTTGAAGATCACGGTTTGATTATCCTTCAACGGCGAATCGCCGGGCCCGGGAATTTTCAACCCGATTCGCGTCAGCTCAATCGCCTTGTTGGTTTGCTCCTTCTTCGCGCTGGCGCCGATGCTGTGCGCGTAATCGGCGAACGGTCTCGCGCCTTCCGGTTCATAATGGAAGATGTTTTCGAATTCAGGATCGCCCAGCCGCGGATGGATGAGCAACGACTCGCGCTCCAACGGCGCGCGGCTGGGCACAGCCAGAATATCGCACAGATCGTAGCGCACGGACGTGGCGAAATTCGTGAAGCCGTACGAGCCGCTGATCGCGAATTTGATCCCGTCGTCATCGTAAAGTTCGATGGTGCGCAGGTCGTTGTACGAAGCCTGGCTCAGGTTCAGAATCCACACCGAATCGGCGATATACGGCGTAGTCTTGGAGGGTTTGACCTCGTTGCGATGGCCGAGTTTCAGCACGTATGAAATCTCCGCGTTCACCAGCGGCGAATGGCTCGTGTTGAGAAACATGATGAAAAACCGCTCCTCGTCAATCGCGTAGTACGCCCGATGCGAGAACACGATTGAGTTCTTCGCCGGCTGCGTCAGTTTCAGCACCACCACGCCGATGATGCCGCCGAACAGCCCGACGCCGATCAACGCCTCAATCGTCGCCAGCATGCGCCCCAAACCAGCCGGATGCAGATCGCCATAACCCACCGTGAGGATCGTGACGAAATTAAAATACAAAATTCCGCCAAAGCCCGTCACCGGCTCGCCGCCGTCATAAATCATCGTCCACCCCGCCCAGGCGCACACCTGCAACAACACCGAAAATCCGACCGCCACCGCTACGTATAGCAACAATCCGCCCCACAGCACCCCGCTCAACGAAAGATCATCCACCTTGCGAATAAACCAATTCGTATACCCGCGCGGCAACTGATGCTCATGCTTTCGATGGGACATAAATACTATCCTGCTTTCCAATTAAATTTGATATCGACGTCCATAAACCCCTTGGACTGCGCAGGCCATGCCTGCGCCGTATACAGTGCCAACTACGCACAATTACACCAGCACGCTAACAGCCCGTTGAAAAAGGATTGCCAGCCAAAATTGTAGCGCCGGCGTCTCGTCGGCATCCATCCAATGCTCTGCAATCCCTCTAAGCCAGCGAGACGCTGGCGCTACGTTTTTCAACAGGCTATTAAGTAAGCATACGCCGATCCAAGGCGGCGGCATGGCCGCCGCACTCCAAGGTATATGTACTTACACATCTTTCGGATCTTCCTGTATCGCTTCACTCGGGAAAGTATTACGAATCACAGCCTTCAATCTTTCTCCTACAGCGTGCAAATCATCTTTATTCCAACGTATGGTCAATGATTGCAATGTATCAAAATGAATCTTATGCTTCGGTTTGCCATCTTCATCAACTTCATTCAGCCATTCTTCCGAACATATATAAATCACTTCTTTTCCCAAACCTTTCGCATATCCCGCTTCCCAATAAGCACCATTATTACTTTCCGTAAGATCGGCGATCATAAATTTAGAATTTCTAATTTCCACCTGAAGCCGCTCAATAATTTGCCCGGCCTTTTCTTCATCCAGCAAAGGATTGATCAACTCAAAACCCGTTTGCTTGACATAATCTTTAAGGCGCTCGTAGGTTTGCCTGATTCCATACGGATCGCCAACGGAATCATTTTCATTTTTGAATGGCATTGCCATAAAGACTCTTTTACTTTCAGTACGCCCCTTCTTTAACTCTTGATACTTTTTCCATCCTTCTAAACTAAGCCTGAGATGATATAAGCTACCATATGTCGCAAGTTCTGGATTGATGTTTGTACTTTCTCCTCCTATTCCATTATACTCATCAATATTCTCTGATTCGATTAATTTGTCTCGCAATAAAGCATTGAGAATAATTTTGATATTCTCATCTGATTGCGCACCGATGATTGCTTTGATATTTGCATGTCTTGCTTCTGAATATTCACCAAAAGGTTTATCCGAATCGCCTAGCCAATGAATTAAGATTTCATATTGCTCGCCTGGATTAGGAAGTTTTTCATTTTTAAGAATTGAATTTATGTAACTTTCAGTAACATAAAATCCTTTTTTATCTAACGCTCCGCTTTTTGATCTCTTGCACAAAATATGGCTTAATAAAGATTTCTGAGGTTGTGTGTAACGATTAAGGATTTCACTATGGATGTCGTTCTCTGATAATGCGTATGTTGTGCATACCCGACAATTAAATATATACATACCCCTCCATTCTGATGTCAGAGGAAGATTATGATTTTCAATAGACTCCGCAGCTCCATCCAGCCGATGTCCGCACAATAAGCAATTTGTGTATGTTTTATTATTCATCTTAGCTGCTCAATCAAATATTTTAGCTCTATTCCCGGATCCTCCGCCCGCATGAAAGCTTCGCCAACGAGGATGGCTTTGGCGCCGGCGCTGTGGATGTAGGCGACGTCTTCCGGGGTGAAGATGCCGCTTTCGCTGACCAGCAGCGCAGAGTCGCCAACTTCTTTCGCCACGGTGGCGGTGTGCCGCAGGTCCACCTCGAAGTTGCGCAGATCGCGGTTGTTCACACCGACGATGCCGGTGTTGTGGCGCAGGGCCATCGGCGTTTCCGCCGGATCGTAAATCTCCACCAGCGCATGCATGCCGAGTTCGCGCAGCAGCGCGGTGAAGTCACGCAGCTGCGCCTCGTCGAGGATCGAGCAGATCAGCAACGCCGCGTCCGCTCCGGCGGCGCGCGCTTCGTAGATCTGATACTCGTCGATGATGAATTCCTTGCGCATCACGGAGATGTCCACGGCCGCCCGCACGGCGCGCAGATGATCGAGCGAGCCTTGAAAAAACTTTTCATCGGTCAGGCACGAGATCGCCGCGGCGCCATGCATCGCATACGACCGGGCGATGGCCGCCGGATCATAGTCCGGCCGGATCACGCCCTTGCTGGGCGAGGCCTTCTTGCACTCGGCGATCACGTGCACGCCGTCGCCTTGCCGGAGCGAGGCGAGCATATCGCGCGGCGCCGGCGCCCCCTCGGCCTCGCGCCGCACCTCGGCGAGAGGCTTGGCTGATTTGCACGCGGCCACGAATTCTTTTTTATACTCAACAATTTTATCCAGAACAGTCATATCAATTTTCCAAACGTGAGATCTCACGCAGAGGCGCGGAGACGCAGAGAAAAAAATGAATGATTCTCATCTCCGCGCCCCTGCGCCTCAGCGTGATTTCATTTATTGGTTTGTCATTTCCGACAAGGCTTCAATTTTTTCCATCGCGGCGCCGGACTCGATGGACTTGCGGGCGATGGACATGCCCTCCCGGATCGATTCGGCCGCGCCCGCGGCGTAGATCGCGGCGCCCGCGTTCAGCACGGCGATGTCGGTCGTCTCGCCCCATTGTCCGGTGAGCACGCCGCGCACAATCTCCGCATTGGTCTCGGCATCGCCGCCAAGCAGCTCCTGCATATTGGCCGGAGACAAATCGAAATCGCCAGGGTCATAGACATGCGTTTCGATAGTGTCGCCGTCGAGCTCGGCCACGGTGGTCGTGGTCGTGGTCGTGAACTCATCCATACCGTCGGAGCCATGCACCACGAGCGCGCGCTCGCAGCCGAGCTCGCCCAGCACGCGGGCGAAGGTCTCCGTCAGCGTGTTGCTGTATACGCCGACGACGTAATTGGTGGCCTGGGCCGGATTGCACAGCGGGCCGATCATGTTGAAGATCGTGCGGATGCCAAGTTCCTTGCGCGGCTGCACGGCATGCTTCATCGCGCTGTGGAAGACCGGCGCGAAAAGGAAGCAAAGGCCGATTTCCTCCAGGCATTTTTCCTGCACGGCGATGGGCGCTTCGGTGTTGACGCCGAGAGCCTTGAGCACGTCGGCCGCTCCGCAGCTGCTGCTCACGGCGCGATTGCCATGCTTGGCCACGCGCACGCCCGCTCCGGCGGCGATGATCGCGGCCGTGGTGCTGATGTTGAACGTGCCCGTGCAATCGCCGCCCGTGCCGACGATGTCGAGAATCACGCCGTCCGGGCTGTTGAACGGCTCCATCTTTTCGCGCATCACCTCGACGAACGGCACGATGTGCTCGATCTGCTCGCCGCGGCAGCGCAGTGCCGTGATGAAACCCGCGATCTGGCACGGCGTGGCCTCGCCGCCCAGAATTTCGTTAGCGACTGACTTGCATTCCTCGCTCGTGATTTCCTCATTGTCCGCCAGTTTGGCGATCACGTCTTTAATGATCATGTTTCCGCTCCGTAAAGTATGGAATATTGTTATGTTTTTTTTTCTTTATTCTCACAGCGGGTAAAATTCGTCGCCTTCATCGGCTTGGATTTCATCCTGCAAACAGAGATTGGCGCTTCTTTTGTCCCGAAGGGACAAAGGAATGTAGCCGGGGATGAGCGAAGCCCTCAGGCTGAGCGAGTCTCCGGAAAATCAGACGTCTCATCAAGTCCCGGAGGGACGCAGGAAATGACGTTCAATCCCAAATGTATTTTTCATCATACTCGCATCCATGCGCATTCAGCAACGCAATGAATTCCGATTTGAAATCCCTATTTTGGTGATGACCCTCCTGATTGGCGATGTATTTCTGAACTCGAGCGCATTGCGACTTGCTGACCGTGAACGCTCCGTAGCCTTCCTGCCATTGAAACTGATCATGCCCGGAAAATGTTTTATGCACCCAGCCGCTGGAATGGCTCTTCAAATCCTGCATCAAATGCGAAATGTCGCGAGCCGGCTTATAGCGGATCAATAGATGCACATGGTCGGGCATGCCTCCGATTTGATAGAGAACTCCATCGTCATCCTTGATAATCCCGCCCAGGTATGCGTACAGGCGCGGGCGGATTTCCTCCGAGATCATTGGCCGGCGGTGTTTTGTGCTGAAGACGAGGTGGTAATTCAAATTGGTGAATGTGCCCGCCATTTTCATAATCCTGTTGCTGCGATGTTGTTCCTTCGTCCCTTCGGGACTCTTTTTTGTTTCGTCTTTTCCGGGGACTCGCTCAGCCTGAAGGCCTCGCTTCATCCCCGGCTACGTTCCGTTGTCCCTTCGGGACAATTTATGTTTCTCTTGATTCATGCCTGCATCCTTTTTTTTCAGATTGTCTTTATGCCTTAAAACATGCGCCAAAGCGATTATTCCACATAGCATAATCAGTGTCGCTATTGACGCAATCAGTCTATTTTCGTACAGCCCAATAGACTTCTCATGGATGTCATCGTTATGCATCGCAAGTATCGTGTAATAACAATGCCATATCATGTAAATATTGCAGATCAGCAAAGAGTAGCATAGTACGAGCGTCAATTTCCAATTGTTGCGTTTGGCCAACCGATCTTGTCCGCTTTTCTGCTCTTTTTCAGCCATTAAATAATCACAGCTCCAAAAAGTTTTTCAAGATGTTCTTGCCTTCGCCGGTGAGGATCGATTCGGGATGGAATTGCAGCCCGAAAATCGCGTGCTCTTTGTGGCGCAGGCCCATGATGATATCGTCATCGGTCCACGCCGTGACTTCCAGGCAATCCGGCAGGCTTTCGCGCTCCACGATCAGCGAATGATAGCGCGTAGCCTCGAATGGATTCGACACGCCCGCGAAGATCCCGGCGCCGTTGTGGTGAATCTGCGAGGTCTTGCCGTGCATCAGGTACGGCGCGCGGATCACCTTGCCGCCGAAGACCTGGCCCAGACTTTGATGGCCGAGGCAGACGCCGAGCGTGGGAACTTTCGGCCCAAGCGCGCCGATCAGCTCCATCGAAATCCCGGCGTCGTCCGGCGTGCAAGGGCCGGGACTGACGACGACCTTGTCCGGCTTCAGCGCCTCCACCTCGGCGACGCTGATTTCATCGTTGCGCCGCACGAACATCCCGGCGCCGAGTTCGCCCATATACTGCACGAGGTTATAGGTGAACGAGTCGTAATTATCGAGCACAAAAATCATTGGTCCAACCCCCTTGCGGCCCATTCGACAGCGCGGAGCATGCCGCGGGCCTTATTGCATGTCTCTTCGAATTCACGCGTAGGATTCGAGTCGGCCACGATCCCCGCGCCAGCCTGAATGTAGGCCTTGTCGCCCTTGACCACGACGGTGCGAATGATGATGCACGAGTCCAGGTTGCCGTTGAAACTGAAATAGCCGACCGCGCCGCCATACGGACCGCGCCGCACCGGCTCCATCTCCTCGATGATTTCCATCGCGCGGATTTTCGGCGCGCCGCTGAGCGTGCCTGCCGGAAAGGTCGCCTTGATCAGGTCGAAGGCGTCGAGCCCATCGTTAATCTCGCCGGTCACGTTCGAAACGATGTGCATCACGTGCGAGTAGCGCTCGATCACCATCACCTCGTCGGCCTTCACCGTGCCGAACTTGCTCACGCGGCCGATGTCGTTGCGCCCGAGGTCGATCAGCATCACATGCTCCGCGCGCTCCTTCGGATCGGCGAGCAGTTCCTTTTCCAGCGCAAGATCCTCCTCTTTTGTGGCGCCGCGCGGACGCGTGCCCGCGATGGGCCGCACGGTGACCCGGCCGTCTTTCAAGCGGCAAAGGATCTCCGGACTGCTGCCGGCCAGTTGCACGTCGCCCATCTTCAGGTAAAACATGTATGGCGACGGATTGATCGCGCGCAACGCTCGATAGATATGAAACGAATCGCACGGCAAATCGATGGCCCAACGCTGACTCGGCACCACCTGGAAGATGTCACCCGCCAGGATGTACTCCTTGCAGTGCTCTACCATCTTTTCAAAATCGGGCTGAGTAAAATTGGATAGAGGTTCCACTGGCTTGCCGTTGCAAAGGGGAGGTAATTGATAAGGCTGTTTCAGCTGCAACCGCATCGCCTCGATCCGCTCCAACGCCCGATCATAGGCGGCGTCGGGACCGTCGTCGCCCACGTGCGCATTGGCAATCAGGATCATACGGTGCTTCACATGATCGAACGCGACCAGCGAATCGGCGATCATGAAATAATTGTCCGGCATGTCGAGATCGTCCGGATTCTCCGACGGCAAATCCTCGATGTCGCGCACCGTGTCATAGGCCATATACCCCACGGCGCCGCCGTTGAACGGCGGCATCCCCGGCACGTCCACCTCCTGATATTGCGCCATGACCTTGCGCAGCTCATCCAGCGCCGTGGCCTGGGTTTCAAACGTCCTCGTTTCGCCGTTCGTTCGCAGCGTCACCTCGCGCCCCTTGCTCATGAAAAGCATCACCGGATCCGCGCCCATGAAGGAATAACGGCCGGCGATCTCGCCCTGCTCCACGCTCTCCAGCAGAAAGGCGTACGGACCTTGCGCCAGTTTCAAATACGCCGAAACCGGCGTCTCCAGATCAGCCACGATCTCGCGCCGCACGGGGATCAGATTCCCTTGCTTCGCCAGTTCCCGGAATTCCTCGCGGGTGGGCAGGATGTTTCCATTCATTGGTTCAGTCCTTTGCCAGATAGAATAACGTTGTGCCGCGAGCCATAAAAAGCAACCGCAAATTGGCTCAAGCGCGATGAAGACTTCCGCTTTTCAGCGGTTTTGCAACTTTACAGACTGCGATAGGGTAATATGTGATTATCGGCAGGGCGCAAAGGCCCACCACCAGCGGCGAACGCTCATTGAAACGGCGGCGGAATGTGCGGCGTAAGAAGCCATAACCTTTGCTGCTTTTTTTTAGTGATGTGAGTCTTGACCATATGACGCCCAATCGCGTTTGTCCAGCGAAATTATCAGCAGGTGTTGCGCATGGTATCTATCTTTGGAGTGCGCAGGCCATGCCTGCGCCTTAATGATGAAAATTCACTCGCAAAGATTTCCGCCCATCCGCAGGCCTACGGCAGCGGCATGGCCGCCGCAGTCCAAAGTGTCGCTAGCGCGTAACGTCAATTTTTTTCTCTGACCGCCTGCGAGGGCGCATCTTGACGGAGCTCCCAAAGTTATGCGAAAGTACATCTGGAGACGAGAAATGACTCCCATTCCTTTTCAAGCGAGGCCT
>JAFGJS010000102.1 GCA_016928995.1 Candidatus Sumerlaeota bacterium | reverse complement strand
CGCGGTTTCCTCCACGTTCATCCGGCTGCCGATCAGCTCTTCCTGGTTGGGCGTGTCGATGCCGAAGAAGCAGGGATGCTTCCACGGTGGCGAGGCCACGCGCACGTGAACTTCCTTGGCGCCGCCCTGCTCGCGCACCATCTTGACGATCTTGCGGCTGGTGGTGCCGCGCACGATGGAGTCGTCGATCAGGATCACGCGCTTGTCTCGAAGCATCGGCGCGACGGCGTTGTGCTTGATCTTAACGCCGAAGTCGCGGATTTTCTGGTCCGGTTCGATGAACGTCCGGCCGACGTAGTGGCTGCGGATCAGCCCGAGCTGATACGGAATGCCAGACTCGTGGGAGTAGCCCAGCGCGGCGACATTGGAGGAGTCCGGGATCGGCACGACGAGGTCGGCTTCCACGGGGCTTTCCTGCGCCAGCGCCCGCCCGCTTTTATACCGTTTCCGGTAGACGCTTTGGTTGTTGATGATGCTGTCTGGACGAGCGACGTAGACGTATTCGAATACGCAGAGTTTCGGTTGCATATGCACAAAGGGAAAAAAACTGGTCATCCCCTCGTTGTTGATCACGATCACTTCGCCCGGCTCCACGTCGCGCTCGTACTTCGCGTCGATGATGTCGAAGGCGCAGGTTTCGCTGGCCACGATCCAGGCGTCGTCCTTGCGTCCGAGCACAAGCGGACGGAATCCGCGCGGATCGCGCGCGATGATCAGCGTGTCGCCCTTGACGCCGAGCATGGAAAAGGCGCCCTGAAATTTGCGCATCGATTCCACGAAGGCCTCCGCGAATCCGCAGTTGCGCATGCGGGCGATCAGGTGAATCAACAACTCCGTGTCCATCGTGGTGTTGAAGATCGCGCCGTCGCGCTCCAGATCCTGCCGCAGTTTTTGCGCATTAGTGATGTTGCCATTGTGCGCCACGGCGATTTCGCCGTCCCAGTATCCGGCGACGATCGGCTGCGCATTGCAGCTGACGCTGGAGCCGGTGGTGGAATAGCGCACATGCCCGATCGCAACGTGTCCTTTGAGTTTTTTCAGCACTTTCTGCCGGAAGATGTCGGCCACCAGGCCGGATTGACGATGCACGTTGAACTTCGAGGAGCCGTCGGAGGAAACGATGCCGGCGGTTTCCTGGCCGCGGTGTTGCAGCGCATAAAGCCCCAGGTGGGTCAGTGTGGAGGCTTCAGGATGATTGTGGACGCCGAATACGCCGCACTCATCGTGGATTTCTTTATTGTGACAATAGGGCGGACAGTGCATGCGTTTTCACTTTCATTATGCTGGCCTTTTGTGATGTGCGATGAACCAACTTTAACAGCGCTCTAACCTAAAATCAAACTTTATTCACGGATGCCTGCGCATGATCTGCCTGGATAACCGCGTGCTCTCTGACCGTGTCACTCCATCGCCAACACCAGAGTGTTGATCGAAAGCGGCTGCAACCGGCAGCTGTAGCGCGCGGCGCCGGGCAACTCGATTTGCAGCTCCTTGGCCTCGGCAAAGGGATTGCGGACCGCCAGCACGATGGAGCGGTCATCGCGAAATCCCACGGCATAGCCCGACCAGCGCCCCAGCAGATTAAGCCGCTGAGCGCCCGGACGAATATAGCGCGAGAAATGCTTCATGACGTAGTATTCCGGATTGCAGGTCACATCGCCCGTCTCCGGATCAACGGTGATCAGCGAGTTTTGTTTCCAGCCCCATGTGCTCTCGCCTTCAGGCTGCAGCGCCATGTTCCAGTAGATGTAAGCCTCGGCTCCGTTCGTGATATAATGATAAAACAAGTCCCAGACATAGCAGGCGTAATCCCAGGTGTTCCTTCCGTCGCCGCATTCGTTTTCCGTTTGCATCAACGGCAGATCTGGCCAGGATTGGCGGGTGCGCTGGATCGCCAGCTTGCCCGCCCATTGATAACCAACGCCGGAGACATGCTTTCGCGCTTCCGGATCTTCCAGGATCAGATTGACGAAATGGTTGCAGTTGGGATGCAGTTGATCTCCCTGCGGTCCATTGATCGTGCCCGCCCAAATCTCCGTGTCCACGCCCTCCCGCTCAAACAGCGGTCCCATGTAATCCCGGATAAAATCCCGCATCTGCTCTCCGGTCCAAACGCACGACGGAAAGTTATGCGCGAACATCGGCTCGTTCTGCACGTGGATCTGCGCAATGGGAATCCCCTGCGCCTTGTAAGCCTGGGCGAATTTCAGAAGGTAGAGCGCATACGCACTGCAATACTTTTCTTCCGTGATTAGCGACCCGCCATGGTACTCGGCAGGACGTTTCAGCCAGGTGGGCGGACCCCACGGCGAGGCAAAAAACTTCAAGTCCGGCTGCCACTTTTGCGCTTCCCGGATGTACGGAATCAACGCGTTCTGATCCCGCTCGATGGAAAAATGCTCCATCGCAAAATCATCCGGATGCTCATTAAGGCTGTACCAGCTTTCCGCATAGTCGCTGGCGCCGATGGGCACGCGGCAGAAAGTGAAGCGGCAATCGCCATCCGGAGCGAATAAATCGCGAAACACAGCGTCGCGCTTCTCGGGCGTCAAACCGGACAGCATACGCCAGCCCAATTCATTGAAACACCCGCCAAATCCCTTCCAGGTCTGGCCGGTCTGATTGGTGACGATGAGATTGGGAGCCCCGGCGCCGCCGGGTGTGACTCCCTGTTCATCGATATTCCAAAGACGATCTGAAGTGCTTTGGATCAAGGCGAAGGACGGCATGCTCAAACTCCCGCTGGAATACTACTCGTTAACAGGCAAAAATCGCTGGTTGAGGAATCTCCGAAACGAATCGCCAATGCAATCCGTTTGTTAGAATGGCTTGCGGTCATACTGATCCACGATTGCGTCGAGTCCCATGCTGATTGCGCCCTGGATTTCAAGCGCGTCGCCGCCAACTTCTCCTAGCGACATTGCGGAAACCCGGACAGCGGCGGCCTTGGCTTCGAAAGCCTTGGCCTGACCCGAGCTTACGGAAACCACGATGCGGGAAGGCTCTTCGCTGAATAGCTGGATCAGCAGTTCCTGGCCGGAGGCATTGAGACCGATCTTCGCGCCGATTTTCCGCTCGCCGCTGATGCAAGCTTCCGCCAGCGCCACGGCAAGCCCGCCTTCGGTGACGTCATGCGCGGAGGCGATCAATCCCTCGCGGATGGCGGCCAACAGGAAATCCTGAACTTGTTTTTCAAGTTGCAAGTCGATCCGCGGACACGGCCCGATCGGCCATGACGACATCAATGCATCATTGGCGCCCGCCGCGCCGTTCTTTTGCGCCTCGTGTTGCCTCTGGCGCAGGTACTGGCTGCCGCCGAGATGCGAAGCGCCCGGACCGAGGAGGTAAATCTTATCCCCTTCGTTCTTGAAGCATGACGTCGTAACGTGCGCCTGATCTTCGGCCACGCCGATCATGCCGATCACGGGCGAGGGGAAAACCGCCAGGCCCTTGGACTCATTATAGAAGCTGACATTGCCCCCGGTGACGGGGGTGTTGAAGACTTCGCACGCCTCCGAGATGCCGGTGCACGCCCGGTCGAATTGCCGGAACACGTGCGGCTTCATCGGATTGCCGAAGTTCAAGCAGTCCGTGATGCCAAGAGGCTTAGCTCCGCTGCATACAATATTCCGCGCCGCTTCAGCCACGGCGATCCGGCCGCCCATCTCCGGATTGAGGAAGCAGAGCATGCTGTTGCAATCGGTGGTCATGGCCAGCGCCGTGTTTGTGCCGCGCACGCGGATCACGGCCGCGTCGCTCCCCGGACGCACCATCGTGTTGGTCTGCACCATGTGGTCGTATTGCTCATACACCCAGCGCTTGCTCGCGATGCTCGGCCAACTCAGCAACTTGATGAATTGCTCCTGCGGATCGTCGCCGCTGATGTCCACCTCATCCCACGAGCGCAGCTCACCGAGCCACGGCGCATCGCTCTGTTCGCGATGATACACCGGCGCTTCGATGGAGATTTGGTCGGCCGGAACATGCGCCACGACCTCGCCATTGTGCTTCACTGTCAGCAGGCCGCTGTCGTTCACCTCGCCCAGCACATGGCAACCCACCTCCCAATGCTCCAGGATCGCCTTGGCCTTCTCGAATTGATCCGGCCGGCAAACCGCCAGCATGCGCTCCTGCGATTCGCTGAGCATCAGCTCGTAAGCGCTCATGTTTTCCGCGCGTTGCGGCACCTTGGAAAGGTCGATCTCCACGCCGGTGCCCGCGCGACCGGCCATTTCGCAGCTCGAGCAGGTCAGCCCGGCCGCGCCCATGTCCTGAATCCCCACCACGGCGTTTTCGCGGATCAGCTCCAGCGTGGCTTCGAGAATTTTCTTGCCCATGAACGGATCGCCGACCTGCACCGCGCTGCGTTGCTCGATGGTCTCGTCGGTCAGCTCCTCCGAGGCGAACGTCGCGCCGTGAATTCCGTCGCGCCCGGTCGCATTGCCGAAGTAGATGATCAGGTTACCCGCGCCCTCGGCCTGAGCCAGTGTGAGTTCCTCGTGTTTCATCAGGCCGACGCACATCGCGTTGACCAGGATATTCTGCTCAAAGCACGTTTCGTAATACACCTCGCCGGCCACGGTCGGCACGCCCACGCAGTTGCCGTAGTCCGCGATGCCCTTGATCACGCCGTCGATCAGGTGCTGCATGCGCGGCGAATCCGGCATGCCGAAACGCAGCGAGTTGAGCATCGCCACGGGCCGCGCGCCCATCGTGAAAATGTCGCGCAGAATCCCGCCCACGCCCGTCGCCGCTCCGGCGTAAGGCATCACCGCCGACGGATGGTTATGCGACTCGATCTTGAAGCAGCAGGCCAGGCCGTTGCCGATGTCGATCACTCCGGCGTTCTCGCCCGGACCTTGCAGCACCTGCGGACCCGTGGTCGGGAATCGCTTCAGCACCGGCCGCGAGTTTTTATAGCTGCAATGCTCGCTCCACATCACGGAAAAAATGCCCAGTTCCGTGATGGACGGCTCGCGTCCCAAGATTTCGAGCAGTTTCTCGTACTCTTCTGGCGTTAGTCCGTGTTCGGCGACGATTTCAGGGGTGATTGCGATGGCTTTCATTAGGTTAGTCTCCGGGGCTTTCCACTCTGCGCCGACCGGCTGTATCAGCCGCGAAAAATCGCCTCTGCAGCCGAATCCCACGCATGAAAAACCGAAAATCAGCGATCCAAATCAAAAGATCAACAACGAATCTCGATTTACCCTCAAAAAAGGGCTTATCTCGGCTTTATCGTACGTCTTTTCTTGCTCTTGCTCTTACTCTGATAAAATGCACTTCACACAGTTGGAATTTTTTACAAAGCATCAGCCATTAAAATCCTAATGCTGAATCCGTTCGCCAGAATCCGATTGAGAGCAAGAGCAAGAACGGGAGCAAGAGTCAGAAGCATACAATCTGAACAATTTTGAGATACGCCCATCAAAAAGCAGTGCTTTTAGCGCAGAATATGATGTCTGCCATTGACCGATAATCATGAATATCACAGAATGTGACTCATCCGTGCTTTGTTGAAAACCATGGGAAATCACATTCGTTCTCGTCCTCGTTCTCAAAACGTATTTCAAACGGGTGCGATAGCGATAAAATCGAGTACGAGTACCGCTACGCTGATTACGAGTACGAAAAGGTTTTCAACAATGCAACGAATACGCTCAATGCAAGCCCAATGATGTTACAGCATCAACACAATGGCACAACGCTATGCCTATTGTTATGGTGAAAACTTGAATTTTTATCTGGAGATGCGCGCATGGCGATGAACGGCATTCCCTTTCCGCTTGAATTAGAGACCGATAGACTTTTCATCCGTCCCGCCTCTGAAGCCGATGCACAGCCGATGCGCGAAGCCATTGAGGAGAGCATCAACGCCTTGGCGCCCTGGATGCCGTGGGCGGATCATGTGCCAACCTTGACTGAAGCCAAAGGCAATTGCGTTAATGCGGAAAACGCATTCAAAGAAGGCCGCGATCATCGCCTGCATCTCTTTCTCAAGGATTCGATGACCTTTATCGGCGGCAGCGGATTGCATCGAGTTGACTGGTCGGTTCCCAAATGTGAAATCGGATACTGGATTCGCAATTCCTATGCGCGGCAGGGTTATATCACAGAAGCTGCCGCGGAGATCGCCCGGTTCGCGTTTGAGCAATTGAAAATGAACCGGGTTGAAATGCGCATGGACACGAGAAACACCAGGAGCCGCCGCGTGCCCGAACGCTTGGATTTCATGCTAGAGGGCGTGCTGCGGCAGGATGAACGGCATATCGATGGGACGCTGCGAGACACATGCGTCTATGCGAAAATTCGAGATGACGGGCAAATCTGAACGCATGACTGGCGGTCGAGAGATGAATAGGCCCTTAACAGACCAACTGGCCAGCTGCGAATGCTGTCCGCGCAGATGCAAGGTGAACCGGCTGGAAGGCAAGACCGGTTTCTGCGGCGTGGGCTCCGGCATTCCGGTTTCGCACGCCGGACTGCACTTTGGCGAGGAGCCGCCGATCTCCGGCTCCAAAGGCTCCGGGACCATCTTCTTCGCCGGATGCAATCTGCACTGCGTCTTTTGCCAGAATTACCAGATCAGTCAGGAATATCGGCAGAGCCGCGTCCGCACGCTGAACACGGACGAACTGGCGGCCGAAATGCTGCGCCTGCAGGACGCTGGGGCGCATAACATCAATTTCGTTTCCCCCTCGCACCTGATCTTCCCCATGGCCGACGCCATCATCGCGGCCCGATCCAAAGGGCTGACGATCCCGATTGTCTATAACTCCAACGGCTACGATTCCGTGGACGCGCTCAGGCAGATTCGCGGTCTGGTGCAGATTTATATGCCGGACATCAAGTACATGGATAATAGCCTGAGCCAGCGCTATTCCGCGGCGGACGACTATGCGGACGTCGCACCGGAAGCGCTCCGTGAAATGCAGGATCAGGTCGGCCTTTTAACATTGGATGATCAAGGCGTCGCCGTAAAAGGCTTGCTTGTTCGCCACCTGGTGCAACCTGGCTGCGTGGAGAATAGCCGCCGATGCCTTCGCTTTCTGGCGGAATTATCGCCGCAGACCTTCGTCAGCGTCATGTCGCAATACTCACCGCAATACAATGCCTGCAACCATCCTGAAATCAACCGTACGCTGACAATTGAAGAATATGACGAAGTGACGGATTACGCCCTGTCGCTCGGTCTGGAAAACGCCTTCATCCAAGGCCTTGAAAGCCCATACCGCTACTTGCCGGATTTCAGACGCAAGCGTCCTTTCCGCCATACAACCTGATTCAATCCGCTAGCATTCAAAATCAACCGAATTGGAACCAGTCGAGCGACATGGGAGCGCTGGTTTTGAATGTCAGGTGCAAATCATGAACGTCCTCAAGCGGAACGTCCGTGATCAGCGGAACTGATGACGCAGAAAGGTCTAACACAGCAACAGGATCGCTCCCCGAATCGTCGATCCGCGCTTCGATCACGCCGTCTTTGGCCGGCGTGGAGCATCGAACCGTGAAGTTCCGCGCCTGTCTTCCAAAGCATACGCCCCGAAACAGCGCCGTGTCGCCGTCGTGAATTTGCTGCAGCGATAATCTCGCGTCCTCGCCCATCTCCAGCCGCGCATTGCCCGTCAGGATGCATGCGGCATGGGCCGGTGTTTGCCGCGTCAAATCCAGTGGAGCGCCGACGCCGCGCGAGGTCATCTCCACTTCGGGAATCAGACCGTCTTCGGTGAACGTGATCGGCTCCGCGCAAACCTGACGCGGGCATTTGCTATTCTGAATCGAGCGATGATAAAAGACATACCACTGCCCCTTGAACTCAATGATGCGCCCATGATTGTTCCACACGCCGGGATCGCAGCCCAGGTTGTCGATGATCACGCCGCGATAGGTGAACGGCCCCAGCGGCGCCGGCGCCGTCGCATACCCCAGGCAGCTGGGGCGCCGGCCGCGGCTCTCGTCCGCATACACAAAATAGTAAACGCCGTTGCGCTTGATCATCGCGCTGCCTTCATGGAAGAAGTGCTCAGCGAGGCTCAGCGGCTGCATGATCGACTCCTTTTCCACCTCGACCATGTTTGGTTTCAGTTTCGCGGCGCGGACATTGTTCGTTTGCCCCCAGTAGAGGTAAGCCTGGCCGTCGTCATCAATGAACACCGCCGGATCGATGCCAGGTTGATTGGGTAGCCCGCCGATATATTGCGCGTTACGAAACGGTCCGGTCGGCGAGTCGCTCATCGCCACGCCCAGGCTGCCGTTGTCCGTGCAATAATATAAATAATATACGCCGTCCTTGCATTCGCAGTCGCAGGCATAGAGCAGCCTCCCGCTGCCCTCCGGCGTATCGCTCATCGAAAACGAAACGCCGTGATCGGTCCAGTGCACCAGGTCGTCGGACGAAAGCACGTGATAGTGCTCGCTGCAATACACCCGGCCGTGCGCCTGATCGCGCGAACCATAGATATACATGCGCCCATCCGCCCACACGCGCGGCTCGGGATCGGCGTCCAGCGAACGCGGAAGCAACGGATTCGGCGCCTGTGATGAAATTCGGTCAGTCATTATGATTTTCTTTCTATCTTTTAGTTGCTCATCTTGATTCGTATCACGATCAAAGAATGCGGCGGCGCGACGTGCTCGAATGATTCACTCACGGCGATCTCCGAAGTGGATGGCACGACAGTTTTAGGCGATTCCTCGTTGTTTAAGGCCGACGGATCGCCCGTCAGCGTCGTCACGACGGCGCTGGGCACAAGGCTCTTCGCGCCGGACAGGTTGATCTGCAACGGCTTGGACTGCGCGCCGTTATGCGCCAGTTTCAGGATCAGGTCGCCGGTGGCGCTGTCTTTCACGGAAGACACGGCGAGCTCGGCGAGTTTCGTGGAATCGCCAACCTCCACTGGCAGCCAAACGTCTCCGGCGTTATTGCCGAACATCTGCTGCACGTAGTAATTGATCGTCGGGAAGACCTCGGTGTTGTTGAAATAAATCAGATCGGGATTCCACTGCGTGCGGCCGGCCTTACCCAGCAACGGCGCATACGAGGTCATCGCAACGATATCGCCATTGCGCTCCAGCCCCACCATATAGGCCGCCTCCGCCAGCGCCGAACGCAGCGTCGTCGCCCGGTTCTTCTCATGCGCGGCGTACTCACCGAGGTAAACCTTTGATTTATTACGATCATAGCCATCATAACGCTCAAGATTGTCCATAAACCATTCCGGCGATTCGTAGTAATGCTCATCTACCATCGGCAGCTGCAAAGCATCAGCAATCTTCCAGCCATTCTCAAAATCATCGCCTTTCCAGAACGGACCGACTGTGCCGATGACCGTTATCTCGGGATGCTTCGCCTGAATGGCTTCGTAAATCATCTTGAAACGCTCCTCGAAGGCAGGCGTGATGTGCTCCTCATTGCCCACGCCGAGGTATTCCAGGTAGAACGGCTCAGGATGACCAGCGGCGGCGCGCTTGGCGCCCCATTCCGACGTGGCCGGACCGTTCGACCATTCGATCAGATCGAGCACGTCCTGGATGTAGGCCGGCATCTCCTCCAGCGGCAGCGCTCTCTGCCCCGTGCCGTTGGTGTGACTCGCATTCTGACAACACACACCGGACGGAACGACCGGCAACGGCTTGGCGCCGATGTCCTCGCAAAACTGAAAATACTCGAAGTAACCCAGTCCGACTTCCTGATGATAGCCCCACAGGTTGGCCTGACCCCGGCGCTGTTCGATCGGACCGATGGTGTCTTTCCAGCGATACACGTTGCCCAGACCGTTGCCATGCACCAGGCATCCGCCCGGAAAACGCACGAACTTAGGCTGCAGGTCCGCGATGGCCTGCGCCAGATCCGCCCGCAATCCATTCGGGCGATTGCGGAAAGTCTTGCGCGGAAACAGCGAAATCACATCCAACGCGACGCCGCCCACGTCCATCCCCAGCAAAACCAGTCGAGCCGCTTTTTCCGTGCGGCTGGCGCGGATCGACGCGGATAAACGCTGCCATTCCGGTCCGGCGACTTCCAGCGACGCCTCCCCTAGCGCTTCGCCCTCCTCGCTTTCCAGCCGCACAACCAGCGGCATCGGGCCGTCCTTGCCGGAAAAACCCTGGCCCCAGCGCCGCCCCATATACAGTTGCCGCGCAAACAGCGACAGGTCATAATCCTCGCCTTCTTTAACTGCGATGCCGTCAAATCCTGGATTAATCAGACCAACACCATCGCCGACCTTCGCCACGTGCAATGTGACATAATGCGGATTGTTCGGATGGACCGGCCATGCGGCATCGAGTCCCATCCAGCCCTCGCCCTCGCCGCGCTTGGTCAATTCCCATCCCGTCAACTGGTTCCACTCAGGATTCTCAATCGCCTGAAACTCGAACGAACGGTTCCGCACCAGCTCGGCATAAAGCCCTCCGTCCGCGGCATAATTGATATCCTCGAAGAAAATCCCGAAAAGCAGCGGGCTGATCGGCTTGCCCGCCGTATCCGCCTGCACGGTGATTGTTGTTTTGCAGGCCGTTGAATCTGTTCCCATGATCAATGTATCCATCCCTTTTGATATTGGACTTTGATACGCATTAAATCAATTCTGGGTATACTCGCGCATGGCATCAACAGGATGTCAAGCGCGAGTCAACCGAAATTGGTCTTTTACGCGATCCTGAATTGGATTTTATACTATTGACTTCAATGAAACGGAATGGATTGCTCATCCGTAAATAAAACCAACCATAAAAAATAACGACAACGATTGAACGGACGCATCTTGACGTTGTGCCGTATTCATTTCTTGCTCGTGCTCTTGCTCTTGCTCTGATTAATCGCCACACAGCCGGAATTTTTCTTTACCACGGCGTCTACTATTTACATCCAAATTCCGAACTTGGAAACCGGAATCCGATTTCGAGCGAGAGCAAGAGCGCGAGCAAGAGCAGGAGCAAGAACAAGAAGCATAAAATCCGAACAAACTTAAGATACGTCCCGGCTGCACCCAATCGGCATTAATTTGACACAGAGCCGTCGATTAATATTCCGCTGCGCGTCAAACATCTGACATTCACAGTTCGCTTTTTTGTCCATTTCCTCCGGTCCACAGGCAAGATTTTCCGCTGGGAAGAGCCTTCACTCTATCCACCCGCCATTAGCGCTCAAAGTTAAGTTCTTTTTTATCAAAGACCTGCTATTTTATACTGCCCTCAGGCAATCCGGTTTTCGGATATGGAATGGATATTGATACATATCAGGCGCGAGCATGGATGCGGGAAGAGATTTCCTGGCTTTCACAACCTCGGCGACTGTGTTCAAACGGATTTTTGACCAGCGAGGGCCAAAATGAACGACATGTTTACCGCAGTATCGGGCGCAATTGCGCAAGAGCGCCGGTTGGGACGAATCACTCACAACTTAGCCAATGCGCATACCTCGGGCTTCCGTCGCGACACCATGCGATTTGTCGCGGAAAGCCCGGATTTTGCATTTCAAGACGCCTGGCCCGGACAAGTCCAAAACGTCGATCATTCCAAAGCGGTGCTGCCGAGTTCAGCGATCGCTTACCCCGTATTGCAGCCTGCCGCGCTCGATTTGACGCCGGGCGAGCTGAGCCCCACGGGCGATCCGCTGGACCTGGCGATCAGTTCGAGCGATCCAGCCATCGGCGGGAATGCATTTTTCGAGTTGCAGTCCACGCAGGGCAAACGCCTGACGCGAAGCAGCAATTTCATTATCGGTCTGAAGAACGGCGAAAAAATGCTGCTGGCCAGTGGATCGCAACTGCCTGTCCTGGGGCAGGGCGGTCATCCTGTGACGCTGAATTCCGATTCGTTTGAAGTGACCAAGGACGGCGGCGTCTGGCAGGACGGAAAACAAATCGCACGATTGAAGCTGGTCGCCGTGGCCGATACGGTGCAGCTGAGGCACGTGGGAGAAAATGCGCTGGCGTATGACGGCGAGGAAAAAGAGCTGCACGAACTCGAACTGGGCGAGACGACCGTCGTGCTGCAAGGATACGAGGAGAGTTCCAACGTCAGCGTGATTGACGAACTGATGCGCATGATCCAGGTGCAGCGGAATTTCGACGCGATGACCAAGTCGATTCAAACGTCGGACGAAACCCGCACACGGCTGATCACGAACGCGATGAGTTAATTTGAGCATAAATCAAGACAACGATTGAAGATAGGAGCAGGAAACATGTCATCTACAGCGCTTTTTACCGCTTCTTCAGGCATGAAAGTACAAGAGTACAACGTGCAAACGATCGCGCACAACCTGGCGAACGTCAACACGACCGGCTACAAGAAGCAACGGGCGGAATTCCAGGATTTGCTGTATCAAACGATTCAGGCGCCGGGCGGCTCAGCTTCGTCGAATACGACGAAAACCAGCGGCATTGAAATGGGCCTGGGCGCCAAAGTGGCCGGCATCCAACGAGTCTTCACTCAAGGTTCGGCCCGCAGCACGGATCGTCAGCTCGATGTGATGATTGAAGGAGACGGTTTTTTCCGCGTGAATCTGCCCGACGGCACGGAAGTCTTTACCCGCGACGGAGCGCTGGAGACGGACGCCGATGGACAATTGACCACGATTGACGGCGATCCGCTGGCCGACGGCATCACGATCCCCTCTGATGCGATTTCGATCACAATCGGCCAGGACGGCACAGTCTCCGTGTTGCAGGCCGGGCAAACCGCGACATCCCAGGTGGGACAGATTCAATTGGTCCGCTTCTCCAATCCCTCCGGCCTGCAAGCGCTGGGACACAACCTCTACGTCGAAACTGGCGCCTCGGGCGATCCGCTGGTGGGCACTCCCGGTGAAGACGGCCTGGGTTCGTTGAGCCAGGGATTCCTCGAACTTTCTAATGTCGAGGTTGTGGATGAACTGGTCAACATGATCACGGCTCAACGGGCATATGAAGTGAATTCAAAGGCAATCACGACCTCGGAAGAGATGCTCCAGACAGCGAGCAATCTGAAACGCTAAGGACGGCGGTGGGAATCATGAAACGGTTGATGCTGACATTGATGATCGCAGGAATATGCAGCGCGGCGCTGACAGCGCAGGCGGGTGAAATGCAACTCGCCTTGCTGCCGGATCCGCCGAGTGTTCCGATGCCGGCCGCGAGTGTGAAGGTGACCGTCTATCCGCAGTCGCTGGTACGTGACGAGCAGGTACTGCTGGAAGACATCGCGAAAGTCGAGACGAAAAGCGACGCGCTGGCGGGGCATCTGCGGAAGTTGGCGCTCGACCGGCTGAGCGAAGTGGAAAAACCGCAACGCATCACGGAAAACTGGCTGCGCAGCCGCCTGCGAGCGGCGGGCGTGTCCTTGCGCGGCATGACGATTGAATGCCCCAATACAGCGGTGGTCGAGCGGGTCGGCACGGACGCTCCGGTGCGCCAAATCGAGCGCGCCGTGCAACTGGCGATTCAGGAGAAACTGGGCGCGCTGCCGGAACAAATGGTGTTCCGACCGGCGCAAATGGGGCGGATCGACAGGATCCCGGTCGGCAAGTATCGCTTTCAGGTGGATGTCGCGGTGACGCCGCAGAAACTTGGCCGCGTTCCCTTCAATGTGGATTTGCAGGTTGACGGTCGATCCGCCGCGCGCATTTCCGGCACGATCGAAACCGACGTAAAGATCAACGCGTTGCAATATGCCCGCGCCATCCGCCGCGGCGAAACGATTCAATCCACAGACTTGCAGATGGCCGAGGCGCTGCTTTCCGAAATGCCGAAGGACGCCATTCTGCACGTCGAGCAAGTCTTGGGAAAAAGCGCGCGGCGTAATCTCTCTTATGGCGATTACCCCAAGATGGGCGAATTGATCGCGCCGACGTTGGTCGCGCGCAATCAGCCTGTGATTATTCTGTTAGAGCAAGGCCCGATGCGCATCACGACCAAGGGCGTAGCGTTGGAAAACGGCGCTCAAGACGAGATGATCCGCGTGCGCAATGAACGTTCCGGCAAAGTGATTTACGCGCGCGTCAAGAATGCGCAAACAGTCGAAACCTCGTTATAAGGAAGGAAAGAGCCATGCAAAAGGCGATCGAACGAGTCACATTCAGCGCGGCATGGAGCCTTGCGCTTTTCAGCATGGCCTTCGGCGTCATGGTTCTGCTCAGCGGCTGCGCGGGCGTTTCGCTGCAGCGCAAAACCTTCGAAGCGCCGCCGGTGATCGTGCCGCAAGAATCGCGGCAGGCGGAGAACCACAATGGCTCGCTTTGGGCGGGCAATGACAATCGCTGGTCGATGACCGCCGACGTCAAAGCCTGCCGGCCGGGCGATCTTTTAACGGTGAACATCATCGACCGCTCGGAAGGCGAATCCACGGTGGAATCCAAAGGTCAGCGCAAATCGTCGATCCTTGCCGGCATCGAGAACTTCTTCGGCAAGGAAGCCAATTACGGCACAGGCCGGCTGGCCACGGGCAAGAATGCCGACGTGCAGCTGGACAAGCTGATCAAAGCGGACAGCACCGCGTCTTTCGAGTCGGACGGCGAGGCGAAGCAGGACCATAAACTGATCGCGGAAGTATCGGCGCAGGTCGTGGACGTGCTGCCTGGCGGGGTGATGAAGATTTACGGCTATAAAGTCACCGGCGTCGGCCGCGAGCAGAATTACATCACAGTCGAAGGGCTGTTGCGTCCGGAGGATCTGGACAGCGAAAACCAAATCGACTCCACGCGGCTGGCGAACGCGACGATTATATACGGCGCGCGCGGACCAAACACTGGCGATCTCCAGAGTCCGGGAATCATCATGCGCGGTTTCTATAAATTCTGGCCGTTCTGATATGAGAATTGATCAAGGAATGAACAATGAATCTGTCTAAGCACATCACAATGGTTTTGGTTCTGGCGCTGGCGGCGCTGCAATCGAATCCGGCTCAGGCGATCCGGCTCAAGGACGTGGCCGAGATTGAAGGAGTGCGCGACAACCCGCTCACTGGACTGGGCATCGTGATCGGCCTTAACGGCACCGGCGACGGCTCCAGCAACGCCTTCACCAATCAGAGCGTGCAAGCAGTGCTCAAACGTCATGGACTGACCGTCGATTCCAGCGACATCAAGGCGAAAAACGTGGCGACGGTGATGGTCACGGCCACGCTGCCGTCCTTTGCGCGGCCTGGTTCGAAAATCGACACGCTGGTCAATTCGATCGGCGACGCCACGAACCTGCAGGGCGGCACGTTGCTCCTGACGCCGCTGAAAGGACCGGATGGCAAGGTTTATGCCGTGGCCCAGGGACCGCTCTCTGTCGGCGGTTTCGGCGTGGAGTCCGGCGGCAACGCCGTGCAGAAAAACCACCCGACCGTGGCGCGGATTCCGAACGGCGCGGACGTGGAAGACAACATCGACATGCCCTTTGACGACCGGGATTGGATCAATGTGCTGCTGCACAATCCCGACTTTACCACAGCGTCGAACATCGCCAAGTCGATCAACCGCATGTCCCAGGATCAGGAAGGCGCGAACGATGTGGCTACGGCGCTCGATGCAGGCACGGTGCGCGTCATGCTCAGCGCCTCGCAAAAGGAGCGGCTGGTGTCGTATATCGCGGAAATCGAAAGTGTGCCCGTGTTTCCGGATCAAGCGGCCCGGATCATCGTGGATGAGCGCACCGGCACTGTGATTATGAGCGAAGAGGTGCGGATCAGCACGGTGGCCATCGCCCAGGGCGATTTGACCTTCCAGATCAGCAGCATCCAACGCGTGGTTCAGCCGGAGCCGTTTGCACGCCAGGGCGATACGGCGCTCGAAGTCAACAGTGGGATCTCGGCGACCGAGGAAAATGTGAACCTTACCGTGCTGCGCGAGAGCGTAAGCCTAAGCGAAGTGGTTTCAGGCTTGAACGCACTTGGTTTGACCGCGCGCGATCTGATTTCGATCTTACAGTCGCTCAAGGCCGCGGGAGCATTGCAGGCCGAGATCGAGATCCGGTAAGCATAACGGTTTGATGCGAGTTGAAAGAACGCGGATTGAATGAAGAAAACAACGAGGATTCGAGCGAGGAATAAACCATGGAGATGAATCTCAATCCATCTCTGATCGTCAACAGCCAGGACGCCGCACGCTATCGGGCGGAGCTGCAAACCTATCAACGTCAAGGATTGACGACTGGAGACGACGCCCTGGACAGCAAGTTGCTGGGCATCTCGTACGAATTCGAAAAAATGATGCTGTCGCAGATGATGAAGTCCATGCGCGACACCATCCCGGCCGAAGATCTGCTGGGCGGAAAGGGAATGGGCGGTGAAATGTTTCAGGAGATGCTCGATTCCCAGTTTGTGGATCAGGCGAAGGGCAATTTACGCCTCGGATTGGCCGGCGCGCTATATCGTCAGCTGGTCGAAATGCAGGGATCAGTAAAATCGGAAGGGCCTAAGGAGGCTTGATAACTGGATTCAAAGCGGATCCACAGCCGGTTGCTCGAAACTTGATTTCCGGTGAAGATGCAGTTAAAGATTCCCTCTGTTAATACCGATAATACAAGGAGATAAGAACGGAGGGTAAACGGGAATGAAGATCTCGGGCCGTAAAAATGTGAACAATACTGGTGCGATCAATAAGGCTGTCGATCCTCAAAAATCCGATGCCCAAGCCCCAGCGGAGCAATCCGCCGGAACGGGCAAGGGCGACAGCATCGACATCTCGACGACCTCACGGCAATTGTCGAACGCGAAAGAAATCGTGGCCAATGTGCCGGATACGCGGATCGAAAAAGTGAGTGAAATCAAACTCCAGATCGGCGATGGCCAGTATTATGTCGAGAGCGAGAAAATCGCGAAAAAAATGGTCAATGAATCGTTGAGCGAATCAGCAGCGCGCCGCAAATAAGCCAACCTGCTCCGCCCCCCGGTTCAGCGGCCGGAGGACGGAGTTCCCATGCATCAACTCATCAAACAACTCTATGATCTGCTGCAGGACGAATGTTCGCAGTACGACACCCTCGTGCAGTTGCTGCGCGAAGAGAGCGACGCCCTGCGCCACGTGCGATTTGGCGCGCTGCCGGACATCATCGCCCGCAAAGACACGGCTCAGATCAAAATCCAGCAATGCGAACATCAGCGCCACGAGCTGATCCGCAGTCTCGCCATGAAACTGGACTGCGCCGAGGAGGATTTTCGCCTTTCGATGCTGTATCCGCATATCCCGGCGAAAGGGCGCGATTTGCTCGAATCACTGCGCGACGCCCTGACGCATGGCGTGGAAGAAGTGCGCCGCCAGACCGCCAATTCGCAGCAAGCGGCCGATAGCATGATGATGATTCTGCATGACACCATGGAATACATCGCGCGCCAGTCAGGCGCCCGTTCGGATGTTTCATACGCCGGAAAAGTGCGGCCGGCCGCCAGCCGCCGGTCAACTGTGCAATCCGTTGTTTTGTCACGGCAGGTCTGACGCGAAAAGGAGAGCCTCTCATGACCACATCAATCATGACCATCATGAACATCGCCAACCAAGGGCTGTACGCCGCGCAGCAATCGCTGCAGGTGACGGGTCAGAATATCGCCAATGTCAACACGGAAGGCTATTCCCGGCAAGAAGCGGTCTATGAAGCCTTAAGCAACCTCACCGGCGTGACGATTTCCAACATCATCCAGATGCGCGATGCATTCCTGGACACGCGGATGGGATATGCGCTGCAGGATTACGGCAAGGCTGAAATCAAACAGACATTTATCGAGCGCGTGGAAACAATCGTGGATGAAACGAATCAGGATGGGATTGGAGTCGCCCTGGACGACTTCTTCCAGGCGCTGCAGGATTTGACGCTGGATCCGGGCGGGACAACAGAGCGCGAACTGGTGCGGGCGCAAGCGGAGGAATTGTGCCAGACGATGCAAAGCACTTATCAACTGCTGCTCAACGAGCAAGCGGAAGCCAACCGCGAAGTAGCGAGCATCGTATCGAGCGTCAATGAAATACTCGACGCGATCGCGAACATCAACAAAACCTTGCTGGGGAGCACCCAAGGCTCCAATGAGCTGTTCGATCAGCGTCAAGTACTGATCAACGATCTGCAGGAATTGATTCCGTCCACTGTCATCAATGGCGACGGAGAGTTTTTTATCTACGCCGCGTCAGGCATGCCGCTCGTCATCAACGTCACCGCCAATGAATTGGTGGTGCATCCTGATGCAACGAACGACGGTTTTTACGACGTATTTGTCCGCGATAACGCTGGTCTTGAGCAAAACGTCACGGATTACATCACCACATCGAAGCTGGGAGGATTGCTGGAGATCCGCGACTCGCTGATCCCGGATCAACTGCGCTGGATCGACGAAGCCGCCGCCCATTTGGCGACGGAGTTCAACATCCTGCATCAAACCGGCATCGACCTGGACGGCGACACAGGCGTCAATTTCTTCGAGCCTGTGGGCGTCGCCTTCGCCCCCGAAGCAGGCAACAGTCTGGGAGCGCAAATTTCTAGCGGGACAGTGCTGGATCAGACGCTCCTCACCTTCGACGATTACGCGGTAGTGTTCACCGATCCCACGACCTTCGACGTGGTCAACGTCTCGACAGGCGCGACAGTCATCAGCGGCGCGGCATATGCGTCAGGCGTGACCGTGAGTTTCGATGGCATCGAAATCACGTTGGGAGACTTGAGCGGCGGTCCGCAGACGGGCGACACGTTCAGCGTCAACACGATCGACAACGCTGCGGCAAACATCAGCGTCAGCGCGGATATCCGCGCTTCTTCGTCGAATATCGCGGCGGGATTGTCGAACGCGGCGAGCGACAATGAGAACCTGCTGCTGCTGTTGGAACTGGAGGATGCGGGAATTGTGGACGGCCTGGCCCTGCGAAATTTCATCAACACGCACGTGGCCGATGTGGGATTGAAGGCAAGCCAGGCCAAAAGCGAATTGATCGCGCAGGATACCATAGTGAACCAGATCAGCGGATACGTCGAGGAAATCAGCGGAGTGTCGCTGGATGAGGAATCGACGAATCTGATCATCTTTCAACGCGCCTATCAGGCGTCCGCGCGCATGATTTCCGCGATGGATGAAATTCTGCAAACGTTGATTAACATAGTGTGACGGCGTAAACGCCCAGGAGCGGCAAGCATGCGAATCACTCAAAACACGATTTATAACTCAGCGATCCGCCAGGTGCAACTGGCGACTCAGCGGCTGATGGAAAAACAGGAAATCGTCTCGACGCAAAAGCAAATCAACCGCGTGTCGGACGATCCTGTGTCGGCGTTGCGTGTGCTGGATTTGGATCATCTGATCGGGCAGGTGGAGCAATTTGAACGCAACATCGACCGCGTCGGATCATTGCTGGATATTTATGACACAACGCTGAACCAGGTGACGGAGATTCTGACTCAAGCCAAGGAACTGGTGCTGGGAGAGGCAAGCAATGCGCAAAGCACCACCGACACGCGCGAAGCGGCGGCCGTGGAGTTGATCTCGTTGCTGCAAGAAATGGTTCAACTGGCGAATTACAAGTTTGACGGCCGTTATATCTTCGCCGGCACACTCGATAATCTGCCGGCATTCACAGGGATTGACGCCGCGATAACGCCGGATGCGGGCAACACCAGCGACGCCACAGCCACAGTGACGGTTTCCAATCCGGTGGACATGAACATGGGCGACACATACGAGATTATTTTCACCGCGCCAGCCACTTTCGATGTGATGAACACCGCCACGGGCGCCACGGTGCTGACGGGCGAGACATACGTTTCCGGCGATTCGATCTCGTTCGACGGGCTGCAAGTAGTGATTGAAGACGGCACGCTGGCGCCGGCGGCAGGCGACCTGTTTCAGATCCAGGTGGCTGTGCCGGGCGTCTATCTGGGAAATTCACAAGCACAGCAGGTGGAGATTGAATCCGATAATTTTGTGCCGATGAATTTCACCGGCGACGCGGTGTTTCAGGGAGCGGGATTGAGCGGTGGAGAAGACATTTTTGCATTGCTCAATGAAGCTGTCGAAGCGCTGCGCGACGGCGATGTCATCGCCATCGACGCGCTGCTGGACCGTTTTGATCAGGGGATTTCACAATCAGGGACGTTTCTAGCGACGGTCGGCACGCGGCAAGGCGCCGTAGACAGCGCATCCAGCCGTCTGACCAATGTAAAACTGGGCTTCAAGACCTTGAAGTCCGACCTGGAAGACGCCGATATCACGGATGCGATTGTCGAATATAATCAGGCTCAACTGGCTTACGAAGCTTCCCTGCAGGCCGCTGGCGAATCGATGCAGATTTCCTTGCTGGACTTCCTGCGATAACGGCGCGCGGCTCAGGCGCTGCGCACCTGGACGATCTTCCAGCCCTCGGCGGTTTTGCTGAGCTTGTAGCTTTCCCTGGTGCGTTTTGTGGAAATCCCTCGCTTGACTTGCCGTTCGCAAATGATGCTGGCCGCATTCTCATCAATTTGTTTTTGCAGAAACGCGTAACAGATATGCTCTTCCTGGTCGCGGCCGTTTTCATTATAGGTGCTCATCCGCCGCGAGACATATTCCTGCCGCGAAAGGTTGTATTGCATCTCTTTGCCCAGGCAGTCGAATTCCAAGCCGAAATCAGCGCCGTTCCATGACTGGATGAACTGACGCACCACATCTTCCGGCGAAAGATCTTCGTGACTGATCTTTTCCCCGCCGCCATTCGCCCCTTGCGAACCGCCCGCGGCGCCCGGCCGGGGAACCGTCGATTTATACTCGGCGCGACGCAGCAGATACTCCACTCTCGCCTGCAGGTTGGCGGGATCGAACGGCTTGCGAATGAAATCGTCCGATTGCAGCCCGGCGGCCCAGTATTCCTCAGGCTTGTCCGAATCCCGCGCGATGGCGGAAAGCACCAGAATCGGCAGATCGCGGAACTCCTCCGATGCGCGCAGACGCTTGCACATCTCCAGGCCCGACATGCCGGGCATCATCAGGTCGAGAATCGCCAGGTCCGGCTTGACCTCTTGAATCAACTCCATCCCCAGCAGCCCGTTGCGAGCGGTATGAACTTCAAAGTTTTTGTGTTCCAGCAAGGCTCGAACGAGCTGAATGATATCGTCTTCATCATCGACAATACAAATCGTCTTGGGCATCGTTGGTCCTCTGTCTGATGGTGTGTCCGGTCGTCGGCTACCCGCGTATTGATCGCTAGTATATGCCGGCTTGTTGGAATAGACAACACAGCCTTCGGGTTTAATAGATTATTAAACGGAAATAATAGAAAACACCAGTGTTTTTTTCTTTTTGTTTGAAATATCGCCCGAAAGACCCTACAGTTATCGCTATTCATATCATCTTACGAAATATGAGGCGCTTGTAGTGAAATATCAAATCAACTGCACTGAGGAAAACGCCGCCGATATTGATCTTTTAGATGCGTTCGACCGTGATTCGGCTGGTGAATTTGAGCGAGAGACGCGTGAGCTTTGCCGGAACGGCCGGGTCAACATTACGCTCAATCTGGAATATCTGAATTATCTGGATTCCGCCAGTCTGGGGATGCTGGTGATGTTGCGCGCGCATGTGAAACGGCATAACGGCGAGTTGCGCTTAAAAAATCTCAAGCCGCAGTTGATGAAAACCATGCGCAACATGCGCCTTGATATTGTCTTCGGTCTGACGGAAATGTGATTTTTCCGTTTCCGCATGCGGATATTTAGCGGATCGAATTTCAATGCTCTCCCAGACCTGACTGCGGTAGGAACCTGTCGAAAATCAACCGTACTTTTTCAATAATGTTCCGGATGCCATCGAGCGTAAGCTGATGGTCCGAGAGCGCCTTCTCCAGCGCATTTTGCCGTTCCGCGGTCTGCGGCAGATAGTTGTCCGCCGATTCATTCAGCAGACGATTCGTCATTTCAACGATACGCAGATCAAGCAGCGCCTGAATCAAAAACAGGCTGTCTTCCAGCGGCAGATAGCCGCGCTCCGCGCACAAACGCAGCGTTTCATCCGTCGCTAATCCTTCCAGTTCTCCGCACTCCGCCCCATGCCGCAGCTGCAGATATTGAGCGAGAAATTCAATGTCCACAATCCCGCCCGGGCCGCGTTTCAAGCCTCTCTCCGCCCACGACGGCAGTTTGACCGATTCCTCCAGCTTGTCCCGCATTTCCCGCACGGTCCGGGCCAAGCCGATACGCTCGCGCAACGATATCGCCCGCCGCCAATACGTATCGCGCAAACGCCGGTATAGTTTCTCATCGCCGTAAAGCAACGCGCTCCGCAAGTAAGCCTGATACTCCCACGGCTGAGCTTCTTCCGACTCGAAATACGACTCGAAACGCTGCCGGCTGACGACCAACGGTCCGGATTTTCCTTCCGGGCGCAATCGCGGATCAATCGGCGCGATTTTGCCCTCGCCGGTCGGATGCGTAAACAACTCCTGCACGCGAGCGGCCAGACGCGAAAAAAACACATTATTGGAGATCGACTCGTCGCTATGGGTCGATCCGTCCCCGTCATACACGTAAACCAGATCTAGATCGGAATAGAAGCTCATCTGCCTCGCGCCGATCTTGCCCAGTCCGAAAGTGACGATTTCCGCATCGCGGCCATCTTCCGTCCGCGGAGCGCCGTGCCGCGCCGTCAATTCCGCAAAGGCGCGTTGATGCGCCGCATCAAGCAGAACGCGCATCAAATCCGAAATCGCGGCCGCCGCCTCGTTCGCGTTCGTGATCCCCAGCAAAAAACGCATCCCGATCCGCAGCAGATTTTGCTGATAGAAACGGCGCATGCGGTTCATCGCAATCTCGCTGACACGAGCCGCCAGCACATTCTTAATCAGCGTTGCGCGACGCTCAGGCGAATCGATGCGTCGATCCGGATTCTCCTCCTGCACCAGCAAATCCAGGTATTCGGGATGCTGAATCAGAATCTTCGACAGCAGCCCGGAGGAGCCGAAGATTTTGCACAGCATCGTCAGCACGGGGGGATAATCGACGATAAAGCCGTAGTACGGAGTGATGCCGCCGGATTTAAACAGAAACGCCTCGAAGTTCAGCAGCGCCTTGTCCGGCATCGGAGCCTCGCTGCATGCGCGCATCAGCCGCGGAAAAATGCGCTCAAAAAACTGCTGTCCTTCCGCCGTGATGTAACGGTCGCTCGCGCCATAGGCCAGCCGGCGAATCGTCTTCACCGATCCGGCGTCCCTGAAACCGTATTTCTTCAGCACCGCCTGGCACTGTTTCGGATCGATTTCACGATGCAGCAAGTGCCAGAATTCCTGATCGGCTTCGCGCTCCAGTTCTTCTTGCGCCGGGCCGAAAAATTCCTCAAACCAGGCATGCACCCGTTCGATGATATGCCGGTGATGACGCTGGAAAATCTCGCCCGCTTTGTGCCGGCCTTCCGCCTCGACGCCGCAACGCCGCGCCAGCGCCTCGAGCTCCCCCGGCGGCTCCGGAAGCACGTGCGTCTGTCGATCGTGCATATACTGCAACCGGTGCTCCACGGTGCGCAGCCAGATGTACGCGGTGCGCAAATCATCATACTTCTCCTGAGGGATGCGTTTCGCACGATACAGCACCTCCAGCGCATCAAGCGTCGAGCGGCGGCGGAAATCCAGATTCTGCTTGCCGTGAATCAGTTGCGTCGCGCTGACCTGAAACTCGATTTCGCGGATCCCGCCAAAGCCGCGCTTCACTTCGCGGCGCTCCAGTCCCATATGATACACTTCGTTGTCGATGCTGTCCTTCAAATGCAGCACTTCACGCAATAGCAGTTGAACCGGATTGGCGTCGAAGACGAATTGACGCACACTGGCCTCCCAGCGTTGAATCAACGCGGTTTCTCCGGCGATGCCGCGCGCCTTGATCAGCGACATTTTTTCCCAGATGCGAGCCTGCGTCAACAGGTAGTTCTCATAGCTTTCCAATGAGCGCGCCAGCGGTCCGCTGGCCCCTTCCGGACGCAGCCGCGCGTCCACGCGATACAGCTTGCCGCTGCCGCCTTGCGCCATCATGAAGCGGATGAATCGCTCGGAGAGCTGGACAAAAAACTGATGATTGCTGATCCGGCGTTGCTGACCGGCGCTTTCCACGCCGGTTGTCTCGCCTTCATGATCGTAAACGAAGATCAAATCGAGGTCGCTGGAGACATTGAGTTCATTGCCGCCCAGTTTGCCCATGCCAATCACGGCGTATTGAGCGCAGCGCCGGTTGCCGTGCTCATCGGTCCATTGCGGCTCGCCGTAGCGCTCCTCGAGCTCCATGCGGCAGAGTTTGACAGCCTGACGCGCGATCGAACCGGCCAGAAAGGCGATCTCTCCAGCCGTTTGAGACAGATCGGCCAGCCCCAGCATGTCTCGCAATAGGATGCGCAGCATCTCCTGTTGCTGAAACGCAAGCACGGCCGGACGCGGATCATCTCCCGATGGAATCCGGCTCAATGCCTCGCTCAATGGCCCGTCATAATCATTGAAGCCGTATGTGCGTTCCAGGTTTTGCGGTGTCAGTGCGGCGATCAGGTCCACGGCGCCGTTCGTCACACGATCCGCAAAAGCCTGGCTGAACGAAAACAACTGTGACGCGACGCGGATGCGTTCTGGCGAAGCGAGAAACTCGCGGCTTTTCTCCGGCGGCATGCGCTCGAATAGTCGGCTCCAGTTATTCAGACACATCTCAGGCTCGAAGCTTCGCTGCGCCTCATGCAAAAGCAGCGCACCCGCCTCCGCGTCATTACATGCGCGCACAACGCCGTTGATAATTTTCATCACGCCGTTGATCGCATGCCAGGGCGACTCCCGCAAAACGGCCTCCGCTCGTCCCGCGTCGTTATGCGTCAGGGCTTCGATCCACTCACGTATGCGCTCCAGAGCCAACGTCATATTCCGCTCGCCGCGATAGATTGCATGCCAAGTGAAAATATAAAATGAAACAAAACCTTCGTCCAGCAAAGACTGAAACGTACGACTCACGGAAGGCGCCGATTATAAAGAATACTGATCATATCGACCGGTCTTCGCCTCTTCGCGATAATTCTCAAATTTTAACTTGATTTCATCACACGGCGGGCATAAATATTTTTAATACCTTAAACCAGAAAACCTGTATCCGATGAAAATCTTCATTCCACAAATACAATCTTATGGGCGACTGCGACGAACGGTATCGGCGCCACTGACCTTCTTTACTGCTGGAAAGAAGGCCAATAAGCATACCGCAGCCCATAACAACTCAACCGTCAGCCCACCCTAAAGGTTCAAGAAACTTATTCACAACGGGCCTTTAGGAAAATTCACCCTAAAGGCCCGTTCTCATTTTAAAAAACCGGCCGATGACGATTAAAAGGATCTGAACGATGCACTTGAAACGAAGCAAACCCGGAAAACCAAACACCAATCGTGAGATCATCAAGCGCTATACGAATCAGCCGGACAAACTCCCGGATGACCTTCGAATGCGCATCGAGCAAGATTGGGCGGGGGAATCCGTGCAGCTCTACGCCATGGCCGACCTGAATGGCTCCATGCAGCTGGAGCAGCGCTGGATCGCTATCGGCCCCAGCCGCGCCGCCGTGGCAAAGAATGGCAAAGGCGCCCCGGAAGTCCATTCCTTTGATCGCGCTAAAATCCAGGCAGTCAAAGAGACTCCAGGACTCAGCAGCACAGTCTTGCATATCCAGGGCGATCCGAACGAACCGCCGCTGGCCGTGCTGCGATACACGCATCGTCAACGCCGCGCCATGGAGAACATCAAGTACCTGCTGGATCCGGAAACGTCACAAAACGCGATTGAGGAAAAAGATCCGGATGCTCTGTACGCCAAGGCGATGTCGCAGTCCGTGCGTGAAGCGCAGGCCGCTGTCGCGGGCAAGGAATTGACGGTTGTCTGGCGGTTGATCGGCTACATGAAGCCGTATAAGAAACGCGTGGCCATCGGCATGATCTGCGCCGCGCTGATGACCGTGATCAGCCTGCTGCCGCCATACCTGACCAAGCGCCTGGTGGATGATATAATCAAGCCCTTTGAGGGCGGCGCATTTGAACGGAGCGACGCGCTGTGGCTCGCGGGGATCATGATCGGCGCCCTGGCGGTCACCTTTATCCTGCGCGCATTTCTGCTGTATGCGCGCCTGCGCTCGATGGCGGTGCTGGGAGAGTTGGTCGCGCGCGATCTTCGCAAGGAACTCTACGAGCATCTGCAACGGCTCAGCCTGAATTTTTACTCCAGCAAGCAGACTGGCAGCATCATCAGCCGCGTGAGCCATGACACCGACCGGCTGTGGGACTTCATCGCCTTCGGCATGGTGGAGGTATCGCTGGCCGTGATCATGCTCTTCGGACTGGGCGCCGTGCTGCTTTGTATGGATCTGCAGCTCGGCGCGCTGATGATCCTGCCGGTGCCGGTTATGCTGTGGTCGTTCTTTGCGCACAGCAAAGTCATGTCCCGGCTCTTCCTGCGGGCCTGGCGCAAATGGACCCGGTTGACCGAAGTTCTGTCCGACACCATCCCAGGCATGCGCGTGGTCAAGGCGTTCAACCAGGAGAACTTCGAAATCGACCGTTTCAGCGACCGCAACTCAAACGCCACGCTCGAATTCAACGCGATCCATGGCGTATGGACCAAGTTCTGGCCGGGAGTGATCTTCGGCCTCCATGTCATTACGCTGATCGTCTGGATTTTCGCGACTCCGCGTCTGCTGCAACCGGCAGGCGCGCCGAACGCGCTCAGCATCGGCACGTTCATGGCCTTTCTGTTATATATGGGCATGTACTTCCAGCCGATCGAGACCATCGGCATGATCACGCGCATGATGAACCGCGCCACGACATCGGCCTATCGCGTGTTCGAGATTTTGGACACCGAGCCCGACATCACGGACAAGCAGGAAGCGGTGCGTCTGGAGCCGGTGCAAGGGCGCGTCGTGTTTGAAAACGTGTCATTCGCCTACGACGGCATCCGGCCGGTGATTCGCGACATCTCCTTCGAAGTCGAACCGGGAGAAATGATCGGGCTGGTCGGCCCTTCCGGCGCGGGCAAAACGACCGTGACGAACCTGATCGTGCGTTTCTACGAGTCGTCATCCGGCCGGATCTTGATCGACGGCGTGGATTTGCGCGATCTCGACACCGGTCATCTGCGCAGGCAGGTGGGCATGGTGTTGCAAGATCCGCATTTGTTTCACGGCACGATTCTGGAAAACATCCGCTACGGCGAACCGGATGCGGACATCAGCGAAGTCGTGGCTGCGGCAAAGGCGGCCAATGCGCACGAATTCATCTGTAAATTGCCGAACGGCTATGACACCATCGTTGGCGAACGCGGACACACGCTATCCGGCGGCGAGCGGCAACGCGTGTCTATCGCCCGTGCGATCCTCTGCAATCCGCGCATCCTGATTCTCGACGAAGCCACCAGCAGCGTGGACACGGAAACGGAGCGCAAAATCCAGGAGGCGCTGGAACGCTTGATCGAAGGCCGGACGGTGTTCGCCGTCGCGCACCGCCTGTCCACCTTGCGCCGGGCGGACCGGCTGTTTGTGCTGGAAGACGGGCAGATCGTGGAGCATGGCCGCCACGCCGAGCTGCTGGCCAAGGAAGACGGCGTATATCGAAAACTGCATAACCTTCAGCATGAACTGCACGAAATGTACGCGGTGTAATATGCCTCGACGGTTCATGTGTAAATTAAAATCGGGATCGGGATCGCTATCGAAATCGTAATCGATCCAAATGACAACGATGCGATCCCATCCCGATAGTATTTCGAAGCTAACAGTCTCGTGAAGGGATATAAAAAGATGAATCCATTGAAACTCGAACAAAAAAACGACGGGATGCTCTGGCTCATTCGCGAAGACGATGAAGACGTCGCCGTCAAGGTGCGCCGCGCCTTTCCCTGGTCGGCGCCAGACCGCTTCATCTCGCTCTGCGACGAGAAGGATCACGAGGTGGCGATGATTGATCAGCTGGACGATCTGGAGCCTGAGGAGCGCCAGTTGATCGAACAGGCCCTGATGGAAGCCGGATTCATCCTGGACATCGAAGCCATCGACGAGATCGACAACGAGTATGAAATCCGCAACTGGAAGGTGCGCACCCGCCAAGGCCCGATCACTTTCCAAACCAAGCACGACGAATGGCCGCGACCGTTGCAACAGGGCGGGTATCTCATTCGCGGGATCGAAGGCCTTGTGCTGCGCTTCCCGGAGCCAGAAACCATGGATGAAAAAAGCCGCAAGATCCTATGGGCTTATGCGGATTGACGCACACTGCCGCTTCGTCGACACGCTAGCAGACCGGCGAAAAGCATGGCCAGCGTGGCGAGCGAAAGGAATCCGCCAGTGCGATACGAGTCCGGCGCGTATTGCATGGTGAGTTGATGCATCCCGGCAGGAACGCGGATCATGCGCAGGGCATAGTCGGCGCATTCGATGGGAAGCGCCGCGCCGTCTTCCAACCGGCATTGCCAGCCAGGCATGTAGAGTTCCGACAGAACCAGCGGACGCGGCTTGTCCGCTTTGACGCGGAGCGAAATTTCATCCGGTTGAAAATTCAACAGACGAACGGCGCAATCCTGCGCGGCGCCGAATTCGGCTTCGTTAGTTTCAAGCGCGGTGATCGCAGCGGCGTAGCAATCGTCCAGCGCCGCTGTCTGTCGCAACCAATCCTCATCGTCCTGCGCTGGCGTTAAGCGCTCCGGAAACCAGGCGTATTGCAAAGGCTCGCGGTGTTCATATAGACCCTTGATCCCGGCGACCGGCCGGAATTCCTGCGCGAAACCGGGTGTTCCCGGATCGCCCACCACAAAACGCAGATTAAGCAGCCGCGAGGCGCGCGGACCATACGAGCCGCCGCCCGCGTCAAGCAAACGGGAGCATCTTTGCATGACCACGGGATGATAGCCATGCAGCGAACGGATCCCGCTCATCATCAGCCAGTTGGACAACTCGCCTCCGGCGATCAGCACGCGATCCTGCGGCCCCGAACGAAGGCGCATGCGCATGGCGTCGCGCAACGGCGCATAACGCGCGGGCATCGCCTGCAGATCCTTCAAGGGCGCGGTGCGCACAAAGATGCGGTCCACGCTCCAGAGGTCGAGCGCCGCGATGGTCACGAACAATGCTAAAGCCATCAGTCGCTCACGCATTCCGCTAAACAATACGGCGATCAGGATCATCGTCACGCCGCACGCCAGGCCGGCCATGCCCGTGCGTGCCATCGCATTAAAAAAATAAAACTCGCGCATAGCTTCATCAGGCAATATGCAAAGACGCAGATAACCTGCCAGAAACAATATCAGGAAAATCCAGATGCTCGTTCCCGATATGATCCAAAAAATCTTACGGCGGCCCGATAGATCGCCAGCATCGAGCAATCGTTCGACGCCCATTGAAACCAGCCCGGCCAGCGCAAGCGGAATGAGAAACATGATCGTGGCCGGTGAGCGGAAGTGATCCAAACCCGGGATCCAATCATATAGGATGTGGTAAAGTGGATGGTATTTGCCCACACACATCAACAGTGTCGTACCGATCACTGCCAGCCAAAACCATCGTTCCATCCGGCGTTCCAGCAGCAACCCCAGCAACGCAAACAGCAGCACGCCCATACCCACATAATCGCTGACCAGCCGTTCACCCCACTGCCCGAAGTAACGCGGCGGCTCTTCTTCGTCGCCCGGCGCATGCACGTTGTGTCCGGTGTAAAGCGGCAGGATCAACTCCCACAACTCGTCCGGCGGATAGCTGGACTTCGTCGCTTCCTCGAATTCCACGCCGCCCGCGCGGCCTGAACGTACGCTCGTTTCCAGCGCAGGGAAAAGAAACACCGCTGAAAGGCTCGCGCCGACGCCCAGCATCAACGCCAGTCCGGCTATGCGCCGCAACCACTCGCGAGGCTGCCTGGGCGCGGCCCACAGTGCATGCGCCACCGCATACGCAATGCACAGCCCGATAATATAATACGCGATCTGCACGTGGCTGGCGAAGATCTGCAACGCCAGCCCCACGCCCGCCAGGATGAATCCACGCCAATGCTTTGTACGGCAGGCATGCACGACGCCGCCGATCACGAGCGGCGCGCAGGCGATGGCAGGATACTTGCCGATATGTCCGGGATAAACCAGTGTGCAAAAATGGCAGTTCAATTGCCATAGTAATCCGCCGGCAAACGCGGCGAAACGGCGGCGCCCCATCAAGCCCAGCCCGGCATAGCCCAGCGCGCCGGCCAGAAAATTGCTCAGCAGATAATGCAGCGCGAAACCCAGCGCGAAAGGCGCAAGGGCCATCAGCCAGGTCGTGGGAAAGAACGGGCACAATGCGAACGAGCCCAAAAAAGGAACGCCGCAATGGACGTATGGATTCCAGAACGGCAACCGCCCGGTGGCGCGCAGATAATCAAAACCAGTTTGATAAAAAAGATACTTCTGCGTGACGGTGTCCGTGCCGAACAGATGGACCTGGTCAAAATTCAAGGCCGGCGCGAATAGGGCCGTAGCGACCGCAAGATAGATCAACAGCGCAGGCAGATCATAACGAAGAAATTTCGATTGCCGCAGGCAAATTCCCAGTCCCGCCGCCATCAGAAGTTCGCCTCGCAGTTGGAACGTCCGGAAGTCAGCATCTCCACGATCCGGCGCGCAAGGTTCAGATGTCTGGCCACCGGCGTCAAATCGATGGGCAATTGCAGCTGTCCGTTTTCCAGCCGCTCTTCCAGTCCCGCAAAGTTTGAGATCAAGTTATTCAACGCTGCGCGGCTGCCGCCTTCCTGGAAATTCTCATTCAACAATCGCGACATATCCTTGAGCAGCAGATATAAACTATGGTCACGCGGCAACAGCTGCATCGCCGCGTACAAAATGTCGATCAACGCCTTGTCCAGTTCAAATTCAACCGCGCGAGCCTGGCCGATCACGCCCATGGAGCGCAATTGCTCCTTCACTTCCTCCGTCAGCGGCATGCCGGGATCCAGCAGAAATCCGCAGAGCGGCAATTCCTTGATCAACTGGATCATCTCGCGCGCATTTTCCATGGGCAGATCGCGCAATGTCGGAAGGATCAGAGTGTTTGCAGGCAGCCGTTCCACATCATTCGGCATGTCGAGCCAGAAGTCGTCCGCGATGCGCGGCATATACACCGGCGCGGCAAGATCCAGCAGCCCTTCTTCAAGCCACTCCCGCACTGCCAGCAACGTGCCGGGATGCTTGCTGTCCGGACCCAGGCCGCCGTAAAATTGCAAACCGATGATCAAATCCGGCCGCACGCTCTGGATGCGCGAACGCAGACTGGCGACGAACGCTCCCACTCGCTCCGTGCGCCATTCCGTCCAACGCTGATAAGCCGCATCCGCCGGGTCCAATTCGATCTCCGCCAGATTGATCGCCAGTTCCTGATCCACCTGCCGCTTGCACGACTCGCAAAAACACGCCGCGGTGTCCGGATAAGCCGAACGCAAGGGGAATCCCACGTCGGCCAGCATGACCCCCGAAACGGGCTGCCCCACGATCATCTCGCTCAACACGGCGCCCAGATGCCGGCGCACCTCGGGATTCGCCGGACACAAAAAATTCAGCTGCGGATGCTGCGCGGCGAACATTCGCCGCCCCGCATGATCGCACACGCTCCAACTGGGCTGTTTCGAAATGACAGGATGCGCGCGGAAGCGGTTTCGCGCCAGCAATTTGGTCAACGAGGCGCGCAGGTAAATATGAAAATCCAATCGCGAGGCGATCTCGATCACCTGCTGAAACATATCCCGATGGCGCCGTTGAAAGGGATGAATCGCCGGGAATCCCTGCGCGTGCATCACCTCGCTGGGATAGATCGTGTACCCTTCCTCCAGTCCGTTGACGACCAGAAGATTATATCCGCGCTCGCGGAGTTCGCTCAACCGCTCCGCTTGCTTCGACAGCGGAATCGTCGTGTCGAACTCATAACGCAATCCGCGCGTTTCCGGTATCAAATACCGCCGCTTCTCGCCATTCTTCCCGCGCCGCGTTGTTGTCGCTACGTTATCCGCCATTGCGCTGAGTTCCCTTGGCATTTCAACCGTCAAGAGCGAAGCAAGAGGCTTCCGCCACTCCCCAGCCGGTCAAACCGGATCCAGTCTATCTGAACCGGCGCTGTGAATTCAATGCATTACTGAAGCCCGGCTGATTTAAAATCAGCCGGGCATCGATTATTCGCTATCACGAGTTGCGCCGCGATGATCAGCTTTTCGTCGCGACTCGTTCCGCGACGCAAGCCAGCGCTTGTTTGAGGTCGGCCACCAGGGTTTCAGGCGGCTCAATGCCCAGCGCGAGCCGGACAGTGTTTTTCCGCACGCCAAAAATCGTGCGCCGTTCCGGCGGAAGATAGAGCATTGTGGTCAAGTTCGGGATGCAGATCAGCGTCTCGGTGGCGCCGAGGCTGACAGCATGATAAATCGTCTTCAGCGCCATGATGAACCGCTTCGCGTCTTCCTCTTCCACGCCCACATCGAAAGCCATCATGCCGCCGAAGCCACGATGCATCTGACGAGCGGCCACCTCGTGGCTGGGATGGGAGGGCAGTCCGGGATACATCAACCGGGAGACCTTGGGGTGTTTATCCAGAAATTCCGCCACGGCCCGCGCGCCGCGATCCATCGCCTGGGCGCGCAGTTCAAAGGTCTTCAATCCGCGATCGAGCAAAAAGGCGGAATAAGCGTCCAGAGTCGTGCCGATCGCCTGACGGGTGAACCATAACTCATTATATCGCTCCCGCGAAGCCGCGATGGCCCCGGCCATCAAATCATTATGACCGCCCAGCGCCTTCGTGGCGCTGTGCACGACAAGATCGGCGCCCAATTTGAGCGGAAGCTGATGATAGGGCGTCGCGAAGGTGTTGTCCACCACGGTTATAGCGCCGACGGTTTTCGCCGCCTTGCAGACGGCTTCAATGTCGATGACCTTGCAGAGCGGATTGCTGGGCGTTTCGAGCAGGATCATCCGCGTGTTCGGCTTAAGATGCTCGCCGATCCGGTCCGCCTCGTTCGCATCGAGCCAAAGGACATCCACGCCCAACCGTTCCAGGATCAGCGAGACCTTGTAGTTCGCCCCATAGGTGTCGTGGAAGATGATCAGTTGATCCCCGCAGCGCAAATAGGTCAGATAAATCATCGTGCACGCAGCCATGCCGGTGGTGCAGACGATGCAGTCCTCGGCGCCTTCCAGGGCTGCGATTTTCCGCTCAACCTCGCGCACTGTTGGATTGTCGTCGCGGTGATAGGTATAGCCGTCGATCTCGCCATCCGTGATTTGCCGCAACACCTCGAAGGAAAGGTATTCGTAATTCACGGCGTTGACAATCGGCGTGACCATCGGACGGTTGCCGTAAGGAGTCAATGGATCAGGAGGCGTCATTTTTCGGTGTTCCTTTGTCATCACATTATCCTTGTCATCAAATAGCCTTCACCTTCAGCGACGCGAATCGCTCCTCGCGTCATCCAGCCGAGTGTGAGCATTCAAGGCGCCTGGAGCCGCTTTGTCTAGGGCAAAATGCGACAGTTCGCCCAGAGCCTCTCATCCGGCAAAATCCCTGATAAAAAAAGTGAAAAGGCATGAACGTCATTGGCTGGGCGTCTTGAATTGGCAACTTATTTCGCAAGAGAGAATCTTGCCAGACTGCATCTTTCAATAAAACGAATCAAGGTTTGCCAGGCGGGAACTGCTGACTGGTTATGATGTTAAAGGCCGCGCCGGACATCACGTCCGGCGCGGCCATATTTGTTCCCCCGTTAATAATCGAACATATCAGCTTTTTTATTCCAGTCCATTCTATACAGTGGGCAGGGCATTTGACCCATGTGGTGTTTCTTCTCTGGATGATCACACAAAACAATGGTGTTGCTCTGAGGATACTCATTAAAAAAAATACAATCGCGCATTTCACACACTACACGCACGCAACCCTCTGGATTGTTGACCGTCGCCATTACTTTCTCCGCCTTTCTTCTCTTCTGTCACCCCTCCGGGCATATCTGGATTTGTCACAAACATCATCCTCAGCGTCAGAGCTGACGCCCATTCCGGTTGATATGTTCATCGTCGCTCTCGCCTCATCACTTGAGCGAATCATGTTTCTTCCCCAAAACTCCCTTGCTTCACTCCAGCATGTCCCAATTGTGTGCGCCCAAACTGCTTTCCAGCGCTTGCGCAGCAGTAAAGTTAAAACTATAAACCAACGACGCCACATTGGGATCGGTCGGAGGCGCGACTCCCGTCGCCGCTCCAGCAGGAATGAGAACGGTCACTCCGCCTTGCGCTATTGGAATCACCTGGAAGGTATATACCCGCGCCGACACCGCAGTAAATCCCTGGACGGCGGCATTCGTCACCACGATGTCTCCTATCGTGAAGCCTGTAACATCGCGATTGAACGTGGCGGTCATGTCCACCGGCGATTCTCCGCCATAATTGCCGCCATTGCTCACATCTGGACTGCTCAAGGTCACGGTGACAGCGCCTGGATTATAGGTGTACGTGAAAATGTTGCTCGGAGAACTGCGCTGTCCGTTGGAGACGACCGCGCCGCCGGGCACATAGATCGTCACCAAACCAGGGGCGAGGTTCTGAACCACAAAGCTCCAGAGGTTATCGGTGATCTGCGTGAGCGTCGTCACTTCACAATTGCTGCAGATGATATCATCCGCAGTGAAAAGATCCACTGCGATGTCGAACTGGATGAACATCGTCAGCGTCGTCATATCCGTCTCGCCGCCGTCTGCGACATCGTATGAATACAACCGAGACCGCGCATTAAGCCGGAACAGCAACGAGATGTCGTCGGGCGTTGTGGGACCCGGCCCCGGCGCCTCTTCGAAAGTGTACTGAACGTAAGTCGCGCTGTCGCCTTCGATGCCGATCGCCATGCCATTGCGATGCGTGGAGTCCATATCCCGATAGTTGATGCGGATGTCTCCGCGATCGGCGAAAAGCATGATCTGGAACGAATCCGCATTTGTGCCGTCCACACGCAGCACGCCCTCGTACTGAATCACGAAAACCTGGCGCCCTTCAAAAGTCGTCAGCGTCGTGTAAATATTGCCTTCGAAATACGAGCCGTAGTCGGAGACGTCCCAGTCATCCCAGGCGGCGGCGATCATAGGCCCGTTGTAATTCTGATAAATCAGCCCGTCGTTTTGCTCGGGATGCGTGCCCTGCGGATTTGCGCCGTTGATCCAGCTAGCCGGACCGACTCCGCCGAAAAACAGCGTGCCGTTGCCGCTGATATACGCCGTGGTATACGTTTGTCCGAAGAAAGTAAAGTCCATGCCCAATGGAATCTCAATCAGTTGGTCGTCTCCCAGCGTGTCGAACTGCTGGGTTGCGATCGTGGTGATGTCAAGCCACGTGAAAGTGTCTTCGGTCACGCTGTACGTGTGGTTCAAGCTGTTGTCATACGGAGGCGTGTAGTCCTGCGTGATCCAGATGATCATCTCCTCCTCGTACCACAGACCAAGCAGGTCCGTGGTGCGGACGCGAATGCGATAGAGGAACTGCGTGGGATAATCGAACGTTGTGTTCGTAATCAATTGAGTGCCGGAGGTGACAAACGCCGCGTTGTCGCGGTCGCCGTCGCCGGGCACGAGCGAATAGACATGCGAATCGCCCAGGTCCACATCCGCCGTACTGAAATTGCCGACCAAGGTCCCAATCGGCGACGTTTCAGGAATGTTGTCGTTGTCGATTGTGATGTCCGTGGGCCAATCATTCACGCCGTCCACGGTGACCGTCACCAGGCCGACCGCGGTGTTGCCGTTGTTGTCCGACACTGTGTAATTAAAAGTGTCCACCGTCACGGCGCCCTCTGGCATGGTTTGCAACGACGCCGAAACCGTCGGATCGTATGTGAGACTGCCGCCCGCAGTGATCGTGACCGCGGCTCCGTTCGCGCTGGTCGCGTCATAGGCCACGACGCTGAGCGTGGCGGTAGTGTATGGATAATCGCTGTCATTCGCCAGCACGCCGACTGGATCGGAGAACGGCGTGTCCTCATCCGTGGTATAAAACTCCGGATTAACGTCCGGCTCCGCGTCGGCCTGAATCGTCGTCGGATCGTCCACCGCCAACGTCAGCGGATTGTCGGTCGGCACCGGATCTGGCTCGCCGCCGGTGAAAAATCCCTGGTTGCTGATGACGATTGAGCCCGTGGGCGGCGTCAGTGGCGCGTCAACCGTCGCCGTAAAGGTGACCGTCGTCACGCTCAGCCGTGGCACAGTGGGCCACTCGATAATTACGGACGGATTGCCCGCGCCGTTTCCGCTCAACACTGTGTATGGCGCCGGAACCGAAGAGGCGATTGTAAGGCTGCCGCCGACCAAGGTCAGGTTCACGTCCAGCACATCAGTCAACGTCGTGGGCGTAAGCACCGAGCCTCCGTAGTTGGTCAGCACAATGTCGTATTGCAGCACGTCGCCCGAGTCCGCATAGCCGTCGCCGTCCGCGTCATTGACGAACGATACGCTCTTGAGCGCGTCGAGGAACGGTTGCAATCTGCGCAGCAGGATCGCCGTATCATTGAAGTCGCGGTCGCCGCCGTCGAATTCTTCCTCAAAGGCGATCACGGCGCCGACCTCACCTGCCGGCACGTAAGCCATCGCATGCGGCTGCCGGCCATGCGACGCGCGCAATACGACGTTGTCCGTTGTCGCTGCCAGGTCGATCCCATAGCGGCTGAGCAACGTCGCATTGCCATCGAGCGGCAGCGCGGTCAACCAATCCGCCACGGCGACGTTCTGCTGCACACGCCAATCCTGCGTGTAATTTTCCAGCGCATTGATCTCCGCCTGTGTCGCGGGAGCGACAGCCTGCGTGGGCAAGCCGCCATTGAACGGATCGGGATCCGTCACATCGGTCCATCCAAGCGTGTAGATAACCGACGTCATCATGTCATGCTCGAATGAATCGGCAAAATCCGGGAACCAATCCGGAAAACCCGTGCCGCCGTAATTGTCGCCGGTCGTGGCGGCGTTGACCGTCGCGTTCGCCGCGGCGTCGGGATTGAATCGCGCCTTCGTGTAATACGTGTTCACATCATTGCCGCCGCTATTCCAATAGACGGTTGTGAAAAACACCATTTCGCGTTGAGCGCCGGGAATCGCGCTCTCCGTCAGGCGATAGCGCCAGTAGCGCTCGCCGTTTGGATCGTCGTTCTGCAACGGCCACGGTATCGCGCCCGCCCCTTCCACGGTCGTGCCGTAGAGCAGATAGTCCGGCCAGCCTTCCGTCGCGGTGGAGGAATCAGTATAAGCGCCCGCATAAGGCGAAAGCGCGCTCCACTCCGTGGAAAGCGCGGCGTCGTTGTCGTCTTCCATATGATAGAACACCGTCGAACCGGTCCAGGCGTTGACGCCGAAGCGCCCCAGCAAGCCCGGCGCTGTCGTGACGCCGTCCAGTTCCGTCGTGATGAAGCCTTGATCCAGCGCCATCGGCGGCAACACGTCGTTCGGCGCCTGCAGGATGTCGGGAATGCCATCGCTGTACATCGCGCCCGTGGCGTCGAGCTGATCGACGTACAGATAAGCCCCGGGATGCGCGAAAACGCCAGTGAAGGTGTTGCTGTTGATATCGGTGTAATCGACGATGTTGTTCGGCACGAACTGCCAGAAATCGCCCGGATGCAGGCCGTTCATCGCCGCCTCGAAGCCGCTGGTGAAAGCATCGGCCGGCGTCGTATCGTAGCTTTCCGGCGCCCAGCCCGCCGCCGGTCCGGCCGGCACATTATATCCCGCCCTGTCGTCAACATCGGGAATGCCGTCGTTGTCGTCGTCCGCATCCACGCCGTTGAGCTGGCCGTCGCCGTCCATGTCGTCAGTGTCGCTGGATTGCATGAAGTTCGGCACGCCGTCGCCGTTCGTGTCGATATCGAGGAAGAACATGCCGATGGTCTGCGCGGAGTCCACGCCCTCGCCGATGAAATCGACCGCCAGCGGCTCATCCAGCGGGAAGGTCAGGTTGTTCGCCGCATCGGTCAAGGCGCGCTCATCTACGCCCAGCACGGTAATTGACACCGTCGCGGTTTCGGTCGTGCCCGTGTTGTCTGTAATGGTGTAAGTGAAGGTGTCAACGATTGAGTCGCCGTCGTTCAGTATCTGGATCAAGGCGGGATTGCGCGGATCGTAAGTCAGCACATTTCCCGCGCCCAGCGTGAGTTCCGCGCCGTAGTTTGTGCGCCCGTCCACGGAAACCAGCACGAGCGGCGGCGATGTGGAAATGTCATTGCCGAGATAATCCGTCTCAATGATCGTCAGCAATTCGTCTTCCAGCACCGGCGTGGAGATCGTATCATCCACAGCGTAGATGTCCATGAAGCCCAGGTGCACGCCGCTCGGTGTGCAATACAGGTGCACCGGCACGCCGATAGGTCCGCCGGTCACAATCAGATTGTCGAAGATGCCCGTGGGCTGCGGTCCGGCGATCAGCAGAAAATCATCGTGCAGCGCAGGCGTGAAGCCGTTGAAGCAATCAACGGTCACTGTGCCGCCGTTCAGCGTGATCGCTCCGCCCACGCTCATCTGATTAAATTCTGTTCCGGCCGTATAACCGCCGAGGTGGAAAGCGACCGTGCCGCCTGCCTCGCTGATAAAATCGCCGGTCACCGTCAGCGTGCCCGTAGTGTTGCCGGGATTGAGCAATCCGCCGGAAGATGTCAGGTCGCCAATGACCGTGCCTGCGCCGATGAATAATCCGCCGTTCACCGTGGCGCCATTGAACACATCCAGCGAGCCATTGTTCAGAGTGGTGGTTGACGCAGCCTGATTATACGTGTCATTGGCCTGGAAAAGCGCCCCGTCGCCGATGGTGAATGCTCCGTTATTGATCAACGGCATATTGGTGTGCATGACAGCGCTGTTATCCAGTGTGAAACTGCCATTCGCGCCGTTTTCCTGGAATAAATTGGTGACCCGCACGCCCGAGCTGTTCTCGAATGTCGCGCCAGCTCCATCGATCAATATCTCCGACTGATTCACTTCAAGATTCAGGCCGGTGAATTCCATGCGGCCATAAACGTTGTAGATTCCGCCGGTCAATGTGCCTGTGCCGGCGTTAAAATTCGTGAAACCGGCGGCGCCGTTATCGAGGATCAACTCGCCGGTCGAATCCGCCTGCAACGTCCCTGTATTCGTAAAACCGGCAGCCGCATCGGGATTCAGGTAAAGCGGTCCCGCGCTGTCATTCGCCCGGATCAGGCCATTGTTGACCATGCCCGCGGTCGCGCCCATCAGATCGCCCGCGCCATAGATTTCCTTGCCCGCGGGTATTGTGAGGATGTCCGGCGTCAGCGTCGCTGCATCGCCGTCAATCAATGCGCCGGCGTGCATTTCGATGGCGGCGGAACCGTCCCACAACACAGACCCGCTGATGGCAAGCCGGCCGCCGTTCATCCGCCAGAGTTCATTGGAGGTGATCCCTGTGGTCAGTTGAACATCGGAACCGGCCTGCTGCTCTACCGGCGCATTGACCAGCACCTCGCTCAAAGCGCTAAAGACGCCGGTGATTTCAAAATACCCCGTGGCATCCGCGCTGAATTCGCCGTTGGCGATGATAAAGTCGTCTTCCAGCACAACGACGCCGCTGGTCAGCGCGGAAATGACGCCGCCTGCGTTTTCAATCGCTGTGTCCCGAATATACATCACGCTTTCATTTTGCGCTCCCATCGAACCTGTATTCGTGGAAAGCGCGTCGGCGTCCACCACAATGTTGCCGCCGGCAGCATCCGCGATCACCGAGCCAAAATTGATGAAACTCGCCGTCTGGTTCATGAATGCGCCTTCGCCGGTGATGCTTTGATCGGCGCCGATGGTGAGAATATTCGGACCGATGGCGGCGGCGGAGCCTTCCAGCGCTCCGCCCTCAAGCCGGACCTCGCCCGTTCCATCCAGCGACAGGCTGTTATACACTCCGATGCTGGAGTTGATCAGCGCCCGCCACAATCCGTTATTCGTGAATGCATTCACCACATGGACGGCGGACGCACTGTCTGAGATCATGTCGCCGGTCAATGTATTGTTGGCTAAAAAGTTGCCGATGCCGGCGATATTGATCGAACTGCCCGTGTCAGTGGCGATGAAATCGCCCCCGGTGATGATGACATTGTCCAATAATTCCACAACGCCGCTGGTCGACGCCTGAATATCGCCGCCCGTGTTATCCAAAGTCAGATCATCGAGGTAGAGCGTCGAGTCGTTTTGCGCGCCCATCAATCCAGTGTTGAAAGAAGGAGCGTCGGCGTCCACCAGGATATTGCCGCCCGATGTGTTCGCAACCACAGTTCCCAGATTGACGAAGCTCGCCGTCTGATTCATGAACGCGCCGGAGCCGGTGATGTTCTGATTGGCGCCGACGATGAGGATGTTCGGACCGACGGCGGCGGCGGAGCCTTCAATCACGCCGCCCTCCAAATGCACTTCACCGACGCCATCCAGCGACAGAACATTATATACGCCGATGCTGGCGTTCAACAGCGCGCGCCATAGGCCGTTGTTAGTAAATGTATTCGCCACGCTGACGGTAGAAGGACTGTCGGAAATCATCAAACCCATCAGCGTGTTGCTGGTCAGAAAGTTTCCGGCGCCAGTGATGTGGATCGAACTGCCCGCGTCAGTGGCGATGAAATCGCCGCCGGTGATGATCATGTCATCCACAATCGTCACAGTCCCGCTGGTTGACGCCTGGATATCGCCGCCGGCGTTATCCAGTGTGAAATTATTCAGGTAAAGGATTCCGCTGTTCTCCGCTCCGATTCGGCCATTATTGACGGAAGGGCCATCGGCTTCCACAAGCATGTCGGATGTTGGAACGTCCGCCGTGACTGTGCCATAATTAACGAATCGCGCCGTCTGATTCATGAAAGCGCCCGCGCCGGTGATGGCTTGACCGATAGCGACAGTCAGAATGTTGGGTCCGATCGCCGCCGCGGAACCCTCGATCACGCCGCCTTCCAGACGAATTTCACCTGCTCCGTTGAGCGCAAGGCTGTTGTAGATATACCATGAGGCGTTCGACAGAACACGCCAGAGTCCTATGTTGTCGAAAGCGTTCACCACGGTGACTGACGATCCGGCGTCAGAAATCATCAAGCCATCCAGCGTATTGTTCGCCAGGGTGTTATTGCCGCCGGCAATATGGATGGAACTGCCGGCGCCATCGGAGTAAAAATCCCCGCCTCCAATCAGCATGTTGATGGTCAGTATCGTTGTGCCGCTGGTCAGCGCTTGAATGACGCCGCCGGTGTTCTCCAGAGTGGTGTCTTCAAAATATAAAATTCCGCTGTTTTCCGCCCCGATAGTTCCTGTGTTGGTGGAAGCGGCATCGGCGTCAACAAAAATGTTCCAGCCGGAAGTATCTGCTGTGATGACGCCTCTGTTGTCGAAATGAGCGGTCTCATTCATAAACGTGCCAAAACCGCTGATCGTCTGGTTCGCCCCGACAATCAAGATATCGGGATCGACTGATCCGGAAAATCCCTCAATGACTCCGCCTTCCAGATGAATTTCACCGTTGCCATCCAGCGAGACAAGCTCATCGATAAAGATGCTTGAATTCAGCAGCGCGCGCCACAAGCCGTTGTTGGTGAATGAATCAACAAGACGCACAAACGATGAAGGATCGGAAATCAACAAGCCGCTGCCGAGCGTGTTTGCTCGGAATAAATTGCCAGTGCTGTTAATATGAATCGAACTTCCGCCGCCGACGGTGTTGAGCAAGCCTTCGATCAATGCCGTTTGACTGACGATGTTGACAGTCCCGCTCGTTAAAGCCTGGATCGTGCCGCTGGTGTTGGTGATGTAAGAATCGTCAATATAGAGAATACCGCTGTTCTCCGCCCTCATAATGCCGCTGTTGGTGGAGTATGTGTCGACATCAAGTAGAATATTGCTGCCGGACGCGTCGGCCGTCACCACGCCCAGGTTGTTGAAATTCGCGGTCTGGTTCATAAAAGCGCCGAAACCGCTGATCGTCTGGTTCGCTCCAACGATCAAAATATCAGTAGCGACAGATCCGGCAAATCCTTCAATGACGCCGCCTTCCAGCTGAATCTCGCCGTTGCCATCCAGCGATACTGTTTCATCGATAACGATCATTGAGTTCAACAGCGCTCGCCATAAGCCGTTGTTGGTGAAAGAATCAACAAGACGCACAAACGACGCAGCATCGGAAATCATCAGGCCGCTGAGCGCGTTTTCCTCGAATAAATTGCCTGTGCCGTTGATATAAATCGAGCTGCCGCCGCCGATGGTGTTGAGCAAGCCTTCGATCAGAGTTGTTTGACTGACGACGATGACAGTCCCGCTGGTCAAAGCCTGGATTGTGCCGCTGGTGTTGGTGATATACGAATCGTCAATGTAGAGAATGCCGCTGTTCTCCGCCCTCATAATGCCGCTGTTGGTGGAGTAGGTGTCATCGTCAACCAGGATGTTGCCGCCGGATGTATTTGCCGTGACCAAGCCCAGATTGTTGAAATTCGCGGTTTGATTCATAAACGCGCCGGAACCGCTGATCGTCTGGTTCGCGCCGACGGTCAGGATATCATCCGATCCGCCGCCAAAACCCTCAATCACGCCGCCTTCCAAATGTATCTCGCCGACGCCGTTCAGCGACACGTCGGTGTCGATATAAATGATCGAATTCAGCAACGCGCGCCATAATCCATTATTGGTGAAAACATTGTATAGTCTTGCCGAGGATGATATTTCGGAAATCATCTGACCGCTGAACGAGACATTGGGCAAAAAATTGAGCGTCCCAGCGATATCGATCAAACTGCCTCCGCCAACGGTGCTCATTGCCCCGCCGTCAATCGTCACCTGATTCTGCAGGGAAACCGTCCCGCTGGTTAACGCCTGAATCAAACCCGCGCTATTGGCCAGGAAAGTGTCATCGATATACAGGATGCCTTCATTCTCCGCGCCCAGGATGCCGCTGTTGGTGGAAATGATATCGGTATTCAGCAAAATATTGCCGCCCGGCACATTTGCCGTGACTGTTCCAAGATTATCAATATCGCCAGTTTCATTCACCAACGCGCCAGAACCCTGAATCGTGTGGCTAGCGCCGTGTGTAAAAGATCCGCTGGTCAATTCGAGCAGTCCGCCGGATAAAACAACCGATCCCGAGCCAGTCAAATCGGAGCCGCTGCCCATGATTAAAACGGAGCTGGTCAGCGATCCGCCGACGGTCGTCTGACCATTGTTCGTGAAGAGTGATACAATCGTTAAAGGTCCGGTGGTGACGGCCAACGCATCCCCAAAGTCAACCGTAGCGGTCGTGATCGTCACATTCAAACCAACCGTCGCCACAGAAGCAGTGGACTCGCCGTTGTCGATGAGCACATTGCTCTTTGTCGTTGCGTTGTCCTGCGGCACAACGGCAGGCGTCCAATTCGCGGCATCGGACCAGACTCCCGCGCCGCTGTTCCAATCATAGGTCTGCGGCGCGGCATGCGCCTGAAGCGCCGCAAATAACGCCAGCGCCGCCAACGCCGGCAACAGCCGCACGGCGCCTCGCCGCCTCTCGCCCAAACCGGTCATCAAGGCGATCCACGTCCTGGCGGATGGAACATTTGTTATTTTTTTCTTCTGAACCTCGATGCCGCGCTGCAGATGCGCGACAGAGTCGGCGTTCCGGAAGTCCGTGTTCATGCAATCATTCACCCCTCGTTTTCTGGCATCAATACCAATGCAATCCACTGAAACATAAAAAGTTGTGCAGCGCGGACGGAAAACCGCGAAGATGTGCAGGCGCACAAACGCCAGTATACATTCAAACGTATATCAGCATATAGCTGATCGGCTCAAGTGGCAAGCATAGAATGTCGCCATTCCACGTTGAATTCAGGAACGTTCAAAAAACTCGATTGACATACCGGCAAGTCAGGAAAGTCTGCCGCACAAATAAAATCCGCGGAGACGCGCTGTCTCCGCGGATTGAAATGCTAATTCACTGGTCATTGAAAGAACACAGCTTATTTATCCACGTTTTCCTCGAGCATTGGATCCTCAAACATCACATGGCCATACAACTCCCCCCAGGAGTCTTCGCTCTTGCGATCCTTGGCAAGGTAAATCGTGTAGAGTTTGACTTCGCCGTCGACCTTGCCCGCCACCTGTGCGGATACATAATGCGTGATGCGATGCCGCACCGCCGTTCGTGACGTGTCGGTCCATTCAACCACGTTTTCCTCTTTCCAATCCCCGGAAATCACAGTCGTGCGCAACGCCTTGGCGCGGTTGTAGTTACGCAACAGCACCTCCTGTGCTTTCGCCTTCAGGCTATCCAACTCATCACCGTTGAATTTATCGGGAAGCATCCGTGTGTCCGCCACGCGAGCCTTGTGCATCTCTGCATCCGTCTTCAGCAACTGCTCGTATTTCTTCTCCAACGCCAGCACGCGTTCGTTCTCCTCACCCAGAACGTTCTTGGCCAAATCCAGCGGATGACGCGCGGTTTCAATCGCGAATTTGCTCATCAGGATGGGCGTCTCGCCAGACTCACCCTTTTGCTGCTCTTCCTCCATGCGTTTCAGCAAATGATCGATCTGTTGCTCCGCCTCATCCAGACGCAGATTCGCCATCCGGCTGCATTCATCTGCGAATGCATCCAGCTGACGCTTGAGTTCCTTGGCGATGTCCGCCAATTCCTCCGTCGCCTTCGCCGCCACGCCGGATTGTTCATAAGCGTCATAATCCGTGCACGCCTGCGCATAAAGCGCCATGCGTTGCGCCATCTCCGTTTTATCTTCTGTGTATCCGCCAATGAAGTACTTGTCCTTGTCATGCTTCGGGTGGCTCATCGGCGCGACGTACGGTTGCAATTTTTCGATCCAGGGCGCTGAATCCTGGGCTGCGGCCTGGGCGTCCGCCGCCGCTCCGCCCTTGGCTTGATCCCTGGCCGCCTCCAGCTCCGCGCTCCCCCGTTCCAGTTTTTCGATGCCTTCGTGCGCGAACACCACGTCCGGATGATCAGCCGGATACTGCCCCGAGTAGCGCTTCTCAAGATCGGCTAATTGCTGCTTGGCCTGCTCCGCGCTGCGGCGAGCGTTGCGGATTCCGCCCTTGAAAGTCAGCTCAGCCGACGGATCGTCCAGCTTGTCTTGCACTTCGCGGGCTTTCTCCAATTGCTTCAGTCCGCTCTCCACCGCCTGCTTCGCGGCATTGATCCGGCCCTGTGCCCCGGCGGGCAAATTGCCTCCCGCGCCGCCAGCCTGAGGCTTGGTTCCGCCTTCGGTCTGAGGCTCATCGCCGCCTTCATCTTCGCTGGACGGTTGATCCGAGGCGGCCTCGACGCCTAACTTGCTGTCGATGCGTTTGCGCAGACTCGTCACGCGCCCTTCGAGCAATTTCACCTGCATCAGCTCCGCCGGATCGTTCCCTGCCTTTGCATCGGCGATGGCCTGCTCCACTTCCTTCAATTGCTTGTTTGCCTCTTCCGCTTTGCCGCTCATGAAATCCCGCTCGGCCGTTCGATATTGCTTTCCCGCCTCCTTCATATCCATCGCCCAAGCGGATTGGCTTCCCAGAAGCATACCCATCAATGTCAGCATTAATGTCAAGACACAGCTACTACGCAAGATGCGTTTCATGTCGCTCTCCTCGGCTGGAAAAATTGGAAAATACACACCGGGCAGTGTAGGATTGGAAAACCACAGGGGCAAGCGAATTGTCGCATTTATATCATTTTTGCTTCATTTTTTCAGTTGGGAAGGAGCACATTGAATTATTCCAGCGTATATCTTTCCACGACCGGCGCGCGGATATAAAACCAGAGACAAGCGACGCCGCTCAGCAGCGCCAGCCAGAACGTCAACCGCTTCAAATGCCGCCAGAAAACATTGGCCGGCTGCAAAAGCTCATATTCCTCGACCCAGATCGTCTCACACGCGCCGTTGCCGGTGTCCTCGCGCGTCGTGCTCGAACCTCGCCGGAATTTGCCGTCCGAATGCGAATATTCCGCCAGCACGCCCTTGATTCTGATCTGATCGCCCCGGCCGATCTTGAGCAATCGCCGCTGTAACGACTCGTCCGCGCAGATCAAGTGGTTGTTCGACAGCTGATTCATGCGGAACTTATCCCATGCCTCGCGCGCGCCGCGCTTCGTCCGCACATAAGCCATCCAGCTATCGCTGCTAAACTTCAGCAAAAGATACACGCCCGAATCCAGATTCTCTCCCCAAATCACCGCCACGTCCTTCGCATTCAAATAATCTTCCCACTCGCGATGATAAAGATCGGCGAAGGAACGCGCCGAGCTATACGACACCGCCATGCCGCGAAGCTCATATTCAAACAGCGGTTTGATCGTATAGACGATCCCGCCCGCCTCCGCCGTGAACGGCTCCCGCGACGTCGGCGTCTGCGCCGGCTCATGTTGCAAAGACGGCAGGATCATCTCCTGTCCCGGAAATTGCCGTTCCTGCCACCGGCTGACAAGATACAGCGCCGCGCAGACAACCGTCGCCCATGCCAACGTCCGCGCCCGCGCCCCCGGCTCCAGCATCCTCCCCGGCAAGCGTAAAACCCAATCCAGCAGCCATGTCACATCTGGAATGTCCATTCAACCATCACCATCCTACTCTTGCTCTTGCTCTTGCTCTCACTCTTGCTCTTGCTCTTCCAAATAAATAAATAATCGAGCCAAATCAAAGAGACATGGCATGTTCAGTTAGCGATTGAGAGCAAAAGCAAGAGCAAGAGTGAGTGTAAATACACGGGTAGTCCATCAGCGCAGAATAAAATCAAACTGCGCTCAATCGCCCTAGCTCTTTATTTTCCTGACTTGTTTTCTGGCACGATAGGATTCAAACGATACCCGCTAATCATCTTCATCATCATTCGACAGCAGCGAATCCATCTCGCGCAGAATGACGTTGATGTCGCCGGTCGGCTCTTTCAGGATGATCGACCCGTCCTCGTCCCGGTCAACCTTGGTGATCCCGGGATTCTTCCGCTCCAACTGGCTCAAAAGATCGTCCTGCTGTCTAGACTTGGCGATCAGCTTCTGCGATTTCTCCATCAGTTCTTTGCGGCTGAGCTCCTGCCGGATGCTCGCGGCGATTTCATAGCCGTTGCAGGGTTTGACGAAAAAGCGCGAGACATGGCCTTTATTAATCGCTTCAAGGATCAGATCCATCGTGGCGTTGCCCGTCAGGATGAACCGGATCATCGTGGGATATTTCGCGCTGATTTGCGCTAGCAGTTCGATGCCGTTCGTACCAGGCATCTGCTGATCGGTGATAATCACATCGAATTTTTTTTCGCGCAAATGCTGGAGGGCTTCATCCGCCGAATTGGCGCATTGGATTTTGAAACGGTCCTTATGCAAGGTGCGCCGGAGCGCATCCAGCAAATTGGGATCGTCGTCAACCAGCAGAATCCGCGGCTGCCGCTTGGCCTTCGCTCCAGTAGCTTCCTCGACCGGGTTCGTATTTTTAATGTCGTCGGCCATGACTCATCTCCATTCCACTTCCACATATTGTTCTTTTTGTTGCGATTCCTTAAGATTTTCCATTCTTCGTTTCAGGGTGGCGGTCACTTCCTGCCCCTTCGCCAATAATAAAAGCCCCTCCGGAGACAATACATCTTCGGCCAAGACCATTCCAATTTCCAAATCTGAAATTAATATCCGCTGTGTGGGCAGCGCTTCGACATTCAATACCTTTTCCAGCGCGGCGACCAATGAGGAGTCATACATATCTGATTTTTTCTTGATCTGAAACAGCGCCTGGGCTTCCATGCCGCCCGCCAGCAGCATACGATCGTAGGCTAAAACGACATGCAGCACCCGCGCGCCTAGCGGAATATCCTCGCCGCGGATGTCATTCGCCGGAGGTCCGCTGCCGTCGAAGTTTTTCTCCTGATATTCGACAATTCGAGACACTTCCTCAAGACGCGGAATGTTGGAGATCAATTCAGCGCCAATCTTCGGATGATGCAGAAACATTTTCTGCTCATCCGCCTTCAGTTCCTCGCCCTTGCGCATTTTCGCGAGCATCTCGCCGGACAACGTCACGCAGCCGACTTGCGACAGCATCGCGGCGATTTCCCACTGCCACGCTTTTTCTTCATGGAACTCCCTGGCCAGGTCGCCAACGATGCGCCGAATTCGCGCAATGCGCCCGAAAACGCCAGGATGCACCAGCGCAAGAATATCATTGATCGCCTTCACCGCCCCGGTCAGCGTTTTGTTGAGCAGCTCTTTTTCCACCCGGACAAGGCGGTATTGTTCGATGCCGGCATCCAACGCATGCATCAACGCATCGGCCGAACAGGGCTTGGTCATAAACCGGAACACATTGCCTTCGTTCACAGCCTGGGTCACCGCCTCGAAGTCCGCCTGCCCGGTCAGCATGATCCGTACTGTGTCGCGGCGCCGCTCCCGCACTTGCGCCAGAAACTCCACGCCGTTCATCTCCGGCATGCGGTAATCCGACACAACAACACAGGGCGGTTCGGACGAGTCGATCAACTCCAGCCCCTCGCGTCCGCTCAATGCCGTCAGCACCTCATAGTTTCTCCTGAGCGTCCGCCGGTAGCCATCGACGACGTCCTGTTCATCATCCACAAGCAGTATTTTAGGCTTCATCATCGGAAACCTCTTTGATTTTTGCCCGGCAATCCGCGAGCCATTTCGCACTGTCAAGATCATCCAACGACTGCAAATAAGGTTCGTCCCAGCCAGCCTCGGCGGGGATTTCCTCAGGTATGTTATGATTGTAATGTTCGTACAGATTGCCCACATGAACCGCGGTCAACGGCACGAAATACTTGACACGCGCCTCCAACGGCGCGTGATGATATGCCACAGCCTCCACGATCGCGTCCGGCATGCCCCAAAGGCCAAGCAAATACGCGCCCACCTCCGCATGTGTCGTCCCCAGCGCATCCCGCTCCACCATAAACAAGGGCACGTTTTTTTCAACGGCATTATGTATGGCTCCTGCATATTGATCTCTCAGGTTAATCGCCAAAATCAGTTTACCCACATCGTGGATGATCCCCGCCAAATACGCCTGGTCGGCGCAGACCGAATCGGCATGCGCCTCCATTGCTAACATACGCGCCAGATTGCCGACATTGACGCTATGCGACCAGACCTTTTCAAAGTGCAATTCATGCAGCAGCTTGGCGTCGAACTGCGAAAACACCTGAATCGCGAAAACCAGCGATTTGACAACATCGATGCCCAGCAACGTGATCGCCTGAGTCGGACTGGCGACATGCCGCGGCAGACCGAAAAAAGCCGAATTCACCAACTGGAGAATCTTTGTGGTCATGCCGATGTCCTGCTCCACGATCTCCCCGATTTTCTTAATGGAAGGATCCGGAGACTTCAGCACATCAATGATTTCCGTATATAAATGCGGAAGACTGGGGAGCGATTCCAGCCCGGATACGATGCTTTCCAACTCCGGGTTGTGCAACATGTTGCGCAATGAGCATCCGCGCTCAACAGCCTCGCGCATCACATCCCCATCGCAAGGCTTGGCCAGATAACGATGCGCAATCTCCACGGAGCGCAGGATCAATTCCTGGTCCGAATGGCCGGAAAGGATGATTCTGACCGTTTGCGGCCACTTTTCCTTGACCGCCATCAATAGCTGCGCGCCGTTCATTTCCGGCATGCGCATATCGCTGACGATGACATCCATGGGTTCGCCATCCATGAGCTCAAGAGCTTCTTTGCCGCTGGAGGCGAACGACATCTTCCATTCATGGCGCATCGGGCGAAACATGCGCTTCAACCCCGTCAAGATATCCATATCATCATCGACAAAGATAATATTTTTCATCTTCTATGCTCCAGCATGAATTCTCATCATACGCTCGCTGGCCCGATCTTATTGCTTCAGCGGAAGACGGATAATGAACGTCGTGCCTTCGCCGACCTTCGATTCCACGTCTATCGTCCCCTTGTGCTGTTCCACAATCGTCGCATAAGCGATGGCCAGCCCTTGTCCGGTTCCCTTGCCCACGGGTTTGGTGGTGAAAAAATGGTCGAAGATCTTGCCCAGGTTGGCTTCCGCGATGCCCGCGCCTGTGTCCGCGATGCGGATTTCAACCCAATCGTTGTCCGACCGGGTGCTGATGATAATCTTTCCTTTTTCGGCGCTTTCGCCGCTGTTCTTCTCCGCGATCGCATGAGACGCGTTGATGATCATATTCAGAATCACCTGGTTGAAAGGACCGGGAAAGCAGGGCGTCAATGGCAACTTTTCCTCAAAATCCGTCTCCAAATCCGCGACATATTTCCACTCATTGCGCGCGACGGTGACCGTGCTGTCGATTGCTTTGTTGATGTCCGTCAAAGTCGCCTCATCGCTGCCAGGATGAGAGAAATCCTTCATCGCGCGCACGATCTTGGTCACCCGCTCGATCCCAACCAGCGAGCGTTCGATGGCTGTGGGGATTTCCTCCTTGAGAAATTCCAGGTCGCAATCCTCGATGATCGCCTCCAGCTCCTCGATCAAATCACGCGGCACGCCGTCCTTCTTCGCCGCTTCTTTCAGTTCGTTGTATTTGTCGAGGATCTTTTCGATGTCTCGAAAGCCGTCATTCAAAAAACGCGTATTGTCGCCGATGAATTGCGTCGGCGTATTGATCTCATGAGCGATGCCCGCGGCCAGCTGGCCGATCGACTCCAGTTTTTGCGCCTGCTGCAACTCGGCCTTCAGCTGATTCTCCTGCGTGATATCGCGCTTGACTGCCACATAGCCCTCAATCGCCCCAGCATCATTTGTGATGGGACTGATCGTCGCATATTCAGAGTAAAGGGAGCCGTCCTTCTTTTTATTGATGAATTCGCCAGACCATACCCTGCCGGAAGATATCGTATCCCAAAGCTCCGCATAAAACGAATCGTCGTGTTTTCCACTTTTCAGGATGCGGGGATTTTGCCCGATCGCTTCATCCAGTGTGTAACCCGTAATTTTCTCAAAAGCGGGATTGGCGTATTGGATATCGCCGCTCAGGTCTGTGACGACTATAGTTTCTTTTGCCTGATCGACCGCAGTAGCCAAACGCATGAGAGAACGATCACGCTTGACCCGATCAGTGACATCTTCGACCATCATGATGGACGAAACAGCTTGGTTCTCAGAATCCAGAATCGGCGCCGATGCGATCCGATAATGACGAATTTCATCATCGGCTTGAACCTCTTTGACCGTTTCATGCGTTTTGCTATCCTGAAAAGTCCAGACAACTGGACAATCTGCGCACGGCTCCTCCTGATCCAGACCATGAAGCGCATGATAACAAATGAGTTGCTGCTGTTGATCCACATTAAGACCGGGAAATAATTCACGCATTTTTGTGTTGGTTTCTAAAATACGCATATCCGGCGCGAACAGAGCGACGCCCAAATTGAAATGCTCCAGGATATGTTTCGATTTTTGCTCGGATTCCCGGATCTCGTTCGTCATATAATCAAAAACCCGGGACAATGAGCCAATCTCATCTTTTGCCTTCGTCGCAACCTTATAGTTGATGTCGCCCGCGGCGATTTTTTTCGCGCCCTGCTGAAGCTCATGCAGCGGCCGAGAAATCGTCAAAGACACGCCCCAGGCGACAAACATCGACACGAGCGTCATGATCGCCGTGACAAGCAAAATATCACGCGACAATCGATTGCTGGCGGCAAACGCATCGCTCTTGGGTTCCTCAATGACCAGTTTCCAACCCAAACTGGACAACACGCCGCCATCATTGGCTGCGGTCTGGACCATTAACATATTATTATCCGTCTTGTGAGCTACGGAACCGTCCTGATTGTAATGACTATCCGCCCTTCTTTGCATGAAGATAAATGGATGAGTAGCATAAATCCATCTTCCATCATTCGTCTCCAAGTGAAATTCTCGGCGCCGGTTATTCACATCGAATTCAATTTTCTGTAATTCTTTCAGGGGGTGGATGACATATTCAATATTGACGACGGCTTTAAGAACGCCGATGAATTCACCGGAGAGATCATCCACGCGAACAGCAAGGCATAATGAGTAAAAGCCTGCGCTTTCGTCATATTCAACATCTCCAATAAAAAAACGGTTATCATGGGCTTGCCGCCACCAGTCTTCATCATTTTGCCGGAAATCGGACGGCTTTCCCGTTTGAACCACATTCGCGCCATATTTATTCGTCAGGAACATTTCAACAATGATGTCATATCCGTAGCTTTTTTTGTAATGATCCATATTCCTCCGAAAATCCTCAGCCAGATCGTTCTCCTGTAAACTCTTTACGATCCTCATTGATTCCGATGAGGGGTCCGTCCATTGAGCGTCGATTCGATCAATGTGAGCCTCAATATCCGGCAAAGCCTGAAACTCCAGATTCGATTGTTCGAGTGTCTCTTGAATGGAGCCGCTCAGCGTGTAAGCGCCATAATTTTCTAGTTGTAATGATATAAGATTATTCAATTCATTCATGGTTTCCATCGCCAACGACTGCGCGTCTTTCCGGATCGTATCCTCCAGGATTTGACGGCTGATCTCCGTGGCATAGAATCCAACAACGCCAATCAGAAACGCGAATGGCAGGAAACTGAGAATTAATTTAGTGCGGATTTTCATTTTTTTTATGCCCTCAAATACCTATTTTGTCATCAAAAGCCCCCCCCTCATCGAACCCTACTGCCCATTTTTCTTTAACGGAAGACGAACGATAAACGTCGTTCCTTTGCCGACCTCCGATTCCACATCGATAGTGCCCTCATGCTGCTCCACAATCGCCGAATAAGCGATCGACAACCCTTGCCCCGTTCCCTTGCCGATGGATTTCGTAGTGAAAAAGTGATCGAAAATCTTGTCTCGAATGGATTCTGGAATTCCCACGCCTGTGTCGGATATCCGAATCTCAACCCAATCGCCGGCCGCCCTGGTGGTGATGCGAATCTTCCCTTTCTTAGTCTCTTCGCGATCTCTTCTTTCAGCGATCGCCTGCGCCGCGTTGACGATCATGTTCAGAATCGCCTGGTTGAACACGCCCGGATAGCACGGCGTCAGCGGCAAATTTTCCTGGAGTTCCAATTCCAAATCAGAGACATATTTCCACTCATTGCGCGCCACGGTGACAGTGCTTTCAATAGCCTTGTTGATGTCAAATAGAGTGGATTCATCGCCGCCGGGATGCGAGAAGTCTTTCATCGCGCGTACGATCTTCGTCACACGCTCGATTCCAACCAGTGAACGTTCGATGGCGGTGGGAATCTCATCGGACAAAAACTCCAAATCGTACTCATCAATCAGAGTGTCCAATTCATCGATCAGCTCCTGCGGCACGGCGCCGTCTCCCGCCGCATCCTTGAGCGCGGCGTATTTCTCCAGTATTTTAATGATGTCGCGGAAACTCTGCTCCAGAAACCGCGTATTATCGCCGATGAACTGCGCCGGCGTGTTGATTTCGTGGGCGATGCCCGCGGCCAGTTGCCCGATCGACTCCAGCTTTTGCGATTGACTCAGCTGCTTCTCCATCGCCATCCGTTCCGTCAAATCCTCCATCATGACGATTGACGCGACCACCTCTCCGCCCGCGTCATGTATCGGGGTTGACACCACCCGGTACTGAGCGGGAGCGCCGTTGACTTTGATCTCGATCATAGCCTCTTGAATCGCGCCTTCCTTCAGGGCTTTCTGCGTTGAAGATTTGCCGGCCGGAAGATCCTGAAGTTTGACATTGACCGCCTCGTGGCAAAAGGGATGCTCCTCGACGCGGATGTGGGGAAACCAATCGCGTATTTGCCGGTTGATCTCAAGAATCCGCGTATTCGAATCAACCAGCAAAATGCCGACGTTGATATTTTCGACGATGGTGCGGAATTTCATCTCGGAATCCTGCAGGAACTTCGCCGTTTGCTCCAATTCAGATGCTATATTATGTTTATTGATCGCCTCGCTTAAATTTTCCGCGATGTTTTTGAGCAAGATCTGCTTCTCCTCATGTGATAAAATCCTCTCCATTTCCGGCAATTGCTGAGTATAGAACACTTCGATCGCGCCTCGATTCTCATGATTGATGACGATGTCGGCGCGCTGCTTCCAGCCGGTCTCTTCAAACGGCTCCGCGACATGCTCTTTGCCATCAATCCAGATCTTGCATCGGACGAATTCAGAACGCTCCCAGCCTCGGGGGATCAACATCAAGATATCGTTCACAATCTCAGCCAGCGTTGCACGTGAATGGATCGACTCAGCTACGCGATACATGCAGGTCTGCTCTTTCATGCGCTCCTGCAATTCGTAAAACTGCTCGGTCATTTTTTTACGATTCGCTTCAGCCTCGATACGATCTTGGTCAATCAAAAGACGCTGCCGGTAAAGATCGACAAATACACGCACCTTGCTCCGCAAAATATGGGCGTTCACCGGCTTGAATAAAAAGTCCACGGCGCCGCTGCCATATCCCTTAAAGACAGTTTCATCATTCCGGTCTTCGGCTGTGATGAAAATAATCGGGATGTTTTGTGAATGTTTGCTGTTCCGGATGATCTCCGCGGTCTCAAAACCATTCATACCAGGCATTTGCACATCCAGCAGAATGATGGCAAAGCCTTTCTTGGGGAGCATCTTCAACGCTTCTGCTCCGGATTGAGCGGTGAATACTGCGACACCCAACGCCTTGAGTTGATGTTCCAGCATCCTGAGATTCACTGGATTGTCATCCACGACAAGCACATTGATGGCTTCGATGCTTTCCATGCCGGGGCATTTCTCCTTGGTCCAGTATGATTCCACTCGGAAACGGATTCAGGAAATGGATTCAAAAGCGATCCAGCCGAATCTTTACGACTCTCAATTGACCGCTTTTATCAGCATTGCGCTCTCGCTCATTCCTTATCGGTTCGAATTCTCAAAAAAATAATATTTCTTATAAATTTAATCCGGAATGACTCCCGGGTAATAAAGCAAGCCAATGCATAGATCTGTGAATTGAATGGCTGATCGTGCCCTTTGCCAAATGCGCAAAGGCTGATTCAGCGGCGGAGCTGGAATCGATGGCGCATCAATTTGTACTTGAACTATCCGGGTGCGAGCAGTATATCTAGCTTTGCTCTTGTGAATCGCTCCGAAGGATCGGGATCAAGATGGGACTGTGCTTCCAAACGCTGCAAAGCGGCAGCAGCGGAAACGTGCTGATGGTGTGGAGCCACAAAACACGCGTGATGATCGACTGCGGCGTGCGCTCGCAAAAACAACTGCGCGTATTGCTCATGCAGCACGCCATCCCCAAACTCGCCGCGCTGGTCAACACCCACCTGCATAGCGACCATATCAATTACCATGCCCTGCGCGTGATGGAAAGCGATCAGACGCCGGTGTATGTGCATCGTGATAACCGCCGCCGTCTGCTATTCAAACACGGACGGGGGGCGTCCTTTCGCGGCCTCGATTTGCGCGAATACGGCGAAGGACCGCTGGAAATCGGCGATCTGATCCTGCAGAACTTTGAAATTGAACACGCCGATGAATCGCGCAATTGCGGCTTCGTGATCCAATGGAAAGAGGATCCGGCGGAGCGGATCGTCATCGCGACCGATTTCTTCGAGTGGGAGAACATCGGGCGTCACTTCGTCGATGCACGGATTATCTACGTCGAAGCGAATCATTGCCCTGAACTGCTGCGGCGGTATCCAAACTTCAATTCCCATTTTCATCTCTCCAATCCCAAAACCGGAATGCTGTTGGCTCAGGCGCTGCAATCCAGCAACCACGCGCCGCGGGCGATCGTGCTCGGACACCTTTCCACGGAACGCAACCGTCCCGATGTGGCCCTTAAAGCCGTGCGCAACACGCTCAAGCAGCACGGCGCTCGTCTGGAATCGCCGCTGGAAGTCGCCCCGCGCTTCGAACCATCGGCGGTGTATCGCACCAAGCTGGCGCTTGAAGAATCGCGTTCCACGCAGCCGGCCTGGAACGTGGAACTGGAAGGCATCGACATCCAGCAGCCTGAATTTTTCTAGCACGACTTGACCTTTTGCTTTTCGAACTTCGAAATGGATCTATTTCAATGAGCAATTTGCGTTTATACTGCGTTGAATTTCGCGGATGATCGCGGACGGATGGGAATGCGCACAACACGTGAACAACCACGATGGGCTTTGCGGCTGGAGCGATGGCTGCGGCAGCTGATGGCGCTGCTTTGCGTGGCCGCGGTATTCTGCGCCCTGCTGCTCGGAGCCTTCGCCGGCTTCATCCACAGCCTCCCGCCGATCGAGGAACTGGAGAATTACAATCCCAAGCAAACCACGACGATCCTGGACCGGACGCAACGTCAGGCCATCGGCGCGTTTTCCGAGGAGCAGCGTGAACTGATCAATCCGCGCGAGGACGCTCCGGGCTATCTCAGCAAGGCCTTCGTGGCGATCGAAGACGAACGGTTTTACCAGCACTTCGGCATCGATCCCAAGGCCGTGGCGCGGGCCGTGCTCGTCAACCTGCGACGCGGGCATTTCGCCCAGGGCTTCAGCACGCTGACGTTGCAACTGCCGCGCAACATCCTCCCGGAGCGCGTCAGCCGGGAGAAAACCTTGAAGCGCAAACTCGAGGAGAGTGTGCTCGCGCTGCAAATTGAGCGGCGCTACTCCAAGGAGCAAATCCTCGAGTTCTACATGAACCAGGTCTATCTGGGCGCCGGCTCCTACGGCGTACAGGCGGCGGCGCGCAATTATTTCGGCAAGACCGTGCGCGAACTGACACTCGCCGAGGCGTCGCTGATCGCCGGATTGCCGCAGAAGCCAAGCGTCTTCAATCCCTGGATCAATCCGGACGAAGCGCTCAAACGGCGCAACCAGGTGCTGGAAAAAATGCGTGATGTGGGCTACATCAGCCCTGACGAATACAAAGAGGCGCTGAACGAACCACTGGAACTGAAACACCCGCAGCCCGTTTCGCGAACCGCGCCATACTTTGTAGAGTATCTGCGCGGCTCGTTGCTCAATCTGCCGGAATTCAAACGCGAGGATTTGCAGCAAAAAGGCTACACGATCGACTCCACGCTCGACGTGGGAATCCAGCGGATTGTAGATGAGGAGCTGTTGGCCGGCTTGATGGCCGCGGAACAAAACTGGCAGCGCCAGAAAACCCAACGTCTGCGCGAAGAACGGCAAACCTACGAACATCTGGGACCTGGAACCACAAGGCTGGCACGAATCACAGCGGTGGACGCCGGCCGAATCGATGTGATGATCGACGACTATCGCGCCTCGCTCGAACGGCCGGAAGAGCCGCCTTATTTCGATCCGGACAGTGTTTTGCGCATTGATGAATTGCTGGACGTCGATGTCCAGAGCGTCGATCATGCCAGTAAAATGTTCGCTGCTTCGCTCTACGATAAAACGCACATCCAGGGCGCCGTGGTCGTGCTGGACGCGAGCAACGGCGACCTGCTGGCGATCAGCGGCGGCGCGGATTTCTTTGACGCGAACAACAACGGCCAATGGAATCGCGCGGTGCAATCGGCGCGCCAGCCCGGCTCATGCCTCAAACCGTTTTTCTATGCGGCGGCGCTGGAAAACGGCTACACTCCCGCTAGCGTCATGCCCGACGAGCCGATCACCTTCGGCGATAATTACACGCCGCAGAATTACGAAAACCGCTACTTCGGCCCCACGGCGCTGGAGGAGGCGCTGGAGCACTCGCGCAATGTGCCGACGATCATGCTCTTCCGCGAAGTCGGCATCGACCGCTCGCTGGATTTCGTCCGCAAATTTGACATGCTGTCCGAGATCCATCCCTGGAAACTGCGGCCGGAATTGCCCACTTGCCTGGGAAACACGAACGTCAACCTGCTGGAACTCGCCGCCGCGTATCTGCCTTTCGCCAATGCCGGCGTGGGCATGGCGCCCCGGGCGGCGCTGAAAATCGAGGATCCGGCCGGAGTGATCGTGAAGGAGTTCAAGCCCGTCGAACGCCGCGTGATTAATCCGGAGACGGCGTTCCTGATGACCACCATGCTGCAAGGCGTGATGACCCGCGGAACAGGCTCCAACATCGCCGAGGAGTTATCGTCGCTCACCGGCCTGCCGCAAATGGCGGGCAAAACCGGAACGACGAATGATTGCGTGGACGCCTGGTTTATGGGCTACACTCCTCAACTCGTCATCGGCGTATATGTCGGCTTCGACCGGAATCGCAGTATGGGGCCGCAGATGACCGGATCGCGCGTCGCTGGACCCGTCTGGGCCGGGATCCTGCGGCGGTTGCATCTGGAACAACCGCAATGGACCGCCAAAAAGGAATTCAGCGAACCGGAGAACATCATCCGCTGCAACATTGATAAAACAACGGGATTGCTCGCCGGACCGGGCACGCCCTCGCGCAACATCCTGCGCAACGTCGCATTCATCAAGGGCACGGAGCCAAAATCGGCCGGATACTGATCTTTTACAATAAGAACGGACGAGACATGTATCACGAACTTCATTTCATCTGGAGCCATGAAGCGTCGGAATTGACGCTGGAACTGCTGGCGGACTGGCTGCAGGAAAATCAATCTCTCGGCTGGGAAGATCGCGGCGCGGCCAGCGGCGAACGGCGCACTGAAATGCTCGGCGCCACGCATTGGGCGGTTTACTTTGACGAAAAACAATCCGCCTCGGAACTCATGAAAGACGCGCAGATCTTCTCCGCGGCATTGCCTCACCCGCCGGATCAAGTCAATTACCAAGCCATCGAAGAGCAGGATTGGACCGAGCCGTTCAAGGCCTACTTTCACGCCAAACGCGTCGCTCCCTGCTGGTGGGTGGCGCCGCCGTGGGAGCAGGAGCGCGCGGAATTGCGGACCGGCGAGCACCTTCTGATCATCGAACCCGGCATGGCCTTCGGCACCGGCTTGCACGAAAGCACGCAATTATGCCTGAAGATGCTGCCCGATTGCGTCGCTCCTGCCGCGCGCGTCATCGACATCGGCGCCGGCTCGGGCATCCTCAGCATCGCCGCCGTCAAACTCGGCGCTCATCAGGCCGTGGCGATCGAGATCGATCCACAGGCCGAGGAAAACCTGAGGCTGAACTTGTCGCTCAACGCCGTGACGAAAAATGTCTGTGTTTATATCGGCGGAGCGGATCAAGCCGGCGCTGTAACCGCGCCGCTGGTCGTTTGCAATATGCTCATGTCGCGATTCAGGCCGATTGCGAACGCCGCGTCCGCGATGGTGGAACAGAACGGAGCGTTGCTCTTGTCCGGCTGCGTGGAAAATGAACGCGATCAAACGACTCGATTGCTGGAAGAACTGGGCTTCATCGTGGAAAACACCGGACAGATCAACGAATGGATCGGCTTTTACGCCCGGAAAGCATGATTTCCCATGCAAGATAACGGCGCAAAACCGGCAATAAGCCGCCGGATGCCCGTATTAATATTACATCATCGGTAAAGCAGTTTGCAGGCCACGGCGAACAGCGCCGCGTTGCTCAGACCATAACCAGCGAGGATCAACGGCGCCAGCAAGGAGAAAAAATCCGGCGGATCGATCACCGACGGCCAGACGAACGCCATCAATCCGATCGTGGCCAGCCATGCCGCCAGACAAACAAGCAGCATGACGCCTGCCAGTTGATAGGGCTTCTTGAATAAAGGATGGCGCACCGGCGCGAGCGGAGCATCTGGGGGTGACAGCCAGGCCACGGCGAAATTGACGCAAAGGCCGATCAGCCACAGCACGCATAGCCCTTTCAACAGGCCCGACTCAAGCTCCTTGCGCGCAGAGCGCAGGAGTTCCAGCCCTTCCGCATCATGCGACACAAGCTTGACTAACGGCTGGTCCTTGAGGTAGTATTCGAAGCCTGTTACATCCGCCGGCCGGACGACAGGATCGAAAAACGCCGCTTCAATGATTTTAGGCAGATCGATCCAGGAGGCTTCAACCTCGCCGTTCAACTCCGGCTGTTGCGCAGCGAGCCAACCGGCAATCTCCTGCGACGGAACCAGTTCCAGTTGCCGGAGCCGCCGGTTCCAGCTGGATTCGCGGATTTGCTCCATCAGCTCCTCGGCCTGGGCGATGGTCGCGCCCCGTTCCAGTTCGATCAGGATGGGGTATTCGCTGCCCAGCCGCCGGGTCACATGGCGGGCGGCGACCAGGGCCTGAGCGCATAATCCCACGAGCAGGGTGGTCAGCAGCCAGGCCGGAAGCAGTGAAAGCAGTCGAGTCCGATTGAACATAGCCTTGAAAGTGGTCAAAAACGGGGCAATTTGCAATCAAAAAGGACTGATTTTCACAAGTTTTCCACTTTTTATTCCGGAGGCGATTTTAAACTTGCACACATTGGAAATGGCGCCATATGCTGTACTCTCGTAGCGAACGCGGCATCATATAATGTACCTGTAATGTACCTGTTCTCGCGCGATAGTCGATCTCAACCGCTGTTCCCGCTGGTTTCAAACTAGAAAAAGTCCGTTCGACGCTTAGCATACGTTTAATTGCGACTATTCCTGTACCCAAAGGACGCCAAGCATGTATATTAAAAAGCTGATTCTGAATGGTTTTAAATCCTTCCCGGTCAAGAAAACCCTCGACCTGAGCCCCGGCATCACCGTCATCGTCGGCCCGAATGGCTGCGGCAAGTCCAACGTATTTGACGCCATGCGCTGGGTGCTCGGCGAAGGCAATGCCCGCAAACTCCGCGGCGACCGGATGGGCGATCTGATGTTCCAGGGCAGCCGCACCCACAAGCAGCAGTCCCTCGCCTCGGTTTCGCTGCTGATCGACAACAAAGACCGCCAGCTGCCGCTCGATTTCACGGAAATCATGATCACCCGCAAGATCTACCGCCAGGGCGATGGCGAGTTCCTCAGCGAATATGAAATCAATGGCGCCGCCTGTCTGCGCAAGGACGTGGTCGACCTCTTCATGGACACCGGCATCGGCAAATCCGCCTACTCGATCATGGAGCAGGACAAGGTCAAGCAACTTATCGACTCCAAGCCCAAAGAGCGCCGCATCGTGTTCGACGAAGCCGCCGGCGTCTCGCGTTATCGCGTCAAGCGCGAAGCCACGTTGCGCAAACTCGAGCAGACCGAGGCCGAGCTCGTGCGGCATCATGACATCATGAGCACTCGCGAAACCGAACTGCGCCGCCTGAAACGGCAGGCTGGCAAGGCCGAGCGCTATAAGAAAATCCAGGCTGAAATCGTGCAACTCGAAGCCCATTCGCTGATCGAGGATTACCGCCGCACCCAAGAGCAGAGCAAAGAAGCCGATCAGCAGGTGACCGTGCTGCAAAGCCGCCTGGAAGCGCGACAGGCGCAGCTCGCCTCGCTCGAAGCCAGCCACGAGGAATACGGCCTGAAGCAGCTCGAATGGGAAGAAAGAATCGCCGAGCTCAATCGTAAACAATATGAAATGCGCTCCGAACTGCAAGCGCTGGAGGGGCGCATTCAGGTTTACCAGGAACGCCAGACCTCCAATGCCAGCCAGTTGGAAGCGGCCCGCCGGACGCTCGAAACGGCGCGCAAGGAATTGGATGACCGCCAGGGCGATCAGGAAGACCTGACCACGGAGCTTTCCGCGCAGCGCAACAAACTGATCGAGGTTGAGGCGGCGTACGAAGAGCGCAAAGCGATTTACGAACGGCTGAAAAACGAACAGGCCGCGATCCGCGAACGCCTCAACGCCCTCCGCATCCAGGCGCGCGAGACCGGGCAGGAAGTGCTCCGGCTCGAAAACGAGCAGCGCATCGTGGAAATGCGCATCGATCAATCGCAGGAATTCTCGCAGGAAACAGCCGAAGGCATCAGCGAACTGGAGCGCCGGATAACGGAAGGCGAAGCCTCGCTGAACAGTCAGCGTGAAGAGCTGAATCAGAAGCAGGAAAGCGTGCAACGGCTGCGTGAGCAGTTGGCCCGGCTGAACGAAGACCGCCGGCAAGTCCGCGATGAATGCCAGAGCAATCTACGGCAATTGGAAGAGCGGCGCTCCGAAATCAGCCAGCTCAACACGCGTTATGAAACCTTCAAGAAACTCGAGGAAAGCTACCAGGGATTTCATCGCGGCGTGAAAGAGGTCATGCTCGCGTCCGAGCAGCAGAAACTCAACAACATCCACGGCGTCCTGGCGCAGCTGATCCAAATCGACGCCGAACATGAAAAGGCCATCGAGCAGGCGCTGGGCGGCCACCTGCAGGACATCGTGACCGAGACGTCGGAATCCGCCCGCGACGCCATCACCTACCTGAAACAGAATCAGCTCGGCCGCGCCACGTTCCTGCCGCTCGATCTGATCGAAGTGCAGCGCACCCACCTGAACATCCTCTCGGCGGTCACCCGTCCGGGAGTGGTGAACATCGCCTCGAAACTGGTCCAGTGCGACGGCCGCACGCAGCCAGCGGTGGATTTCCTGCTTGGTTCGATCTTGGTCGTCGAAGACCTGCAAACCGCGGAAAACCTGCTGCGCAGCGGACTCAAGACACGCTACGTCACGCTTGACGGCGACACGCTCTCCGAACGCGGCATGATGAGCGGCGGGCACATCCAGAACTCCGGTCTGCTCACGCGCGAACGCGAGATACGCGAACTAAGCGAGAAAATCGAACAGGCCCGGCAAGCCGAAACCGAACTCGCCGCCTCGCTCGCTCAAGCGCAAAGCCGCGCCACGGAAATCGAAAAGGCCATCGAGGCCGCCAAGGAAGATTCTCATCGCGACGAAGTGGCGGCGGAGCAGCAGCGCAATAAACTGGAAAGCGACAAACGCGCCCTGGAGGACGCGCAGCGCCAGCTCGAAGCGTTGCGCGCCAAACGCGAAAAACTCAATAACGAGATGGATCGCGATCGCAACCGCATCCTGGAAATCGCCGCCGCCATCGAGCAAGCCCGTGTCAAGCAATCCGAGGCCGACCGCGACGTCGAACTGATGGAGAGCGACAGCCAGCAGGACGACGAGGGCAACGCCCAATCGATCCACGACGCCTACTCCGAAGCATACGGCATCCTCACCGAAACGCGCGAGCGCGTGAGCAACATGGAAGAGCGGCTGAAGACGCTCAATACGCTGGTGGCCCAGCTCTCCAGCGACATCCAGCGCCGTGAAAACGAAATCCGTGAGAAAGAAGAGCAAGGCGCGCGCCTGGAGAAACAGCTGACCGTTGCGCGCAACGACCGCGATGCAATGAAGACCTCCACGGTGGAATTCGAGCGCGCCCTGGAAGAGGAACAACGCAAACGCCAGGAATGCGAGCAACAAGCGCGCGAACTTGAAAACCAGCGCCAGATCGCCATGCGCGAAGAGCGTCAGGCCGAAAACGAACTGACCGAAGCCCGGATGAAGCAGAATGAAATGACTATGCGGTTGCAAACGCTGGATCAGCGCGCCCTGGAAAAATTCAACACGCCCCTGCAGCAACTGGTCCAGTCCGAGGAAACCGTGGAGCTCACCCCGGATGAAATCAACATCCGGCTGGCGGAACTACGCGAACGCAAGGAATCGCTCGGTGAAATCAATCCCGGCGCCATCGACGAATACGAAGAGGTCCGCGCGCAGCACGAAGAATACCTGCGCCAGGTGCAAGACCTTGAGGCGGCCCGCGAATCCCTGATCAAAACCATCAAGAAGATCGACAAAACCTCGCGCGAGCTGTTCATCGAGGCCTTCGAGATCATTCGTGGAAACTTCAACGAGATCTTCCGCCAGCTCTTCGGCGGCGGCAAGGCCGACCTGATCCTCACCGATCCCAACGACGTTCTCAACAGCGGGGTGGACATCATGGCCATGCCGCCCGGCAGCCAGGTCAAGAACATCATGCTGCAATCCGGCGGCGAGAAATCGATGGTCGCCGTGGCGCTGCTTTTCGCCATCTTCAAGTACAAACCGAGCCCCTTCTGCGTGCTCGACGAGATTGATCACGCCCTGGACGACGCGAACGTCGAACGCTTCAAGAGCATGATCGCCGAATTCTCCGCTCAAACTCAATTCGTGATGATCACGCACAACAAACTCTCCATGGAACTCGCCGATACGATCTACGGCGTCACCATGGAAGAAAAAGGCGTAACGGAAATCGTCTCCGTGCAGTTCACCGACATGGAGCTTGCCAGCTGAGCGATATTAACGAGAGATTGCTTGGCCGCTGTTAAAAAAACTGCCCGTCGTTGCTGCGAAAAACAGCAAAATCTCGCGCCAGTAAAGAGCCTTCTGTTGAAGAATGAATTCATGCAAGCGCCCCGAATCGACAATCCAATTCGGGGCGCTTTACTTTCTGATATTCAATGAACTATTCCGCTTTAAAAAACGACTTTTCGTTGTAGGGTGGGCCTTGTCCCACCCTATTGTAATACGAGTTCGGCCGAAATGGTGGGCCAAGGCCCACCCTACGATAGAGCGTTTAATTTTGCGAAACAGTCTAGACCGGCCGCCCGCCGTGAAGTTTCAAAAGGAACAACACAAAAAATACATATTGAATGTTTTCAATTGACAAGTCTTGACGTGAAAATTAGAAAAACTCTCGAGCAGAAAAACAGATCGAGCTACTACTTATATTTCGATGGCAATATAATGCAGTGCTATCCTATGTCGGTTTATTTCATTCATCACAGTCGCAGAAGTTTTTTCGTTTTTACAATTTCAATCGTTTGAAGCAGCCGCAAAGCGGAATGTGACGAGGAATTGTAAAAAATTCTTGCGGGGAGAAGCTTTGCTCATGATGAAGCGATATAAGATTGCCATCGACGTGCCGCCGGATTACTTTCTGTGCGGTTACATGTGGGATTTTTTTCGCGGCGCCGTGGTTTACGCCCTGGAACACAAAGACATCGAAGTCAAACTTTATGAAGACGCCTTGAAAGATCGCCCGCTGGAGGAGGGCTATTCCTTTTTAAATGACAGCGATTGCGACGGCTTTATCTTCGCGTGCTTCCCGGATGCCAACAATCCGGACCGGCATTTGAAAATCCTCGATTCCGTTGAAAAACTGAAAATGCCCGCCGTCTGTGTGCACGGCTTGCTGAACAACTCAACGATCTATAATGTCACATATAACAAGCCGCACGTCGCCCGCATCGCAGCCCGGCACTTAACGGAGCATGGCTTCCGCAGATTCGCCGGCGTGACCAATGAGTTTTTTCAACGTGATTTATGCTTCGAGGCGATGTGCGATGAATTCAGGAAACTGGATCCTGAACTGCCTATTTTTGTCACCCAACGCCCCTATCAAGAGCACAGCATCCTGCTCAAGGATGAATTCCCCTCAACCCGGCATGATGAATGGAAGCGCTTCAAACAATGGCTGCTCTGCCTTCCCAAGCCTATCGCCCTCTTCACGCTGGCCGGTGAATTCGCGCGCTGGGTGCAACTCGCCTGCGATGAGCTCAACATCGACATCCCTAATGAAGTGGGATTGATCAGCGTGGATTTCAGCCCGATCCTGGATCAGATGCAATACCGCTCCGTGACAACCGTCATGCTGGCGCCTCGTAAAAACGGATATCGGGCGATGGAGGTGCTGCACGCATTGCTCCGCGGCGAACCCCAGCCGATAACCACGATCTTCCAATCCGGCGAGCTCCTCGAACGCGACACGACGAACACCATCATTGCGGAAAGCCCCTATGTCGTCAAAGCGCTCCACTACATTCACGAACACTATCACGAATTGATCGGCGTCCCCGAAGTCGTGCAAGCCGCCAAATGCTCGCGCTCGCATCTTTGCCGCGTCTTTCAAGATGAACTGGGACGGTCAATCATGGCGGAAATCCGGCGTCTGCGCATCCTTCGCGTGCGCGAATTGCTGCAAAACACAACAGTTCCCCTGCGCGAGATCGCCTCTATTTCCGGTTTCCGCGACACCAGCCATTTCTCAAACGTTTTTCAACAGGAAATGGGAATACGCCCCGGCGAATGGCGCAAAAAAGTAAGAAACGGCACTCTCCCGATCGAAATCTGAGAACACGCGAAGTCACGAACAGCGTCGCTCACAAAGAGCGTGACCATATTATGATGGGCCTGTTTTTATCCACATTCTTCGCTCGGATGCAGCGTAGTCTCCTCGACGATCTTCGCTTTCATCCTTCCAACAAACTCCCTGCGCCTGGACCAACGCATCATTACAAACACCACTCGAAGCCGCCATTCCAGAAAAGCCGGCAAGCACAAAAAAACAGTTGACTTACCTTGTTCAAAGCATGAACATATCGGTGTTCAAAAGTTGAACGACACCGGCTGGTTTTGATCAAGAGCGAGTGAAATAGACTATACAAACATTTGGCGTTTAAGGAGTTGAGACATATCGCTTGATCTTTTACGGCTCTCAAAAGCCGATTCTCCCGAAGATCTAGGCTCGTTTTACAGGATCGAAATTCATGAAAAAAGACAATACAATCACCGTCATTGAGCCATCGCGCGGCTGGTTCCATATCGACTGGAGTGAATTCTGGAAATACCGCGAATTGTTCGTCTTTATGGTCTGGCGCGATATTGCAGTGAAATACAAACAAACATTATTCGGCATATCCTGGGCGTTGATCGGACCTTTATTGTCCACAGTCGTTTTCACTTTGATTTTCGGCAACCTGGCCAAATTGCCTTCGGACGGTTTGCCCGCTCCCCTGTTCTATATGGCCGGTCTTGTCGTCTGGCGATATTTCTCAACAGCATTAACCAAATGCAGCACTTCATTAGTGGGCAACCAAGCCCTGCTAACTAAGATTTATGTGCCTCGTCTGATCATCCCGATCAGCTCCTGCATCAACCAAATCGTCGATTTCATGATCGGCCTCGCGATGCTGGTGATCCTGATGCTCTGGTTCGGAAAGTGGCCCAGCGCCTATTCGGCGCTGATCCCCGTTGTCTTGCTGCTGTCATTGATCACAGCGCTGGGCTGGGGCTTGTTGTTCGGCGCATTGAATGTGCGCTTTCGTGATGTCGGCCAGATTCTGCCGCTCTTGCTGCAACTCTGGATGTATGTGACGGTCATCTTCCCCTTCAGCCGGCTCCCCGATCGATGGGGCGATTGGCGCTATTTATACGGCCTGAATCCGATGGTTGGAGCCGTGGAAGGCATGCGCTGGTGCATGATGGCGCCGTACATGAACGAAACGAAAGACGTCTCCAAGACGATCGACTTCGCCCAAGTCCCAGGTTATGTCGAAGCAGGGCGGCGCGTGACGATGAAATTCGTCGATGGAGAGGCCGTTTGGAAAGTTGTGGAACAAGTCGCGTCGCCCGTTGGGCCTCCCTGGATTCTACTGGGCGTCGGGGCGCTTTCCGCTGTACTCATGTTAATCATCGGCCTGGGCTACTTCAAAAAAGTCGAAAGCCAGTTCGCGGACATTGTTTAAACGGATAGGTCAGAACACCTCATGAGCAACGACATCGCCATTCACGTGGAAAATTTGGGCAAGCGCTATCGCTTGGGAATGACCGTTGATCTTAAGCGTGATTTTCGCGACACGATCAAAGCCCTGCCCCGGATGTTTCGCCGCAGCATCGCTGAAAAGCAAAACGGCGAAGACTATTTCTGGGCCTTGAGGGACATCAATTTCGAGGTCAAGCGCGGCGAGGCCATCGGCATCATCGGCCGCAACGGCGCCGGCAAATCAACCCTGCTGAAAATCCTCAGCCGCATCACCACGCCGACCGAGGGGCGCGCGGAAATCCATGGCCGCGTCGGGTCGCTGCTCGAAGTCGGCACGGGATTCAATCCCGAATTAAGCGGCAAGGAAAACATCTACCTCAACGGTTCGATCCTGGGGATGACCAAACGCGAGATCGACGCGAAGTTCGACGAGATCGTCGACTTTGCTGGAACCGAAAAATTCCTCGACACCCCCCTGAAGAGATACAGCAGCGGCATGCGCGTCCGGCTCGGTTTCTCCGTGGCCGCGCATTTGGAGCCGGAAATTTTAATTGTGGACGAAGTGTTGTCCGTTGGCGATACGGAATTCCAAAAAAAATGCATGGGGAAAATGCATAACATCGCCACTGGAGGACGTACTATTTTCTTTGTTTCGCATAATTTGGCATCCATTGAGAGACTATGTGAACGCGTTATGCTATTAGATCAAGGCAATTTGATCACACAAGGCGATCCAACCGCGGTGATCGAAGAATATCGCCGTAACGGTGAAAAACGAAAAAGCGAAATTGTATGGGATGATCCTAAATCAGCTCCAGGAAACGACATCGCCAGGTTGAAAGCAGTTCGTGCATATGACGACAAAGGACAAGTCAGAAGCGAATATAAAGTCAATGAGGATCTTTATCTTGAATTGGAGTTTTGGTCTTTATCTGGTGATGTCAGGCTGGATTCAGGCTTTTATCTTTACACTGATAGCGGCGAACTTCTGCTTTCGGCAATGGATTTGCAAAACGAAAAATGGCGGCATAAGCCAAGACCGCAAGGATTGCATAAAACTCGATGTCTCATTCCAAAAAACCTTCTCACTGAAGGCGGATTGAGCGTCTCTGCCTTCGTTGTCACAGCACATAAAGAAATGCATCTTTTCGAAAGAGATGTGGTTGAACTTAATATCATCGATCACTTCGACGAAGGAAGCGCCAGGGGTGACTACAAACATAAATGGCCGCATTGCGCAGTAAGACCGTTATTGCAATGGGAATTCGAATATAATGGAAAGGCCATATAATTTTTTTTCAGGCCATGCTCAGGAGAGGATACTCCATTGAAAAAGATCTTTCATAAAGTCATCTATTACTTGTTCAGTCTCGTGCCGCAAAATATACTATCTGTGTATTGCATCAATAATTTGTCATGGCGTGATATCAAGAAAATCGTCGGACAAAAATTTCAAACTGACAATGATTTTGTCTTCCAAGGCGAAAGATTAAAGTATTTTTTTCATTCATATAATTGCTTTCGTATATCAGAGCGCACAATTGAAATACCGATTATTAAGCATATCATATCACGATGCAAACCTGTTCATGCTTTGGAGATTGGCAATGTCACTCAGCATTATTATGATGAATTCAAGAAATGCTTCAATCAAAAAACAGTGGTTGATAAATATGAACAAGGTGAAAATGTCATCAATAATGATATTGCATCATACAATCCTGATCGCAAGTACGCTTTAATATTTTCTATTTCTACATTCGAACATATGGATTCTGATCGTGGACGAAACACATCGTTTCAACTCGGAACATCAATGCTTACTTCCGTCGCTGCTGATAATATTAAAAAAGTATACGATGATTTATTAGATATTGGCGGAATGTTTGTCTTAACGATCCCCCTCGGATATTCAGAAGAATTCGACGCTTCTCTATATAACGGCGATTTGGAGAAATGTGATTTCTTTAAATATAACATCACTGTGATGAGGAGAATTCAAGACCATTATTGGGAGCAGACAGAATTTGAAAATGGCCGTTCCGCTGAGTATAACTATCCGTATCCTGGAGTGAATTATCTATCTATTATTGAGATAGAGAAAAATTGAAGCTGAACTGATTTTTTGTTCGTCAAATAAAGAAATTATTATATTATTGAAATATATATTTTTGAGGCGCGCGCAATGATTAACAAAAGCATCGTCTTTGAAAATCCTGAATTTAAGGATCGATTTGCTTATCAATCAAAAAACTGCGTGGATGTCATCATTCCTGTTTTTAACACCAATATGCTTTGGCGTCAAAATCTCTTGTCCATTTATCGCGAGATTCCGGTGAACTCCCTGTTAATCGGCAATGGCGGCTGCACGGATAATACGCTTGAAATCCTGAACGATTTTCCACGTGTCACAGTCGTGGATCAATCAGCATACCACACCCTTGGATTTTGCATCAAAGATTTGATTGAACGTGTCTCGACAGCGCAATTTGTATACTTGCATTCCGATGTGTATTTGCCTGCGGGCTGGTTTGACGCCATGCTTTCCGCACGCGATCGTTACGATTGGTTTGAATGCCACCGCAAGGCGCTCGTGCTCGTCGAATATGATCTCAAAAGCCAAAACGAGCAACGCCGCACATATTCCGGAAGCCAGTTTGGCTCGACCCAACTCTTAAAAAAGGCGGTCGAATCAATCGATGATGATTATCTTTACCGGAATGAGGACATCGTCATCAGCGAGCTTGTCAAGTCCCTGGGCGGGAAAGTCGGACGTATTGCAGAAACCTATCATTATCATCAAATCTGCAATAAAAATGACAATAAAGGTCCGGTTATTGAATCCGTCTCAATTAAACACGTCGAAAACGAGGAATATCTACGAGACACCCTCCTCAAGCAGCTATTTGGCCTCGTCAAGTACACAAGCCCAAAGAATGATGAAATTGCTAATATTATTCATTCTGTGGCCAAACGTATTCTAGCCCAAGACATTCTTAATTATAAACAGCTGATCCAAGAAGTCTCCAAACTGAATTCCGAATGGGGCGGCAAATTAAAAACGTTGCTCAAAAAATCAAACCTAGCAAAAACAAAGCGGCCTCTTGTAGAACGAATATTACGAAAGATATTAAGGTATTATGAAAAAAAGTGTTGAGCTTCATATTATTGGCAGTGACCTTGCATCAGAGTCATCCATTTCTGTTCAGGCTTTTCAGAATCTTGACCAAGGATCAAATCGTGTTATTTTTTTACGTCAACCCCAGGTCTTTATACGTCGATCAATGAAATGTTTGCTCGCTCCTGAAAAAATCATCACACAACAAAGCGCACGCGACTCTTCATGTTGGGAACGCGCATACTCTCTCGCCGATCAATTCATTGATCGTCTTATGATTTCGATCAACGATGAATGGCTTGCTAATTTCGCGCGAGCATTCAAATATCATCTCGTCCGTGAATTTTATTATAATATCCGCATCAAGGAATTCATCCCGCTGGTTTTTGACAGATTTGACGTGTCACATATCTCGTTGTACGGCGACGCTGACAAGTTGCAAAGTCATATCAACGCGATCAATCCGGAATGCACAACAGAAAACCGCGATAAACACAGCGGAATTAAACCAACATCCGGCATCAAGAAAAAAGTCGCGCGAAACATGATCGGCCTGCAAAACGCCATCTTTCTGCGTGAATGGCTGCGCAATCCATGGCTTAGGAAATGGAATCAGCTCCATCCGGACAAACGCCCTTTATTGCTGGTCGCGACCAATAGCAAGTTGGTGCGTGATGCGATGCCTCCTGTCTGTGAATCTCTGGCTGAACGCTATGACCTGATAACAATCAATGACGCTGATATCATCCTGAACCGCGAGCCGGACAGCGCAAAACGCCGCAAGTCAAAAATAAGTGTTTTTCGATTGTTGAACATTCAAGATGTCCGTCATGCGTCTCGTCTGCAAAAGAATATCGAAGCGCTCGACCTTGACGCCATCACTCGGGCGATGATCGACGCCGGAATCGCGGATGAGGCGGAATGCATCAATATCGAAGCGCGGATCAACGATCTGCTCTCCATGAATTTGCTGAAATATCTTGCTTTTGAGCGGCTCATACAAATTGATACGATTGATGTGGCAATGATGTTTTCCGATAAAGACACGACATCCTTGATGCTGCACCAGGCCCTGCAGATGCACGGCGGCGCATCCGTCTATTGTCAGCCGGCCATGATTAATAATTACGTGCCTTATCGTCACAATGAGATGGAGTATGCGATCCTGATTGATGAATCGGCACGTAAAGTCATCACATCATCGTCAATCCCCATTGAAAAGACATTCGTCGTCGGATGCGCGCGCTTTGATCAGTATGCGGACTTGCGCAAAAAACGCAAGCCGGCGCTCCCCCACTGCATTGTCATCGCGACGCAACCGCACTTCTCCAACGCATTCATGCCGTATATCGATGCATTGTTGAAGGCGCTGGATCCAAACCAATATGAATTCGTCATTCGGCCGCACCCTCGAGAAAATCCTGATGTTTATACGCCTTTGATTTCCCAGGTCAACGTGCAGCTCAATCGAGACGGACAGATTTCCGATCTGCTCGTTGAAACTTCACTGTTGATTTCCGGATTTTCAAACGTCATTCTCGAAGCGGCGATTATGGACATTCCCGCGATACAGTTGAAGCTGCATACTAATAAATGGGTTTTGCCGTTCCATGAATGGGGGATCGCCCTCGGCGTGGATCGCCCCGAAGATTTGCCGGTCCTTTGCCGGCAGTTGCTGGATCAGACTCAAATCGCGGATTCCCTGGCGTCGTCGCGCAAATCATTTTTCTACTCCTGTCCCGATCTCTATGACGGCACAAGCGGACAAGGAGTGAAAAATGCCATCGATAAAATATTCAGAAGGGTGGACTCCCATGCCTCCGAGTAATCTCCCATCCGGCATGCGCAACACATATATCATTGCGGAAATGGCCTGCTCGCATGACGGCAGCGAGGATCTGGCCAAGGTGATTATCGACGGCGTGGGCCAGGCCGGCGCGAACGCGATTCAATTTCAAGTCTGGCTGGCCGCCGACATGATGGTTCCGCATCATCCACAGTTTGATTTAGTCAAGAGCATCGAGCTCTCCCGCGATATCTGGCGGCGGCTGGCGGACTACGTACGCTCCAAATATCCCGGCATGGAAATCATCGCCTGCGTCTACGAACATCAAAGCGTTGATTTTTGCGAAGACCTCAACGTGGATGCATACAAGCTGCATTCGGCCGACCTATCCAATCCGCACTTGGTGCGGCATGTCGCCCAATCAGGCAAGCGCATCGATCTGAGCGTCGGCGCATCCACCATTGAAGAAATCCGCAAAGCGATCGACTGGATTCGCTCCGCCTCGGATTCGAAGATCTGGATGATGTACGGGTACCAGAATTTTCCGACGCCGACAGACGCCATCCATCTGAATTACATGAAGCAATTAAGAGAATTATTTCAATTGCCCGTCGGCTATCAGGATCATAGCGACGGCGCCGCGCCATCCGCTTTTTACTTGCCTGCTGCGGCGATGGGAACCGGCATCGACATTCTGGAAAAGCACATCACCCACGATCGTTCGAAAAAAGGGGTGGATTATCAGGCGGCTTTGAATCCGGATGAATTCAAGCGTTTTGTGGAGATGGTCCGTGAAATCGAAGCGGCATTGGGCGACAGCCGCCCGCGAGCCTTTTCCGCAGAAGAGTTGAAGTACCGCAAATATTCAAAGAAAAGCATCGTGGCGGCGCGCGATTTGCAGAAGGGCGAAACCATCGTTCTGGACGACCTGCTGTTTATGCGCTCGGATGAACTGGGCGATCCGCCGGATGAAGCGGATGCCATGAAAGGCAAAAAGTTGACAAAATCCGTTCAGCGATACCATCTGATCCGCCATGGAGACTTAGCATGAAAATCGGCATTCTGATCACCGCACGGTTGAAATCGACCCGTCTGCCCAAGAAAGTGCTGCGCGAAATCAAGGGACGGCCGATGCTGTCGCATCTGCTGGACCGCATGAAGCGATCCCAGCGTGCGAGCAGCGTGACGATCATCACCTCGCCGCTGGATGAAGATCAGCCGCTGGTGCAACAAGCGCAAATCGACGGAGTGGACGCCTTTTGCGGCGATCCGGATGACGTGCTGAAGCGCATGCGCGATTGCGCGGTGTCGCGCCAGTTGGATCTCGTCGTCAGTTGCACGGCGGACAATCCGTTCGTGGATCCCGTTCGCATGGATCAATTGATTGATTATCATATACAAAATGAACATGGCTTCAGCCGCATGTACGGCGTGCCATGGGGAACGTTCTGTTATACGCTTTCGCGTTCCGCCCTGGAGCGCGCCTGCGAGATCAAAGATGAAGTGGACACGGAAGTCTGGGGCGGTTATTTCACGGAAACCGGCCTCTTTCGCTGGGGCGAGATGGCGGTGGAGGATCCGGCGGTGCACTGGCCGGACTTGCGCTTGACGGTGGATTATCCCGAAGATTTCGAAATGGTCTCGCGTATCTTCGATGAACTCTATGAACCGGGTAAGGTCTTCACGCTGGAAGAGATCGTCGCGTTGTGCCGGCGTTGTCCGGACATTGTAGCGATCAACGCAAATGCAAGCCAGGCTATCGGCAAACCGATCAAAGTCAAAACAAACAGTGAGAGCAAATCATGAATGCGTCTGTTCTCGATCTCAAAAATCTGAACCGTTGTTTCATCATCGCCGAAGCGGGTGTAAATCACAATGGCGACGTGGAAACGGCGAAACGCCTGGTGGACGCCGCGAAAAAAGCAGGCGCGGATGCGGTGAAATTCCAAACCTTCCAAAGTGAAAAACTGGTCAACAAAAGCGCAAAGCAGGCGGAGTATCAAGCGGCGAACACTGGCAAGGCCGAGTCGCAGTACGATATGCTGAAGCGCTTGGAATTCAGCGAGGCGGCGCACCGGGAAATTCTCGCTTATTGCAGCCAATGCGCCATCACATTCATGTCCACCCCGTTTCATGCCGAGGCGGCGGACTTCCTCGACGAGTTAGGCGTTCCGGCGTTCAAACTGGGCTCCGGCGAAGTGACAAATCTGCCGTTTCTCGCACACGTGGCGCGCAAGGGCCGGCCGATCATGCTCTCGACGGGAATGGCGAACCTGGGAGAAGTGGAAGACGCGGTCCGAACCATCGAGCAGAACGGCAATCCGCAACTGGCTTTGCTGCATTGCGTGAGCAACTATCCGGCGAATCCCGCCGATGCGAATCTTCGGGCGATGGAAACCCTGACGCGGGCGTTTGGGCGCCCAGTGGGATATTCGGATCATGTGCCGTCGAACGCCGTGGCGTTCGCCGCCGTGGCGCTGGGCGCGCGGATCATCGAGAAACACCTGACGCTGGATCGCAACATGCCCGGCCCGGATCATCAAGCCTCGCTGGAGCCAGCGCAATTCGCCGAACTGACGGCCGGCGTCCGGCAAGTCGAATCCGCTCTGGGAGACGGCATCAAACGGCCGGCGGCCAGTGAAAGAAACACCGCCGAGGTCGCGCGCAAAAGCCTTGTCGCCGCGCATGACATCGCCGCGGGCGCGGTTCTGCAAGCCGGCGACCTTGCGATTAAGCGCCCCGGCTCCGGCATTCCTCCTCGCGATATGCAATACGTGCTGGGACGCCGCACGAACACCGCGCTATCTGAAGGCGACCTTATCCGGCTGGAGGACTTGACGTGAGAACCATCGGCGTTGTCACCACATCGCGCGCGGACTACGGCATTTACTATCCCGTGTTGAAAGCGATTCAAGCGGAGCCTGAATTACGGCTGCAACTCTACGTGTCGGGCATGCATCTGGCGCCGGTGTTCGGTTCCACGGTCAGGCAAATCGAGCAAGACGGCTTTGAAATCATCGAGCGCGTTGAGATGCTCGTCGCGTCCGACACGCCAGAGGCGATTTCAAAGTCCATGGGGCTGGGGACGATTGGATTCGCCCAGGCCTTCGCCCGCTCGCGTCCCGACATCCTGCTCGTGCTGGGCGACCGGTTCGAGATGCACGCCGCCGCGCTGGCGGCGCTGCCCTTCAAGATTCCGTTGGCGCACATCCACGGCGGCGAAAAAACAGAAGGCGCGATCGACGACGCCTTGCGGCATTCGATCACGAAACTCAGCCACTGGCATTTCGTCTCTACGGAGCAATACGCCAGGCGCGTGATGCAGCTGGGCGAAGACCCGCTACGCGTCACGGTCTGCGGCGCGCCGGGATTGGACAACATCGCCTCCTTGAAACTGCTGACGGCCGCTGAATTGGAGGCGCGCTTCCCGATTCAGCTGGAGCCTGCGCCATTGATTGTCACGTACCACCCCGTGACGCTGGAGCATGAAGACAGCGCTCGCCAAGTCGAGAACCTGCTGGGCGCGCTGGAAGATTGCGGCTTGCCGGTCGTATTCACATTGCCCAACGCCGACACCGGGGGCGCCGTGATCCGTGAATGCATCGCGCAGTTTGTGCAAACGCATGGGCATGCTTATCAAGCGGACAACCTGGGCGCGCAGGCTTATTTCAGCCTGATGCAGCTGGCCAAAGCGATGGTCGGCAATTCATCCAGCGGCATCATCGAAGCCCCGTCTTTCGGCCTGCCCGTGGTGAATATCGGCTCACGGCAAGCCGGCCGCGTGATGGCGGAAAACGTGATCTGCTGCGGCTATGAACGCGATGAGATCGCCAGCGCCATCAAGCGCGCCGCCAGCGACGAATTCGCGGCTCAAATAACGAATTGTATCAATCCGTACGATGCTGGAGGAGCCGCGTCGATTATCATCAAACAGCTAAAGGAAATTGAAATCACTCCGGCGTTAACACATAAAAAATTTGTCGATCGAATTTAAGGAGGATCAGCCGATCATGAGGGTTTTATACTTTGGAGACGCCTCCTGGGGGATGGAGAGTCTGAATCTTTTAATTGAAAACGGCATTGAAGTGTTGGGAGTTGTCATACGAACGCATCCGACCGACGGGAGTTTGGAAGAGTCCGCTCGACGGAAAAACCTGCCTTTATTTCAACCTGCAAACTGCAATGCGCCTGAATTTCTCGACATCGTGAAGAAAATCAAACCCGACCTCAATATCTCTGTGTCTTACGATCAAATCCTCCGTCCGGCAATTATCGATTCCGCTCCAATGGGATTCATCAATTTTCATGCAGGCAAATTGCCGTACTATCGCGGCCGCAGCGTGATCAATTGGGCGATCATTAATGGAGAGGATGAAGTTGGAATCACTGGACATTTCGTCGATGAAGGGATCGACACGGGCGACATTATTCTACAGCAGACATTGCCCGTCGCATGGGAAGATGATTACAATGCAGTATTGAATCGTGTCGTGGCCGCATTTCCACAATTGGTTCTGGAAACGACGCTTCGAGTGAAAACAGGGAATTTCGAGCGGATCAAGCAGTCGCATTTGCCCGGCAGTTATTTTCCTCGCCGTGGCGAAGGCGATGAATGGCTGGATTGGCTTGACAGCAGCCGGAATTTGTACAATAAAATTCGTGGCATCTCTGCCCCCGCTCCCGGCGCCGCGACTATGATAGATGACCGCAAAGTGGTGATCTGGAAGGCGCATTACGATCCATCCTGGCCTAACTACATTGCAACACCGGGCCAAGTGGTGGGAGTGAATCCTGAACAAGGAGTCTTGGTAAAAACAGGAGACTCGACCTTGTTGATTCAGAAAGTTCAATATGTAGGTGAAAATGAGCCGCATGTCCCCAAATGGCGCATTGGCCGCCGGTTGAAACCTGCAGTGATCATTTGATTGCAAAAATTTTCAAGAAGATCCGTCTAAATCCATGAATTCTATCGATCAAGTTACATTATCGAAAACTGCCAGCATTCAGGACGCCATTCAAGTGATCGATCAAAATCGAATGGGCATTGCTTTAATCATCGATGAAAACGGCAAATTGGTCGGCACGATCACCGATGGCGATATCCGCCGGGCATTGCTGAAAAAAATCAGCCTGGATGAGCCGGCCATGCGTCTGCTGCCGGAAAAGCCGGAGCGCTACCGCACGCCGCTCACGGCGCATCAGGACGCAAGCCATGGAGACTTGATCAACCTGATGCACGAAAAAGTCGTGCGGCAAATCCCCTTGCTGGATGACGACGGACGCGTCGTCGATCTGGTGTCGATGGATGACCTGATGCCGGATCAGGCGCTGCCGATGCAGGCGGTGGTGATGGCGGGAGGCTTTGGCAAACGGCTGCAACCGTTGACCGATGAAACTCCGAAGCCCATGCTCCATGTGGGTGAAAAGCCGATCATGGAGCACATCATCAACCAGTTGCGCGAATCGGGCATTGAGAAAGTGAACGTGACAACGCACTTTCAACCGGAAAAAATCATCGATCATTTCGGCAACGGCGAAAAGTTCGGCGTGGAAATCGATTATGTTTCCGAAGATTCGCCGCTGGGCACGGCGGGCGCCTTAAGCTTGATGGAAAAACCGGATGCACCGCTGCTGGTGATCAACGGCGACATCCTGACGCGCGTGGATTTTCGCGCTTTGCGCAAGTTTCATCACAAGCAAAAAGCGGATTTGACCGTGGGAGTGCGGCAGTATGATCTGCAGATTCCTTATGGCGTGGTTCAAACACAGGGATCGCAAGTTGTGGACCTGAAAGAAAAGCCGTCCTATACCTTTTTCGTCAACGCCGGAATCTATCTTTTAGAGCCATCCACGCACGCCTACATCCCGCAAAACAAACAGTTCGACATGACCGATTTGATCCTTGCGCTTCTCGCGGACAACCGCAAAGTGGCGTCATTTCCGATCATCGAATACTGGCTTGACATCGGAAAACCCGATGACTACAAACGAGCGCAGGAAATCATGAAAGAGCAAGGTTGAAGCGATGTCATTAGACGGCAAGAAAGTCCTGGTCACGGGAGCCGGAGGATTCATCGGCAGCCATTTATCCGAACGGCTGGTCGAATGCGGCGCCTCGACGCGAGCGTTGGTTCATTACAACGCCCTCGGCCGCCGCGGCTGGCTGGATGAATCACCGTTGCGGGATGACATGGACATCATCGCCGGCGACATCTGCGACCGCGACTCCGTCAAAAACGCAATGAAAGACGTAGACATTGTGTTCCACCTGGCCGCATTGATCGCCATACCTTATTCCTATGCGGCGCCCGCATCTTACGTGCGCACCAACGTCGAGGGAACCCTGAACGTTCTGCAATGCGCCCGGGAACTGGGGACGCAACGCGTGCTCCATACCTCCACCAGCGAAGTGTATGGTTCGGCTTTGCGCGTGCCGATTGACGAAGAGCATCCCCTGCAAGGCCAGTCGCCATACTCCGCCAGCAAGATCGGCGCGGACAAAATGGTTGAATCCTTCTATCGCTCTTTCGGCGTGCCGGTCGTCACGGTGCGTCCATTCAACACCTTCGGTCCTCGTCAATCCGCTCGCGCCGTGATTCCCACGATCATCAGCCAGTGCCTCGCGGGCAAAGAAAAGATCCATCTCGGAAGCCTTACGCCCAAGCGCGACATGAATTTTGTGCTGAACACCGCGAATGGCTACCTCGCCGCCGCGCAGTCAGACAAAGCGATCGGGCGGACGATCAACTTCGGATCGGGCCGTGAAATCAGCATCGGAGACCTGGCCCGCCTGATCATTGATTTGACCGGATCGAAAGCGGAAATCGAATGCGAGGAAGAACGGCAGCGTCCAGAAAAAAGCGAAGTCAACCGCCTGCTTGCGGACAACTCACTGGCGCTCGAACTCACCGGCTGGAAGCCTGAAATAACGCTCGAAGAAGGACTGGCGCAAACAATCGAATGGATGAAGTCCAATTTGGAAAAATACAGACCCAATGAATACACAACCTGATTCCAGCGCTCAAAATTCCTGTCCGGAAGAAAACAAACACATCCCGCTATGCGTGCCTGAAATTCGCGGCAATGAATGGAAGTATGTCAAGGATTGCCTCGATACTTCATGGGTTTCCTCCGTCGGCGATTATGTCAACCGTTTCGAAGATATGCTTAAGCAAAAAGCGGAATGCGACCACGCCGTTGCGACGGTCAACGGCACATCCGCCTTGCACATCGCCCTGCTCGTCGCTGGAGTGCGGCCCGATGACGAGGTGCTCGTTTCAAATTTGACGTTTATCGCACCGGCAAACGCCATCCGGTACGCCGGAGCATGGCCGCTGTTTATCGACGCGGAAGAACAATTTTGGCAGATGGACGTGCAGCAAGCAGTCGATTTCCTGGAGCAAGGCTGCGAGTGGAAAGACGGCAATCTATATAATAAAGTCACAGATCGCCGCATCGGCGCCGTGCTGCCGGTGCATATCCTTGGACATCCCGTCGAGATGCAGCCCTTGCTCGAAGCCGCGCGCAAATTCGAACTTCCAGTCATCGAAGACGCCACGGAGAGTCTGGGCGCGTCGTATCAAGGCAAGATGACCGGCTCGCTGGGCGACATCGCCTGCTTCAGTTTCAACGGCAACAAACTCATCACCACCGGCGGCGGCGGAATGATCACAACCTCCCGCGAGGATTGGTCCGGCAAGGCGCGCTATCTGACCACGCAGGCGAAGGACGATGAAGTTGAATATTGCCATCACGAAATCGGCTACAACTACCGCCTGACCAATGTGCAGGCCGCGATGGGCTGCGCTCAAATGGAACTGGTCGATGAATACATCCTGGCCAAACACCGCATCGCAGAGCGCTATCGCGACGGACTGAGCGATCTGCCTGGCTTGACGCTGATGCGGCAGGCGGAATGGGCGCAAAGCGTCTGGTGGATGTATACCATCCAGATTGACGAACGGCAATTCGGCTGCGGCAGCCGCGATCTGCTGAAACACTTGCAACAGAACAACATTCAAACACGTCCTTTGTGGCAGCCGATGCATTTATCACCGGCGCATACTCAAACGTCACGCCTGAAATATGATGTGTCCGAAAAACTCTATCGCGAAGCGTTAAGCCTGCCTTGTTCCGTCGGACTCAGCGAATCGGATCAGCAAAGGGTGATTAACGAAATCCATCAGGCCTGCGCCAGATGACTTCCGTCAGAATCGACAACTACAAAATCACCGAAGCGCTGAGCCGTTTTGAATCCGAAGCGCAGACGGATCAATTCCGCCATCACGGCGAGTGGATTTGGCCGGTCATTCGCAATTGGCTTTGCATCGAATTAACCGGCGTGAATCAATTCATGCAAAGCGCCGCGGATTCCCATCAACATTCCACATGTTCCAAAATTCAAACATTCCTCTCAAACCTGACGAAATGCTTCCGCAACCCCCTCGGTTCGATACAAGGCGATCAAAAAATATGCGCATTAATCTTTTCGAATTCCAGCCGGTTGATCGAGATTGAAGGCAAACAATATAACTATATCTCTGATCCTTTGCTGGAACGCCTGGAAGGCAGCGGCATACGCGCTCAATCCCTCGAATTCTCTCCGCATACTTCAACAACGCGAACCCGCCCGGTCATTGATGCATTGCCATATCTTGACGCGCAAATCCGCAAGGTACGCTTCTGGCGTCTGGCTTCTGCAGATCCGCTGAAGAATCCTCCACAATGGTTTCAATCAATCGCCAATTGGACGCAGGATTGCTTTAATTATACTTTAGCATGGCATGATGTATACATAGCCTTACGTTATTATTTCTGGCTCCTTCGCATTTTCAAAAAGTGGCTTCGTCAACACCGCCCAGCATTCCTGATTATCGATTGCTGGTACAGCCTTAACGCCATGGCGTTGATCCGCGCCGCGCATGAATGGGACATCCCCTGCGTCGATCTGCAACATGGATTGCAGGGCATCGCGGCCGCTCCCTACGTGTATTGGCGTAAATTACCCGCTGGCGAACGTGGTTGCCTGCCCGATTTTTTCATTGTCTGGGGCGAGAGCACAGCTGCTGAATTGCATAAATATAACGCGCCTGAATTTCATCAAGATCGAGTGTTTATCTCAGGCAATTATTGGTTGAATCTATGGCTTAAGCCTGAAACGGATTGGATTTCCCAATTCATCGCTCAAGCCCGCTCGATCATTCCGCAACAAACGGAAAAAGTGCTGCTTGTAACGTTGCAACTGGATCACAATGAACAAAATCGTCTGATCGATGTAATCAGAAAAAGCCCCGCAACCTGGTTTTGGCTCATTCGTGCGCATCGCCGTGATCATGCCCGGTTAAAAGAGATTGAACATAACTTTCAATCATCTGGACATCCGCGGGTTAATGTCATGCAATCTTCTACGATGCCCTTATATGCGCTGATGAATATTGCCGATATCCATCTGACATGGTATTCCACCTGCGCCTTGGAAGCCTTGCCGTTCGGCGCCCCGACAGTATTGCTTTCACCCAATGGACAGATTGCATATAAAGATTATATTGAACAAGATGTTATGAAATACGCGTCAAATCTGGATCAAGTTTTGATCTTGGTAGAAGAATGCAAGCTTATCTCGAATGATGATTGCCGTAAAATCGGTGGAAAAGTATTTGCAAATCCGGATGACAGTGAAAAAGGAATGTGCGACCTTTTAAAAAGGCTTTGCGGATAATTACTATTTTAGAGAAACATTCAACTTGTGAAGTAGTTTATTGAGGTGAAACATGCATAATATCATTGCATTTATTCCAATCTGCAATTTGAGCGAATCGCTTCAGCATTACATCTTCAAGCCGATCGCGGGAAAGCCTTTGCTGTACTGGCCAGTCACTACAGCGCTTGGCTGCGACTTCATCAAGCGTATTGTTATATATTGTGATGATACACAGACTCAGCAAGATTCACTTGCGCTTCCAACCGATCCGCGCATCCAATTCTTGAATTCCTCAGGAAAAATATCGACCGGTGATAGCTTGTATGACACAAATATTCTTGAGTATGCTGAATCGAACGATGATTTTGAAGCCATAATCTCGATCCAGGCGCTTTCACCGTTGCTGACATCCAAAGATTTGCAGACCGGATATGATAAATTCAATCAATCGGACATCGACTCCGTTCTTTCAGTTGTACGGCAAAAAATTTATTTTTGGAAAGAAACACTTGAAGGCGCTCAGACAGTCAACTTTAACATCGAAGAGCGTTCAAGAGGCCATAATATCACTGATTGTCTTATGGAAGATAAGGCGTTTTACATCACTAGCAGGGAGGCTTTATTACGCACACGATGCCTTGTATCCGGTCAAATCGGCATCGTCGAAATGAATCCTGCAAGTTGTCTTAATATCGACACGCCGGAAAACTGGGCGGCAATTGAGAACACGCTTCTACGAAATAAATACTATATGCACGACAAGCGTGATTTCGCCTCCAGAGCTGCAAAAATTAAACTCTTTATCACCGATATCGATGGCGTATTGACTGATTCTGGCATGTATTACAGTGAAAATGGCGATGAAATAAAAAAATTCAACGTCCGCGACGGCATGGGATTCAATTTATTAAGCAACGCAGGGATTGCGACCGCGATTTTAACATCGGAAGATCGTAGACTCAATCAACGGCGCGCAGCAAAACTCAAAGTCGATCATTTGATCCAGGGAGCGCAAGACAAACTAACGTTGGCCCGCGACCTGACGGAATCACTAGGACTTGATCTGGAACAGGTCGCATTTATCGGCGACGACATTAACGACACAGAACTGCTGCTAAATGTTGGACTGCCATGCTGTCCTGCCGACGCCATCATCGAAAATCAACGCGCCGCGGCATATATCTGCAAAAAGAACGGCGGCGCCGGATGCGTCAGAGAAATTATTGACCTTATTCTAAAATATCACGACTCCGGCAGTGCTTGAGACAACTTCGATCAACCATCAACACTGCGAAGTCGATTAATCAATCCAGCAATGCATTAAAACCGGATAGCCTTTCGGCTATAAGGGTGTAATGCCATTGAATGGCATAGATTGATCACGCCTTGATCCGAGCAAACAACGAATCAAAAACAGACAGGCAATGCTCTGGTGTGCTAATCGTTTAGCGGGATTTCTTTGCTTCACATCCGCAATCAGTTTTTCCAGCATAAACCGGATCGCGTCGGGCATGGATTGGACGGGTTTGCCGTTCTTGAGCGTCGCGCCTTGCAGCATGAGGCCTAGCGTGATGCGGCGCAGCATGGTAGTTGCGCCACACGTTCGTCATGCGAGCGCTTCGCGCGGTGAAAATAGATCTGCGCACACTGCAAAAAATTATGGGACATGAAAATCTGACGACAACAGCGCGCTATCTGCATGCAAGAAATCGGGTTAAGGCGCCGTTGTTTCCAGACCTATGATGAGAGATGTATATGGGCACATTCAGGTTCTAAAACATGCCCAAATATGCCGAAAAAGTGCATTTTTGATACAAAAACGGGGTCCGTAAATGTGGCACAAGAATCCAGATAAGTTCAATGAAATGATGGCGG
>JAFGJS010000101.1 GCA_016928995.1 Candidatus Sumerlaeota bacterium | reverse complement strand
CGCGAAGTTGCCCTCGCGCACGCGATTGTGCGCGCGATGAATCTTGCGGTTGAGCGCGAGGATCAGCGCCACGGCGTGCTCGGCCACAGCGTAAGGCGAATAGGACGGCACGCGCGCGACGGTCATGCCCAGCGCGGCGGCGGCGTTCAGGTCCACGTTGTTGAAACCGGCGCAACGCAAGGCGATGATCGACGTGCCGCCGTCGGCCAGCGCTTGCAGCGCGGGCGCGTCCAGCGTGTCGTTGACGAACACGCAGACCGCCGGATTCCCCTTGGCCAGCGGCGCCGTCGAGCGCGTCAGGTTCGCCTCGAAATAAGTCAACTCATGCCCATAGCGTTGATTCACCGCATCGAAAAATCTCTTGTCATATGGCTTTGCGCCATACATCGCGACTTTCATGATTCGCCTCGGTCGGTTTTGATCGCGCGTTGTATACACCACGGCAGTGGCGCAACAATCGTAGCCTCGGATTGAAATCCGGGGCTACGATTGTCCCGTCCCTGCCGGGACTCACACGATAGGAATTCATAGCAGTTAGCGCGAGTATCAACTGTTTCGGCGGTCGGCGTCGAGCTCTTCAAGCGAGCGCCGCTCCGCTTCGAGAGCTTCTTCTGGCAGCGAACTATGATCCATCAAATGTTCAAGAGCGCGAAAATAGCCGGCGGCAATCGAAATGTCATCTTTAAACCGAACGTCTTGGCCCATCTCTTTAGCGATCTTCAATACAAATTCGCGACGGGCAAAAGCCAAATCAATTGACTTCGCAAGTAAAAGCTCGCGCCGGCGTGCTCGACGTTCGCGCCACTGCCCGACCAAGTTGATAATGCCAGATATAAGGGCTCCAACCGCCGCAGAAGTAATAATCGTCACCAGCATGTTCTGATCCATACTCACCTCGTAAGATGCACGATATTAAGATTAACCCGCATAAAACACGGAACGCAAGAAATGGATTCTATGACTCCAGGATGAGTATAATTCGGGGCACACCTATGTGATCAAGAGATTTTAGAGCATTGGAGCGAAGGGGGTTTATGCTTTGCTGACGCTTCAAGTCCGACGCGGCACTGATTGCGTAGCGCAGTCAAGATGCGCCCCAACCAATTCTATCCGGCAGAGGTGAGAGATTGCGCCGAAGAAAATTCCAACAGGCGTGAAGCACGATTGACAAGCGCCGCGCATTGGCGTCAAGATTGCAGGCATTGTGTGCATCACAGGAGCGAGCGGATGAAAACCCATATCGTGGGACAGGACGCGGCGAAGCTGCGCGGCGCGCGGAACAATCACCCCAACGGCGCTTCGGCCTCGGCAGGCGCTGGAAGGCCGCGCCATTCGCGAAAGCGGCGGATGGCCCAAGGCGGCCGGGCGTTGCGGCGTCCGCCTGCCATGCGTAAAACCCACCATTGTCCGGGACGCTCAATGAGTTCGTATAGCGCGGCGGAAACCAAGGAAAAGAAAACGTATAATGCAAGTATCGAGACAATCGCCGGGATGTCGGTCGCGGCGAGTTTCTTATAGATCCAGTTGGTGAAATCCCATTTGTGAATCAGGTATAGCGCAAAGGAAATCTGACCGAGGTAGACGAACGGTTTCCAGCTCAACACGCGTGAAATGCGGCCTTCACGACAGCAGAGAAAGTAGATGAACACAGCGCTGAGCAGCGCGCCGGGCAAATTCAAGAGCCAGCCATGGTACGTTTCGATGCCGCCCAGCCCATACGAGAGATAGCACAAAATCAAAATGCCGGCGCTGCTTGCCGCCACAGCTGCGTCGGCAAGCGGCGGACGACGAAGCCAGCGGTTGCCGGATTTAATGTAGATCATTCCGGCGATCATGCCAAAGGCGAAGTCGTAAAAGCGGCCGAAATAGGTGTATGACCGCCAATCCTGCACGGTCTCCATAAAGCCCCATAGCGTGAAAACTTCCTGCCGCCTTAGCATTGTGCCAATCAGCAACAAAATCAGACCGATAAGAAACAGCGCCACAGTAGACAGGCTCAAGTTGCGCGCCAGCCCTGCGTCGTCACGCCAAATGCGGCGCAACATCAGGATCATCATGGGCAGCGTGAGATAAAAACACCATTCCACGGTCAGCGACCAGGCGGTCTCCATGCCGTTGAACTTTAGATCGGCGAAGAACGCCTGGGTCAGCGTGGCATAAACGAAGTAGCGGTCCATCGGCAGGTGATAATGTCTTTGCATGGCGATGTGGAGCAGAAAAAGCAGCGCCAGCAGAAAGAAGTACAACGGCAGAATGCGCGCCGCGCGCTTGAGAAAAAACCGGCCCCAGCCGCTCTTTTTGTTAAAATCGCCGTAATGACACACGGTGAGTAGAAAGCCGGAGAGTGCGAAAAAAAGAGTGACCCCGAAACGACCCTCCCACATTAAGCGCAAGATTGGATTTTCATGGACGACCAGGATGAAATCATCGCCCCAGAAGAGATGCCCGTCCAGCGAAAGCCAGTGATGTAAAAAAACCGCCAGCGCCGCTAGAAATCGCAACGCCGTCAACGCAGGGATATTGGTCAAAACAAGGCTCCAACGATTTGTACTTCTTGAGTATGCAGAAAAACGTTTATAACGGTCTTCGAAGGGAATGTGAAGAAGAAAATTCCAGCGGGTGGGAAGCGCGATTGACAAGCGCTGCGCATTGGCGTCAAGATTGCAGGCATTGTGTGCATCACAGGAGCGAGCGGCATGAAGGTGCATATCATAGGACAGGACGTGGCGAATTTACGAGCCGCGATGGAGCAGACCGGCATCGAGATCGCGCCGCCCGATCAGGCGGACGTGATGATCTGCCATGGCGGCGACGGCACGCTGATCGGCGCGGAACGCGATTTTCCCGGCATCCCCAAGGTTCCCATCCGCAACGATCATAATTGCGTGAAGTGCCCCAGGCACGAGACGCAGGCGATCCTGGAGCGGCTGAAGTCCGGCGCGCTGGAGCGCTCTGTGCTGCGTAAAGTCCAAATGCGCTGGAAGGATCACGTGAAACTCGCGGTGAACGAGGTCGGCCTGCACATGGCGAATCCGGCGTCGGCCACGCGCTTTTATCTTTCGGTGAACGGCGAGCTCTACGTGCCGCATGAGATCATCGGCGACGGATTGGTCGTGGCCACGCCGTTCGGCTCCACGGCGTACTTCCGTTCGATCACGCGCGGCACGTTCAAGGCCGGACTGGGGCTGGCGATCGTGAATTCGGTCGAGCCAGTGGAGTGGGCCGTGCTGGACGTGGCGGACCGGCTGTCGGTGCAGATCACGCGCGGTCCGGCGCTGCTATTGGCCGATAATGATCCGGAGCAGTGGGAACTGCACGAAAACGACCGGCTGGAGATCGGCATGGCCGAGGAGCCGTACACGATCCTCGGTCTCGACGCGCTACGCTGCAAACAATGCGTCGTCGCCGGCCGCCCGATGGATTGATTTTTTTTTGACGGGATGAACAGGATAAACAAGATGCAAAAAAACGCTGTTGAGTTATAAAACAGATTTTCCAATCTGAGTTACGTATTATTTCTTTACTGAAAAATCCTGCATATCCTGTTAATCCTGTCGAATATTTTTGGTTGCCTTATCTTTAATGATGCCATCCGCACTCGACATTGACGGCCTTGCGATTTCTTTCAATGGGAAAAGTCTGCTGCGGGACTTTTCGTTGACAGTCGGGCATGGCGAGCATGTGGCGCTGAACGGGCCGTCAGGCTGCGGCAAGACGACGCTGCTGCGTTGCGTGCTGGGATTCGCCACTCCGGATGCCGGGGCGATCCGCGTGGACGGCGAGGCGCTCGACGCGCGCACGGTGTGGGAATTGCGGCAGCGCATCGCATACGTACCGCAGTCGCCGGAGTTCGGCGATGGGACCGTGGAGGAAGTTTTGCACCGGCCGTTCGCATACAAGGCGAACGCCGCGCTGGCCGCTAACGTATCGCGCGCGCCGGAGCTGCTCAAGCGGCTGCGTCTGCCGGATGATGCGATGAGCAAGCAGACCGGCGACCTGTCCGGCGGCGAAAAGCAACGGCTGGCGCTAGTCGTGGCGCTGCTGCTAGAGCGCAAAATGCTGCTGCTGGATGAGCCGACCGCGGCGCTGGACGGCGAAGCCAAGGCCGCGGCGCTGGAACTGCTGCGCGAGCAGAGCGACATGGCGATCCTGTCCGTTTCGCACGACGAAGCGCTGCGCAAAACAGCGGCGCGCGTCGTGAACATCTCCACGCCAAAGGAGCCGTGAACATGGGCGCCATCGACATCGGCATTGGCGGACTGGCCGCCGCGTATGCGCTGCTGATACTCCCCTGCGCCGTGATCCTCTGGCTGCGCATCCCGATGCTGGGCCAATCCGCGCTCGCCATCGCGCGCATGACCGTGCAGCTGCTTTTCGTCGGATTTTATCTGGAATTCATCTTCAAGCTGAACAACTTCTGGCTCAACGCCGCATGGGTGCTGGCGATGATCGTGGTGGCGGAGTTTTCCATCGTGCGCGGCTGCGAGCTGCGGCTGAAGCCGTTCCTGGGGCCGCTGTTTCTGGCGCTGATGACCGGCACGGCGATTCCGTTGCTTTATTTCCTCGGTCCGGTTCTGCATCGCCCCGGCCTGCTCGACGCGCAATACGCCATCCCCATCTGCGGGATGATCCTGGGCAATTGCCTGCGCGCCGACATCGTGGGCGTGCGAACGTTTTTTACCGGTCTGCGCAAGGGCGAGGCGGAGTTCCAGCTCGCCCTGTCGCAGGGCGCCACGCTGCAAGAAGCCTTGCGGCCGCATCTGCGCGACGCCTGCCAGGCCGCGCTCACACCCACAGTCGCCACCATCGCCACGATCGGCCTCGTTTCGCTGCCGGGGATGATGACCGGCGTGATCCTCGGCGGCAGCAGCCCAATGACCGCGATTCAATATCAGCTGGCGATCATGATCGCCATTTTCTCCGGCACGGCGCTGACCGTCGCCGCCGCTCTGCTGCTCAGCTTGCCGCAAGCCTTCACGCCCTACGGCGTCCTGAATCGGACCGTGCTGAAAAAATAAACCATGTTCGATTTTGATTCTTGCGCTTGCGCTTACTCACGCCCTTGATCTATCGTATCAGTTATCCTCTCGCATCAAAGACCGAATCATGGGCAAAAAGACAGGGCATACCATATACATCGGGCTGGGCTCGAACCTGGACGATCCCAAGGCGCAGGTGCTGCGTGCGGTCGAGCTGCTGCGCGGCGAAAAGTCATTCACCCGCGTGACGCTCTCGCCGCTGTATCACGCTCCGGCCTGGGGCGTCGTAAATCAACCGCCATTCATCAACGCCGCGGCGCGCGCGCACACCGTGCTCGAACCGGAGGACGTGCTCGACCTGCTCCTCGGCATCGAACGCGAAATGGGCCGCAAGCGCTCTGCAAAATGGGGGCCGCGCTGCATCGACCTCGACCTGCTGCTCTACGACGACTGCATCGTCTCCACGGAACGCCTGATCGTTCCGCATCCCTTGCTCGTCGAGCGAGCCTTCGCGCTCAAGCCGCTGCTCGATCTCTCGTCAAGGCTGAAACATCCTCACACCGGCCGGCCGCTCGCGGAATACCTCAACGTGCTCGAAGCCGACGCCAAGCGCATGAAAAAGGCCTGACTGCTCGATGACTCCGCCCACTAGCGCCGATCAGCAATCCTGGCAAGACGCGCTGAAAAATTCACCGCTCGAAGAATTGCTCAAGCACCGGCGCAAACGCTCGCCATGGTGGTTTCGTAGCGAGACATCGGGCGTCATTCTAACTATAGTAGGATACTGCGCTCTGCTCATCGCCATTTTCAGCCGACATGCCAATATCCTGCTACAGAGCTCATTCGGACTGTTTATCGCCTGCGGCCTATACTTTGCCATCATCCCCAAAATGCACACCATGCACATCCTATCAAAATGGCTGAAAAGAGAGCTGCTGGTGCAACTGAGCCTGACGCCCGTCACACACCGCGAAATATTAGCGCCGATGCTGTTCCACAATGAAAAACGGCAAAAAATCTATCTTGGCTTGCACCTATTCATCGCTTTAGGGACTAATTTAACCAGTAGCGTCAACATCATAGGCGATTCATTCGGTCCGATCTGGTTGACAGAATATGCTATTATATTTTGCTTTTTCATTCTTCCCTGGATTATTCAATTTAATCCAGTTTTCTGGATGCTGAATAAATATATAAAAAACATAGGTCTTTGCTGTATAGTTTTTATTATTATAATTGGCGTATGGCCGTGGCATGTCCTTTGCAGTATATTTTTATTTATCGATATCATACCGGGATTTCTTCCTGATCTTTTTGTATTGATGTTGCTACTAATTTTTTTTGGCGGATATTGTTTTTTAGCGCCCAAATATATTGGAATCCTGATAACTCAAAAACTTGAACAGCAGATGACAAAACTATGATTCAATACCCCATTTTATTAGCTCACGGTCTGGGCGGCTTTGAGGCGATGCAGTATGACGTATGGCAGTCGATGTCGCTGCGGATCGAATATTTCCACGGCGTCGAGGCGCATTACAAGTCGCTGGGCGTGGAGCAGGTATACGCGCCCGGCGTGCCCAGCACGGGCAGCATCGCGGAGCGCGCCGAGGCGCTCAAGCGCTTCATCGACGCGAACATCGACGCGCCGAAAATTCACATCATCGCCCACAGCATGGGCGGGCTGGATGCGCGGCATTATATCTCGCGGCTGGGCGGGGCGGAACGCGTGGCCTCGCTGACCACGCTGGGCACGCCGCATCACGGCAGCGCAATCGCCAACCTTACGCTGGACATGATCGCCGGGCCGCTGCTCGATGCGCTGCTCAAAATCAAACTGAGCAACTGGCGCGTATACGTGGACGCGTACTTCGCCGGGCACCGCGACCTGATGCCGGAGCGGATGGAGCGCTTCAACGCGGAAACATCAGACGCGCCGACGGTGCGATATTTTTCCTACGCCGGCGAGCCAAGCGCGCGCGAGGTGCACTGGGTGCTGTTGCCGTTTTACGAATACCTGAAGCGCAAAGGCGAGCAGCCCGGTCCGAACGACGGGCTGGTGCTGGTGGAGTCCGCGCGCTGGAGCGGCTGGCGGGGAACCGTGCCGCTGGACCATATCGGATTGGTGAACTGGCTGTTTATGCCGACGGCGGCGGCCTGTGCTTTAAAGCCGCTTGATTTTTATGCGCAATTGCTGCAGAATCTGAGCGAGGTGGAAAATCAAACAGATCGGCGCATTGAACCATGACCATCGAATCGCGAAGAGGCTGGAAGCAGAATTTAATCATTCAGGGCGCGACAGCGCTCACGCCGGACAAATGCCTGCGCGGCGCGCGCATCGTGATCCGGGAAAATCGTTTCGCTGACGTGCAATCCGCCCGCGAAGCGGTGGACGCGACGCATCCCGCGCGCGCGGCCGAGATTGACGCGCACGGACTGATCGCCATGCCCGCGCTGATCAACGCCCATGATCATTTCCGCGGCTCATGGCTCCCCCGGTGCGGCAATCCGCCGTATGAAAACGTGTATCAATGGCTGGCGGAGCTGCATCAGCAGCCGGAAAGCGCGTTTCCCGAAGTGCGCCGCCGCGACACGGTGGATAACCCCACGCTCTATCAACTCGGTGCGTATAAAAACATTTTCAGCGGCGCGGCCACGGCGCTGGATCATTACATGCGCACCGCCGAGGATTTATACGCAAAGCTGCCGTTGCGCATGATCGGCGAATACGGCCGCGAATCGCTGCTGCGGGCGATTGACAAGTCCGGAACGCACCCCTCGTGGGGCTGGGGCGCGCAGGAGGAGTTTCAGTACGCGCAGGAAAAAGGGCTGCCGTTCGTGATCCACTGCGAGGAGGGCTTCGACGCAGAGACGCGCGAAGAATTGCCGCGATTGGCGGAGCAGGGATTGGTCAACGCCAACACGCTGCTGGTGCATTGCATCGGCTGCGACCGCAAGGACTACGCCGTCATCGCCGCAAGCAAAGCGAGCGTGGCCTGGTGTCCGGCGACGTATGAATTCCTCTACCAGCAAGGCGGCGATATCCGTCCGGCGCTGGAATTGGGCGTGAACGTCGCGCTGGGCACGGACTCCTGCCTGACCGGCAGCGTGAATATGATCGACGAGCTGCGCGTCGCCTCCGCCAAATATCAAGAGTGGTACGGCGAGACGCTGCCTTCGCGCACGCTGCTGGGCATGGCCACGGTCAACGCCGCCCGCGCATTGAAACGCGATAGCGATCTGGGCCGCCTGGAGGCGGGATATTGCGCGGACCTGCTGCTTGTGCGCGCAAAGGCGGACGATCCGTATGATGCGATCCTGTCGTTCGACACGGCGGACATCGACCTGCTGATGATGGACGGCAAGCCGCTGCTGGCCGCGGAACGGCACGGCGAATTGTTTGACCAGGCATACGGACCGGAGGGCTGGACGCAAGTGAATGCAGGAAAGACTCCCATGCTGGTCATTGGCGATCCGGCCGCTTTGCGTCAACGCGTACGCGACATCGTGGGCGGCGATTTCAATCCCGCGTTCCTGCCGTTTGCATAAACTTGGACAGAATTTCCTTGTCAATCATCCTCCTGCGAAGATGATGTCTTTATTCGACATCAATTTCATTCATTCAATTGGAGCACGTTCGTGAACGCTCGGCAATGGACCAACGGCACACTGAAGGAATTGGCGCGGCTGCGCGTGCTGGTGATCGGCGACGTGATGCTGGACCAATACGTGAACGGCACGGTGGAGCGCACCTCGCCCGAAGCGCCGGTGATCGTGGTGCAATACCAGGACGAACGCGACGTGATCGGCGGCGCGGCGAACGTGGCGCATAACCTCGCGGCGTTCGGCTGCAAAACGACGCAAGCCGGGGTGGCCGGCAAGGACGCGGACGGCGCGCGGCTGCTGGAACTGCTGCGCGAGCGCGGCATCGGCACGGCGGCGATGTTCGCCGATGCACACCGTCCGACCACGGTGAAACAGCGCATCGTGGCCCATGGCCAGCAGATCCTGCGCATCGACCGGGAACGACCGCGAGCGATCGACGGCGAGGTGGAAGATCGGCTGATCCGCTGGCTGGAGCGCAACCTGGAGCGCTACGACGGCGTGGTTGTTTCCGATTACGGCAAGGGCGTGCTGACGCCGCGCGTGCTGAAAGCGCTGCTCGCGCTTGCGCGCAAACTCGGCATTCCCGCCGTGGTGGATCCCAAGGGCCGCGATTACGCGCGCTACGCCGGTTGCGCGGCGATCAAGCCCAACCTGCTCGAGGCGCAGGTGGAGACCGGACTGGAACTGCGCGACGATAAAAGCGTGGTTCGCGCCGCGCGCAAACTTCAACGCGCCGTGCGCTGTTCGATCGTGGTCATCACACGCGGCGCGGACGGACTCACCATCGTCGAGCAAGGCAAACCGGCGCGGCATATCCCCGCCATCCGCCACGAAGTTTACGACGTCACCGGCGCGGGCGACACCTTTGCCGCGTTCTTCAGCCTAGGGCTTTTCGCCGGATGGCCCACGCTGGATGCAGCGGAATTGGGCAACCTGGCGTCCAGCGTCGCGGTGCTCAAACACGGCAACGCCACCATCTCGCCGGAAGAGTTGCTTCAGCAGGTCAAGGAGTAGTCTGTCTGATATTCAGACGGTCATTTCGTCCGATTATCGAACACGAGTGCCGCCGCTTTCCCAACCTCTTTCAGCCCATACAAAGCAATCCGAGAAAACCTATCTACAATTATTTCAATCGTCCACGCTGCAATATCATCAACGATCAATTACTGGCATGCTTTCTGCATTATGTTCTAGCAGAATATGAAACATAAGCGATTTCGCGGCGCTCTATTCGGAGCGCTGAATTCGAAATAAAAAGTATGGGCCGACCGTACAGGATTCTGCTAAGCGGCGGAAAAATCGGCCCAGAGACAACCCAATACCCTTGTATTTGACCGTCCTTCGGGCGGTCATTTTTTTTTATAACGGCTCAATGCGGATTTGCGGAACGAGCCGAAGGATTTCTTCGCGGTTGAGGGCGCCGATGTCCCAATGCGAGGCGTTGGAGGCGCCGCAGGCGCTGGCCAGGCGCACAGCATCTTCCAGCGATTGCCCGATCTGCAGCGCATGAACCAGTCCGCCAACGAAACAGTCGCCGCTGCCGATGGAATTGATTTCCTCGACTTGCGGCGGAATGGCGCGCAATTGCTGAAATCGGCCGCCCTCGCGCCGCGAGACGGCCGCTCCGTTGACGCCGTCCGTGATGACGGCCAGTTCCACACCCATTTCATGCAGCTGCGTCAATGCGTTTTTCAGGGTTTCCTCGGAATCCAGCGGCATGCCCAGCAGTTCCTCAACCTCCTGACGGTTCGGCTTGATAGCGTCCGGCGCGGCTTTCAAGCCTTCGGCGAACTCAGGGCCATGGGAGTCGAGCAGCACGAAGACCTTGCGCCGCTTCAGCTCCGGGATCAGCCGGGCATACAGGTTGCGCAGTTTCGCATCCGGCACGGTTCCATTCAGCGTGACCGTCAAGGGGGCGTGCGGTTCATTTTCACGCAGAGCGTCCAGGATGCCGAGGAATTGATCGTGGATGCACTCCGCCTCCTCGTCAGTCACAGCCGAACCTGGCTCGAAGATCGCGGTCTGCCGATGCTTTTCGCATTCCAGCACGGTGGTGATGGTTCGCGTAGAAGCTTCCACCCATAGCGGCGCAACGCTCACCTTGTGCCGCTCTTCGAGCAGCTCCGCCACATAACGCCCAGTGTGTCCGCCGACGACCAGCGCGCACATCGTGGCGCCGCCGAGCTGCCGCACGGCCTTGGAGACATTGCAGCCCTTGCCGCCGGCCACGCAATCGCAACGCTCGCCGCGAACCGGACGGCCCGGTTCGAGCCGTTCGATCCACACGGTTTTATCGACGCAGGGATTCGGTGTGAGAGTCAGAATCATGAAAAGGCGTTCGCCATCAGCGCCGGGGCGCGTTTATTCGATGGATTTGCTTTTGCAAAGATAGCTTTTGTCATTCGCCACGCGGCCGCATTTCAAACAGATATACTTCGGCTTCTCCACGATCTCCTTCAATTTCTTGAAGTTGCTCTTGGTGAAGCTCTCCCATTTACAGATTTCCTTGGTCATGTCCGGCGATCCTTCCGGGCTTGTATAAACTAGAAAACAGCGGCCCGCCCTGCGGCAGGCAGGCCGCTGTATGATAAATTTTGTATATGACTTCTTTTTAGACCGATGCGGCGCCACATGCAAAGGAAATATCATGCGCGCCCGGTCAGGATTGATAGCCCAGCCAGGCGTCCACCACGGCGCCTTGCGAGCCGTCCGCGCGCTGGAACACGGCCTCTTCGGCGAGGGTGTTGCCCTGGCCGTCATCCTTGCTGCCGGATTGATAATCCAGGCGGATCGCCGTGATCCCCTGCTCCTCCAGGGTGGAAAGCTCGTCGCCAGCCACGGTCCCATCACCGTTGCGGTCATGCAGCAGGCGCAACAGGGAGAAAATCGCGTCCTGCTGATCGATCATGCCGTCGGCGTTGTCGTCGTAACGCGCCAGTTCCTCGAAGCCGTTGACCGCGCCGTGCTGATCGCCGAAGAGCTCGCCGCCGTCATCGATGCGGCCGTTGCCGTCGCGATCCAGCGCGAGCAAGGCGTCATCGCCCTGCACAAAGGCCGTGCGGTCGATGGCGCCGTCGCCGTTGATGTCGAATGCCGCGCCGTTTTCATAGCTGGACAGATTCACGCCGTCGCCATTCAGGTCCAGCACGAGCGGATCGGACTGCTGCACCTGCACGCCGGTGAATTCCACGTGGATCGAGATGCTGCTGGAGGAGCGAATCCGCGCGGTCTGCACCTCGACGCCATTGTCGCGCAGCTCCGCCACGACAGACTCGATTTCCTCGGTGAATTCCATTTCGAGATCGAGCGAAAAATGGACGAAACTGGCTTGCGCTTGTTCATTCTGCGAGGTTTGTTCCGGAATGGCGGCCGGTGCAGCCTGAGCGCTGGAATACGATCGCATCAAATCCAGCGTCCGGCCGATCGCCGCGCGCATCCGGTTCAAAATCGTGTGCGCGTTGTCCGGGTCGAGTTTCGCCAGCGTGCGCAACAGGATCTCCAGCCGGTCCATCTGCTCGTGGTCGTATTGCCGCAATTCATCCGCCATGACCTGCAGATCGTTGAACAGCGAATCCAGCGAACCGCCGCTGCTTTCCCGCCAATTGCCCAACAGCGATTGCCATGAAAAACCAGCGGCCTGCGCGGAGGCGTTCTCCGCATCCGCTATGGCGGCTGGCTGGCTTTGCGAACTGGGAGTTTGCCGGGCGGAGTTGAGAACGTTATACAATTCGTTGATCTGCGCGTTAACGGCGTCAGGCGTCAGACCGGAAAGTTCAACGACATCCGCGTCATTGGCGGCAAGCGCGGCGTTATCAGGAGTCAAACTAGCGGGATTGGATGAACTGGTGGAATTCTGCGAAGCGCTTTGCGGCGTTTCCTGGGATCGGCCGCCGGACAATTCCGGCCACGCCGACGTGATGCTGGCAAGTATGCCGGCCATCTTCATCACCTCTTCCTTGAGGAATGCAATGGGCGATCCGTGCCCTTAGCTCATACTATCGGCGCGCGGCGTGACATTCTTGAATTTTTTTTCGTACGCAGGTAAGAAAATTGCAGGGATCGGGTTTGTCATCGGGCTGTTTGGGCTTCTTGCCGCGACGTTTTTGGCCTGCTTGTTCAAGCGCCGCTTCCTGCTCGCGCGGT
>JAFGJS010000100.1 GCA_016928995.1 Candidatus Sumerlaeota bacterium | reverse complement strand
CAAATCTCAAAAGCTAGTGAACTTTTTGGTTTGTTTCAAACTTGTGGTGGGGGGGCGTCTGCTGCGTAGCTGAAGAGAGTTGCGCCCCATCCGCTAAACGGGTTGAAGTTTAAGTTGACTGATGCGCCGGCTTGCCGCATGGTAGTGATATACCCAGACCACAAGGCCAGGCGTTCGATGAGCGATCCATTGAAACAGCAGGACTCTCCGGCGGAGAGCAGCGGGGCCGCGCCGCAACTCGGCGGCTGGACCAGCGCCAACACCCTGCTGCTCGTTGCGGGAATCATGGCGCTCCTGCTGGGATTCATCGACCTGAGCTATGTCGATGCGATGGCGGAAAATATCCACGGCATTCTCTCGCCGATCCTGATTCTCGGCGGCTACGTGATCATCTTCTTCTCGATCATCCTTCACAAAAGCAAACCCGATCATTAAAATCTCAGATAAAAAAGAAAGGAGCGGCCGCCGATGAAAATCGTCGTGCTGGACGGCTTTACGCTGAATCCGGGGGACAATCCATGGGACGCCGTGGCGCCGCTCGGCGAGTTTGTCTGCCATGACCGGACCAGCGCGGATCAGACGATCGAGCGCGCGAAAGACGCGGAGATCGTCCTGACCAATAAAACCGTGCTGAACCGCGAAACGCTGGAGCTATTGCCCCGCCTGAAATTCATCAGCGTGCTGGCGACCGGCTATAACGTCGTGGACACGGCATATGCGCGCGAGCGGGACGTGATCGTGTCGAACGTTCCGGCCTACAGCACGGACTCCGTGGCGCAGCTCGTTTTCGCGCTGCTGCTGGAGCTCTGCCATAACGTGCGGCATCATAGCGACGCCGTGAAGGCCGGCCGCTGGACGCACTGCGAGGATTTCTGCTTTTGGGATTCGCCGCTGATCGAACTCGCGGGCAAGACGATGGGCATCGTCGGTTTCGGCCGCATCGGCCGGCGCGCCGGCGAAGTGGCGCGGGCGTTCGGAATGAACGTGATCGCCGCCAGCTGCAGCCGGAACAATCCGCCGGATTACCCGTTTGAATGGCGGGAAATCGACGAAGTTTTTGCCGAAGCCGACGTGGTTAGCTTGCATTGTCCGCAGACGGCGGAAAACACAGGCATGGTGAACGCGATGCTGCTCAGCCGCATGAAACGTTCGGCGTTCTTCATCAACACCGCGCGCGGCGGCTTGGTCAACGAAGCGGACTTGGCGCAGGCGCTGATGGACGGCGCGCTGGCGGGAGCGGCGCTGGACGTGACATCGACCGAGCCGATTGCGGCGGACAATCCTCTGCTCAAGGCGCCTAATGTGATCTTCACTCCGCACATCGCCTGGGCCACGCTCGAAGCCCGCCAGCGGCTGATGCGGATCACCGCCGAAAACGTACAGGCGTTCATTGCAGGCGATCCGATCAACGTGGTGAATTGATCGCCGCTTGACTCAACTCAAGCATTGCGCATACCATCTATAAGACTCTTTTTAAAATGCATTAAGGAGAAAACAATGATAGCTTATTGCGGATTAGATTGCTCAAAGTGTGATGGGTATCTTGCCACTCAATCCGGAGAACAAGAAAAACTGCAGGAAGTCGCTGAAAAATGGTCAAAGCAGTTTAACGTGGAATTGAAACCAGAACACGTCATTTGTGATGGATGCAAAGCAAACAAAAGGCAATGCATTCACTGCGCCACTTCCTGTACAATTCGCAAATGCTGTATTGAAAAAGAACTTAACTCTTGCATCGAATGCGACGATTTCGCCTGCGAAGACCTGAGATTCATCATCGACCATGTGCCCGAAGCCAAAGAAAACTTGGAAAAGCTATCAAGATAACAAGGCGCTTCATGAGCTAAAATTGCTGTTTTTCATTCGTAATTTATATATATCGAAACATAAAAGCATAGAAGGCGCGAAGCATTTGGCGGAATTGCATGCATGTTCGCATTGCCGGTTGATCTTCGAGGCGGGCGACAGCCCGGCCGGGTGTCCGTATTGCGGCGCGGATAAATCGCGGCCGTTTGACGGAGACTCGAACGGCTTGCGCTATGCTTTGCGCGTGAGCACACCGGGCGGCGAGCGGGACTTTGTGCTGGGCGGCGACGAAGTGTTCGCCGGATCGGATGCCGAGGCGAACGCGATCTATCTCGCATCGCGTCATCTGCAGGATCGGCACGCGCGGTTCTTCCAGTACGGCGGTGTGTGGTGGATTGAGGCGCTGGGCGAGGTGAAGATCGGCGAACGGAGCATGGCCGCGCATGAATCGCGGGCGCTGCATCCGGGCGGCCCGATCTGGCTGGGACGCATGCCATGCCGGCTCATCGCATTCGATAAAAACGCGCCGCCGATGCGCGAGTCTTCCACGCGCAAGCCGCTGCGCTTCACGGAAAACGGCGTGCGGATCGGCTCCGGCGCGGATTGCGATGAGCAGCTGCCGGGGCTGATGCCGCTGCATGCACGCGTGGCGCCGGCCGGCGGCGAATGGGTTTTGTTCGACGAGGCGCGACTGGGCGATGTGCGCGTGAACCGGCAGGCGGCGCTGCAGACGGCGTTGCGCGACGGCGACCGCGCGGAGATCGGACCATATGCCTTCGTCTGCCAGGGCGCGGCGCTGCATCCCGATCAGGACGGGCATGGCGTGCGGCTGGAATGCCGCAAGGTCAGTTTCACGCTGCCTGATGGACAGCGCTTGCTGGAGGATTTTGATTTCATCATCGAGCCGAACGAGCTCGTAGGAATCGTAGGACCCAGCGGCTCGGGCAAAAGCACACTGTTGAAGACACTGGCTGGATTTCTCCGCGGCGACGCGCCGGAGGATGGCGGAGTGTTTTTCGACGGCCAGCGAGTAGAGGAACTGGACATCGAGACGCGCCGCGCAATCGGATACGTGCCGCAGGACGATGTGATGCACCAGTCGCTGCCAGTGGCACGAGCGCTGGGATATTACGCGGCGCTGCGGCTGGATGCTCCGCGCGAACAGCGGCGCGAACGCGTGGAGGAAGCCCTGCGGCTGGTGCAGCTCGAGGACCGCCGCGCCGCTCCGATTGTGCGACTCAGCGGCGGTCAGCGCAAACGCGCGAACGTGGCGGCGGAACTGGTCAGCCGGCCGCGCATTCTGTTCATGGACGAACCGGCTTCCGGTCTCGATCCGGGCACGGAAATCGACCTGATGCATCAACTGCGCGGACTGGCGAACCGCAACCAGACCGTGATCTGCACGACGCACGCGATGGAGACGGTCGAATTATTCGACAAGATTCTGGTGCTGCGACCCGATGGCGCGGGTGGTCCGGCGCAGCTGGATTTCTGCGGCTCTCCGGCGGAATTGCGACGGCATTACAATATTCCGCGCATGGCGGATTTGTATCGCTGCATTGATCCAGAATTGAATCCGTCGGCCCACAGCACCGATAGCAAAAAATCAAATCAAAACAAAAACGGAAAGCCGCATCAATTGCTCCGCTGCGTTCGGCGGACGCTGACTGCGCCATTTCATTGGCTCCAGGCGCCGTGGATCGTGATGCGCGACACGACGCAGGCCATCGCCGACACGAGCCGGAAGCGCATCGCGGCGATGCTGTGGCAAACGCTTGTGCTGTCGACGCGATATGCGAACGTGCTCTGGCGCGACCGGATGTTTGTCTTGCTGCTCGTGCTGCTGCAACCGCTGCTGCTCGGTCTGATGATCGCGCTGGCCGTGCCTGCGGATGGGCGCGACAGTTCGAGCGACCTGTTGCTGTTCCTCGGCGCAGTGGCTTCGATCTGGCTGGGGCTGAACGCATCGATCCGCGAAATTGTGCGCGAGCGGGAGATTCTGGCGCGCGAGCGGCTGGCCGGGCTGGGCCTCGGCCCGTATCTGGCGAGCAAGGTCGCGGTGCTGGGGCTGATCGGCGCGCTGCAATGCGCGATCATCGCCGGAGCGCTCTCCGCACGGCCGGTGGTGGATCGCGAGGATTTCCGCGAGCACGTGCTGGGCGGCGCGGAGTACGAGCAGCTTGCGCCGGATGACGCGCCAGTGAACTGGAATGCGGCTCTGCGGCTCGGTCTGCCGTCGCCGGAGCATTTCAACGCCGCGCAAGCCCGCAACATGCTGCTGGGATTCTGGCTGTGCTTTCTGGCGGCGATAGGCATCGGCCTGGGCGCGTCGGCCTGGTCTTCCAGCGGCGAAACGGCGGTGGCGCTGCTGCCGTTGCTGGTGATCCCGCAGCTCCTATTCAGCCGCATCATCATCGGCTTCGGCCGCACGTATCGCTTCACGGACGACTGGCCCGAGCTGCCCGGCACGCAGGCGCTGCTCGACGCCTTTCTGCGCGGCGACGTGTTCAGCGTGCTCAGCGCCGCCCTTGCCCGCCTGATGCCCTCGCACTACGGCTTCGAACTGCTGCGCGGCTTGAACGGATGTTTGGAAGCCGCCGTTGGATTTTACGCCGCCATGCTCCTCATCCTCGGCGCCGCAGGCATGCTGCTCGCTTACATGCAACTGCGCACGCCTTCGCGCTAAAGGATCAAATAGTTTACAAATTGACATAAAACCGCATCTCATGTTTATCATTTTAGAATCAATTGATAGGTTTTGTTGTGCCGTTATTGCATTAGTAAGCAGAGCGTTCTATGGAATTCAACCGGTATGGCCTTCAAATTTTCAATGTGAATCAAAATGACATATAACATTGTGACATTCGACAGAGAGCATTATATCCAACTCAAGTTTTTCGGCGATTGGCCGGAAGGCGCAGGCGATGAGATCATCAGCGACCTATTCGGCGCAATCGTGGCGAGCGGACACAAGAGGGCGATGCTCGATTTCAGAGAAGCCGGCGAAATGGATTCCAGCCCATGATGGATTATGACGAAGCGAACTTCGCCGCCAGTCTCCCCGAAATCTATCAATATAAATTCGCGATGGTATTCAGACCAAGCGAAGCCAATCGTTTCTCCTTTTGGGAGACAGTGGCCGTCAACCGGGCGATCAATATAAAAGCCTTCCCTGACGAAGCAAGCGCCATCAAGTGGCTGAAAACATAAACAATATCAGAGGCGAGTCATGAAACAGTACGTGCTTACACCCGCGGCCGGGAAACGGCTCATCGGCAAGGCGTTGGTCGATCATCACGCCGTGACATCCGCGCTGAATAGCGGGACGCTCGTGATTGTGGCCGGAACGACGAACGGCTACGCCGCCGAGGAAATCCTGGCTTACATCGGACAAGGGGAAGGCTTCAGCCGGAAAAAATTCTTTCGCGGAGTCACGCTGCCGCCCCATCGTCCCACGACGGACACCGGACGCCTGTCGGATGAGAGCGAGTTCCCCGGCGACGTGGTCATCACCAACGGAACCTGGCAAAAAGGCAAAACGATATTCGACGTTGTGGAAGATTTGAAAAAAGGCGACGTCATCCTCAAAGGGGCGAATGCGCTGGACCTGGCCTGCCAACGCGCTGCCCTGCTGATCGGGCATCCCCAGGCCGGCACCATCGGCGTGGCGCTGCAAGCGGTGTTGGGCCGGCGCGTGCAGCTCATTCTGCCGGTCGGACTCGAAAAGCGCATTGATGGCGATCTGGATCAAATCGCGCAACAAATGAACGCGCCCTCGACCAGCGGACCGCGCTTTTGGCCTGTGCCCGGCGAGGTCTTCACTGAGCTCGACGCCATTGCACTCCTGACCGGCGCCAAAGCCGAGCTCATCGCCAGCGGCGGAGTCTGCGGCGCCGAAGGCAGCGTCTGGCTCGCCGTCAGCGGAACCGAAGATCAACTCAAAGACGTTGACGAACTGATCAAACCCATCATCCCCGAACCGCCGTTTGAATTGTGATCCGGTCATCTAAAAAAACCTGTACCGGACGAATGCTGGATAAATAATGCTGAATGCTCAGAGGCACAGGTCCATCAATCAAGGCTTAATATGAGAAAAGTTGAAAACTTTAAAAAAATTCTGCTATAGAAAAAAAGATAGAATTAACATGAATACGTTCCGTAGCGTCATCAATGGGCAAGTGATATTTTCAATTCCACCCGATTCTCTGTGCCCTTGCGGAAGTCAAAAATTCGCTTCAAACTGCTGTCTGACAATATCGGGTTTTCGCAAGATTCAAACCTCGACTTCCCCTTCGTATCCGAAAACAGGAAAATCACTTAAATCATGTTACGCTAGCTGTTTAGCTGACTGCGATAGCATACTTTCGCGTGAACATTACATTTCCGAGACATTACTTCACTACTTAAGTCAAGATAACGGCCTCAAAGTGGTTGGCTTTCCTTGGATCAAAGGAAAAGAGCAAGTCTTATCCCCAAATGCTCTTGCCTCAAAAATGCTTTGCGGCCGGCATAATTCGGCGTTATCAAAATTGGACGATATTTCAATCAGATTATTTCAAGCCTTCGATGAAGAAGGAAAAGCCGGTAGCGGCCGTCAATTAATCTATCTATTTAGCGGACACGATCTTGAGCGATGGCTACTTAAGATTCTATGCGGAATAGCGCACTCAAAAAATATTGTGCTTAAGACCGAAGCTGATCTTTCAATCCCAGAATACTGGTTGCGAATTTTATTTGGTGAAGAAGAATTTCCTGATGGACAAGGTCTCTATGTGTGTATATCTCGTGAACATATCATGGAAGGTCCACGTGGATTGCAATTAAGAACAATAACGGGAAAGGGACGATTATCCGGTATAGGAGTGTGGATCTGTCCCTACGAGTTAATACTTTCAATGTCGGGCTTTCACTCACGCATTTTCGATGGACGAAAAGTTGTTTATCGTCCATTAGAATTTCACGTCACAGGAAGTGGCTTTGAGAAAAGTATTATATTTAGTTGGGATGGTTCTGCTGATCTTGGGACAATCTCTTTTAACATAGATAAACAATAACAAACCGAAAAAAAGCAAAAAACATTTGCATACCTGCCCAATCGGGTATCCATGTCTGCCTATTGCAGTTCCGATGCCTGCTTGATGCGGTCCGTAGGACTGCCTTGCAGACAACCGGACCTTACAGCGTATCTCGGTAGTTTTTGCATATTGCCAGCGGCCACAGCCGAGGGCGGCTGTGCCACATTTTTCAGAAAACACCATTTCTATAGAGTGACATCTTTAGAAAGCTATCCGCCGCCTGGAGGGCGGCCAGTTCGTAGCCGAGGGCAACGCCCTCGGAAAAAGGATGTATATCACGAAAAGCCCTGAAAGGGCGACACATCAACGGCATCACAGCGTTCTTTTGTCGCGCCCTTTCAGGGCCTGAATGATGGCTATCGTCGTTCCGGGGGCGCTGCCCCCGGCTACGAACTTACAGCCTTTCAGGCTGACTTCCTTATATACCCTTCTCTCGAATCAATCGGTTCAATGCTGACCGTTGTCGATAGCTGCTGGGCGACGATTTTCTCCCTGCCGTTGCCTGCGGCAGCTGACTCTCATATAGAGCTGTTCTCGAAGGATCTTGCCGCATCCTATTGAATGTGGCACAGCCACCCTCGGCTGTGTTCTCTTCTCACTCGGGCATAGATCAGTATAGAATTGTCATCCTTCGCTCGAATCAATCGGTTTCGATGCTAAGCGCTTTAACCGCTACTGCTTGCTGCTGGACGGCGATCTTCTCCTTGCCGTTTCCAAGGGCGCCGGACTGTTGTTCGCGGCGGATGCGCTCCTCGGCGGCGCGGAGGATCATGTCGAGCATCTGCGAGTAATTGACGCCGTCGAGCGCGGCCATCTTCGCTAAGTGCCCGTCCCAGCACCAGCCGGGATTCGGATTCACCTCAAGCAGGCGCGGCGTTTTGTTGTCATCCAGCCGCCAGTCGAAACGCGCATAGTCGCGGCACTCCAGCCGCTCGAAGAGCTTCAGGCAGCTCGCTGTGAGGAAGCGCTCAGTCGCTTCGGGCAGCCCCGCCGGAATCGAGGTGATCTTGCTGTACGGCGAATCGGGATCCCACTTCGCCTCGTAGCCGCAGATCCTCGGCAGGCCCTCGGGCAGCGCGCTATAGTCCTCCTGGATGATCGGCAGCGTGAGATACGAATCCGGCGGATTGCCGATGATCCCCACGCTGACATCCTTGCCGGTAAGGTACTCCTCCACCAGGATCGGCTTGTCATAGCCGAGTTGATCGCGCACGAGCTGCAATGCGTATTGCAGCTCCTCAATGTTGCCGCAGACGCTGGCCGCCGTGATGCCAAAACTGGAATCGCCGAAGTTGGGCTTGACGATCACCGGAAACTCGATCTGCAGGTCGATGAAGGTCGTGTCTTCCGGCTTGATGAACGTCGCGCGCGGCACGGGGATCTCCATCTCCATCGCGACGCCGCGCACGAGCGACTTGTCATAGCAATAGGCCAGGCACTGCGGCGTTCCGCCGGTGTACGGGATGCCGAGCATCTCCAACAGCGAAGGCACATGCAGTTCCTTGGTCGCATCGTTGTTGAAGCCCTCGTCGCAGAGGTTGAAGACAAAATCGAACTTCCCGGCGTTGCGCATCAAATCGCGGATCATCGTGTCGTGCGAGTCGAAATACAGGATGCGCCGGTCCTGCAATTGGGCCAGCGCCCTTTTCATCTCATTGATCGTGTAGAAGTCGTCCTCGTCGAAGTTCGCGTTGGGCTTCACCTTGTCCTGCTTGCGATAGTCGCCCATCAGCACGGCGATGGTCTGGGAGGCTTTGGCTTTCGGCGTCGTGCGGGTCCATTCCTTCTTCGCCTTGCACGACACGACGACACGACGCTCCATCATGCCCAGATCCTGATTGCGCTGGGAGTCGGTGACGATCTCGCCGTGGAATTCGATTTCAGAGAATCCCGCGCGCTTCAGCAGATCGAGCAGGCTCTCCCGCGTATAGAGCCGCTCGGCGTAGAATTGATCCGCCACGACCCCCTTGTTCACGTGCGAGATCACCTCGCGCGAGATCAGCCGCTCGCCATCCGCGGAAAGCGAACGTTCGCGGCAGACGAAGTAATTCTTGTCAATCCATTCCCAGCCGCGCGGCTGGAAATTTTGCCGGATGTAATCGCCGTCCGACACGTCGATCAGATACCGTCCGCCCGGCTTGAGCACGCGCATCACCTCGCGCAGCACGGAAATATCGTCTTTTGCCGATTCAAAGTAGCCGAAACTGTTGCCGGCGATATACAGGCAGTCGAACGTGTCCGCCGGAAAGGGAAGTTTGCGCGCGTCGCCTTCCTTGAATGTGACGTTCAGCCCTTCCTGCTTGTTGATCGCGCGCGCGCGGGTGATCAGATAATGCGAGCGGTCCAAACCGTGTCCCCGGCTGTAGCCGCGCCGGGCTAATTCCAGGACATGCCGGCCCTGCCCGCAACAGAGATCGAGGATCATGCTGTCCTTGCTTGGCTTGAGCGCCTGCTCCAACAGATCCACCTCACGGCTGGTCAGCGCCCGGTCTTCCACCACGTCGCCGTCCGTGCGCAGGTAGTTGGCGTTGAAGATCTGCCGCCACCAATCGGCCTTGACATAGCTTTCCAGGTTGTCCACCGGACCAATGGTCTTCAGCAGTTCTGTCGTCCTTGCTTTCTGCGCCTGACTAGCCTTTTGTTGCTTCTGAGGTTGAGCCGTTTTTGGTTGCGGCCCATTCCGATGGTTTTGCACGTTGCTGGACGCTTGCACGTCAGTTTTTGCCATGAGATCGTCCTCCACGCTGTCCGCTTATACGCAGCAAGGACAGCATCGACTAAGGATAGAATTGATTGGGTTTCGCATCCTGCTTAAGGTCGGTTCAGGGATGGTGGACGCATGAACTCCGGTTGAGAAATTCGAGGAGGGGATCACGCCGCGAAGGTAAGGGTACCAAAAAATCATCGCATTTCACCCAACCGTATCGCCAGTCGGACCGCGCGCTGAACGAGGGCCGCTTGAACTTGATTTGAAATCCGAACGCGATAGTATGACAAAATGATCGTATGTCAAGGGCGGAGATTCGTCACCAATTATTTTTAACGATTTGAAAAACTGTGAATCTCGCAGGATGGCGCTCAGGGCTCCTCAACCGGGGAAATCTCCGCTCCGGTTGAGGCGGAGGGCTGATCCGCGTCTCCTTTCACGGATTTCAGCGCCTCGTCCACAGCCTGGCGCAGCTCGTCCTTCGTCAATGCTTTCAGATACTCGCTGATTTTTCGCCCGCGGGCGTCGTAGAGCACCGTCGCGGGAAAAACGCCGTCCCAATGCTCCGAGATGAATGGAATAAACTTGGCGGGAATCACGTCGAGCGCCAGATTCGGATAGAAGATTTTTTGCTTCTTCAAAAACGGCGGCGTTTTCTGCTCAACTTGATCCAGAAAATCGCCCGAAAGCCCCACAAACTGCACGCCTTTGTCTTCATATTCACGCGCGGCTTCGACGAAATAGGGCAATTCCTCGATACACGGCGGACACCACGTGGCCCAGAAATTGACCACCAGCACGTCCGCGCCGTGGGTTTTGAGCATCCGCTCGATCTCCTCCTGTCCGGCGATGCGGATCTGATACGGCGCCGGAAAGTTGAATTTTGCCGCTGTAGCCGTTGCGCTTGCCGGCCGATCATCAGACGGGATTTCCGCGTCCTGAGCTGCGAAAGACAGGCTCAGCATAACAATGAAGATCAAAACATGCCAGCGGCTCCGTTTCATGGATGCCGTCTCCTCTGTTCGGTCAGGATTAAAATGAATTGTTGAAGATTGGTCGGTGAGATCCACAAAAACTTACGGCTTCAGAGTTCGACGCGAGGCGACTATAACATACTCAAGCAAGAATCCAAGACTGTCGCCTCGACGTGTCATGACGAGGCTGATTCACGTTCCTGAACGGCGGGATGGCGGCCGGAATCCTCGTCCTTTTGATCCAGCAGACGCCGGACTTCGCTTAACAGCTGATCCACGCGATACGGCTTGGCGATGAAACCGGCCAGGTCGTTGTGCTTGATCAAATCATCCACGACGTTCTCGGCCGTGTATCCGCTGGAAAACAGCACACGAACCCCCGATTTGCGTTTAAGAAGATGCTGATAAACTTCGCGGCCGCTCATGCCGGGCATCACCATATCAAGCACCACCAGGTCGATCGCGTTATGGCAGCGATCGAAAGTCTCCAGCGCCTTTTCTCCGTTTGAGGCTGTCAACACGCGATAGCCCGCGCGCTGAAGCACGTTGCAGGCGAGGCCGATGATCATCTCTTCGTCGTCCACGATGAGGATGGATTCAACCCCATTGTCACCGTTCGGCGCCGGTGTTTCGATGGTCATGATCTTTGCCGACTGCCAGGCTCCCACCGTATCAGCTGCTCGATCCAGCGCCGGCAGATAAACCTTGAAGGCGGTTCCAACGCCGGACTTGCTTTCAAGGAAGATGAAGCCCCCATGTTCCTTGACGATGCTGTATACCATCGATAATCCAAGGCCGGTGCCTTCTCCGGGCTGCTTGGTGGTGAAGAACGGATCGAACACGCGTTGCTGGATCGCTTCGTCCATGCCATGACCGGTGTCGCTCAATTCCAGCAGGATATACGGCCCCGGCTTGCGTAGAAGCATGTCCGCATAAGGCTCTTTCGAGGATTGCGTTACGTTGCGAGTCCGCATGCGCAAGACGCCGCCTTCCTTCATCGCGTCGCGGGCGTTGATCCCCAGATTCATAATCACCTGCTGAAGTTGCCCCATGTCCGCCGAGATCGGATTCAAATCGGCGTCGAGATCCACTTCGATCGAGATCGACTTGGGAAAGGTGCGGGCAAAGATTGCGACAGTTTCTTCGATCGCCTTGTTGACCTGCATCGCGCTCCTGCTCATGTCGCGCTTGCGGCCAAAGGCCAGCAATTGCGCCGTCAAGGCCGCCGCCTTGGTGGCGGAACGTTCAATTTGGGAAATCTCCTTGTAGTGCTCGTCGCCCGGATTCAACTTGCTGAGCAAATACGATGAATACCCCAGCACCCCCGTCAGCAGATTGTTGAAGTCGTGCGCGACACCGCCCGCCAGCGTGCCGATGCTTTCCATCTTTTGCGCATGGTTCAAGTGCATCTGCAACTTCTTGGTCTCCGTGACATCCACGCCGATGATCATCATGCCGCTGCGCTCGCCGGAGATGCTGTACAGAGAACTGCTGGAACAGCGGAGCTGGCGAGTCTCTCCGGCGCATTCGATCTCAACTTCAATATCCTTGAGGATCCGGCCGAATTTCAAGGATTGCCGCAGCAATCGCGCCAGCCGGCGCTGATCATGAGTCGGTTGAATCAAGCGATAGAATTTCCGGCCCAGCGCCTCCGTCTGTGGAATGCCGAGTGTTTCAGACGCCACGTGATTGTAAATGTTGACCGTGCCGGAAAGATCCGTGCCGATAATCACCAGCGGGGCGTATTCAATCAGCGTGCGGTAATCCTGCTGCGACTTCTGAATTTCCTGCACTAAATGCAAATTCTCGATCGCGATGCCGCCCTCATTGGCCAGCGACTGCATCAGGCCTAAGTCCGCGGCGCTGAATGCGTCTTCATTCTGATAATTCAGCGCCAGGATCGCCCCGACCGGCCCCTTGCTGCTGAAGACCGGCACGGCCAGAGAGGCGCGAGGTTCAATCCCGTCTTCGCCCCGGCGCAATAATCGTTGATTGGCGGGAGAGAGCAGCGTCCCTTCGGTGATTTGGTCGCCCTGCAACGCGATGGGACGCCGCATTTTGATCGCCTGAGCGCCCAATCCTTCATGCAAACCCAATTGAGCGCCAATGATTTCCTCATCAAAATTGAATCCATACGCCGCGCTGATTTCCAGATGCTCATTGTTTTCATGCGCCAACTGCAACATGACGGCTTCGGCGTTCGGCAATGCCTTCCAGGCGCTGCGCACAAGGCGGTTGAGCAATTCATGCGGATCCGGTTCTCGGTATAGCGTCGCGGATAGTTCCTGCAAGATATGCAGATTTTCCGCGGCGTCCTTGTTTTGCTGGTAAAGTTTTGCATTCTCCATCGACAGCGCCGCCTGGCGGCACATGGCTTTGAGCACGCGTAAATGCGCGTCCGATTGGTTCTTTAATGCGTTGGAAATAATACTGACGATGCCGATTTTCTTCGTGCCGACGACCAGCGGCAGCAACAGACCGGGAAGCGGAGCGCAATTTGCGCAAAAAGCTTGATTGAGTTTTACTGTTCCGCAGTCCACGCGGTCCATCAGCACGCATTCATCCAGATCCAGCACCCGGTGATCATCATCGGTCAACAACCGGGCGCGCTGTGTTTCATTCAACACACTCGTCGCGTCGTTGCGGCGAGCCAGAGAAAACACATGCGTCATCTCTTCGCGATCCTGCTCGTATAACTCCACCATGAAACAGTGCAAAGGAACGATTTGCATGATTGTGCGATATAGGCTTCGGCAAATCCGCCGCAGATCGAGCGAGGAGACGATTGTCGCTCCGAGTTGATCCAGCAGTTCTAATTGAGCGAGATGTTCGCTGATTTGCAGATCCTTCTGCCGCAATTCGGACATATCTTCAAACGTCAGCAGAATCAGCTCGCTTTCATGATCCTGAAAGCGGCTGTAGCGCGCGCGAACGGGGATGAATTCCTTGTAGCGATGGCAATGACGCAGTTGGAGCTCATTGGAGACTGTCCCATCGGCGCACTTCAACCATTGGTTCAGACGCTCCCGATCCGCGGGATCGACAAATTCCTCGACGAAATGCCCTTGGAACTGCCGCGCCCGGAAACCAGTCGCGCTTTCAGCTTCCCGGTTGGCTTCCATGATGTTCAGCGATCCGGCGTCCAGCACATAAGCTGCTCGACAGGAATTTTCGAATAAATGGCGATAACGCTCCTCGCTGTATTGATAGGCCGACTGCTGAATCATCAACAGGTCAACCAGCGACTCAAGACGCAATTCCGGATTGATCGAAGCGCTAAAAAGACTTTGCGATTCGTCGTCCGCCCTCAAATCTTGCAGACGTTCCAGGGGACGGTCGACAGCGCGCCGCACGATCCAAAAAACGAACACGCCCGCCGTCAGAGAACTGATCAGGGAGATCAGAACGCACGGAATCACAGCTTGCCGCAGCAAGGATTCCGCTGCGGCAGCATCGGCCGCTGAGGATAGCGCGAACAACGCGAGCGCGCCCGAGACAACGCTCGAAATCAAGAGCACACCGCTACCCGCAATCCAACCGGCCTTTTTCGCATTAATGGGTTGATGCATGATCATATTATATAATAGCTTCATCCCAATGCCGCCTGCCTCCCATTCGCCCATATCAATGTTACGATCAGTTGATTATAACCATCCTTTTCAACTCTTATCGGTTCAAAAAATGCGATGCTTTAATCCTCCGCTTGATGTAAAAAAACAAATCTGTTGCTACGCTCCGCCGATCCCGACGCCTTGAATGAGTCTGCGCGATGGCGATAACGCAGAACACTCTTCCAGCCAGATTTAGAATAGACCGCCTCGTTCTCACAGTCAATCAAGAACTCAATTGTCCAGCATGGAAGAATCGCTCGACTCAGTTTTGTAAGTGCAATAAAATTCGCACGAATCATGATTCATTTGAGAATTTGATCTTCAGCACAAGAGGAGGAATTCAGGATTTCATCTGCGGTATCATCTGCATAATTGTCTTTTGCACCTCTTCCGGCAAAAAGGGTTTGCTGAGAAAGCCGTCCGCCGAGGTGCCCAGTTTCCAGAAAGTGTCCGGCAAATCGCTGTGCCGGGTAGTCGCCGTGACGATCAACACCTGCGTATCTTTCAATTCATCATCGCTCTTGATCATTTCGCATAACGTCATTCCGTCGATGGACGGCAGGACCAGATCGAGCACGGCCAAATGCGGCTTGATTTCCCGGATGAGTTCAAGCCCCGTGTCTCCTCGCAGCGCGATGTGCGTCTCGAAGCGGGGCTTCAGCAATAGATGCAAAATGCGTCCGACTTCCGGGTCATCGTCCACAATCACGGCGCGCCGCTTGGTTTGACTCTCAACATCCCCGGATTTTTTAACTTTCTCATCCATTAAAAAACCAATCCGCTGCGCTTGTATCCTGCCGTTTTATGCCGCTACATTAATACTTCAGCGCTCCATTTTCCCTACGCTTCGCAGCCCTTGCTCGATCCTGAACCGCCGCATTGCGCCATCCGCTGATTATTACGCGAGTTGATATTCCATCATATGCCTCCGCCTCACAAGTAAAAAAACAACATTGTTTATATCTATCCAGCCTTAGCTTTGTGCGCTGGAGCGTCGGCTGGAGGGATCAATAAACCAGCAAATCCAGATTGAGGATTCATACAGGATGTAAAGCGGAAGGCCCATGCCGATCATGGTGAAGGGATCCGGAGGCGTGAGGATTGCGGAGAAAATGATAATCAGCAGAAAGGCGTATTTTCGCATCTTGCGCAGGAACGCCGTGGTGACCACGCCGGTGAGAACGAGAAAGATAATGATCAACGGAGTCTGAAAGAGCAAACCGAAGACCAGCATGAAGTTCAGCACAAGGCTGAGGTACTGCGAAACATCAAGCCAGGGCTCCATGCCAGCGACGCCCCAGCGCATCAGGATGCGGATGCCGAAAGTCAGCACGTATTGGGCGAAAAGCGCTCCGGTGGGAAAAAGCAGCACAGAGGGCAGGATGATGCGCTTGGCGGCGCGGCGTTCGGCGCGGCGCATGCCCGGAGCGATAAAAAGCCAAAATTGCCAGAGCCACATGGGGAGTGAGAAAAACAGACCGATGAGCAGCGCGACCTTCACCACAATCCAGAATGGGGTGAAAAGATTGGAAAAAAAGAGGGTGCGGCTGTTGTCCGTCCCGATTGTCACGACCCGGCCATCGGGCAGCCGCAATTGAAAGACCTTGTTATTGAGCGTCTCCAGATCGACGGCGCCAGACGCTCCGGCCAAACGCAACGTCCCGTCTGGACCGGCCTGGAATTCCAGCACATGCATCTTCTCAAAATCAAAAAAACCGGTTTTGAGCGGAGTTTGGATGAAACTCAGCACGGGTTCGTTGAAATACCACCCGCCCAGCCCGGCGGCGAAGGCGAACCAGATAAGAGCGATCAGCAGCCGCCCCCGGAGTTCCTCCAGGTGCTCCAGAACGCTCATCTGATAACGAAATGGCTGAATCATGGATCAAACTTTTTTTTGATCCGGGGAGGCGTCGCCCGTCTGATTTGCATCATTGGGTTTGGAAGAGTAAGATGTCGCGGAGTGCTGTTTCTGCGCGGAGGCATCCTTGGAATCCGGATCGTCCTCAATCGCCTTGATCATGCCGTTCGCCGCATCTTTGAATTCACGCATGCCGCGCCCTAGCGCCTGACCGATTTTCGGCAAGCTTTTCGGACCGAAAATGAGCAGCGCCACTACCAAAATAACGATGATTTCGAGCGAACCGAGACCGAACATGCTTATTTCCTCTAAACGAATCGCATCGGCGTGTATCAAACGAGTCTTGCCGTGCGGTCCGAAACGAATCCTGTTGTTGATGGGCGCAACTCTCTTAAGCTACCGTTATCCTGCATTTGACGGCTGTCATGATTTTTGCAGAGCAAAAATCCCGCCAGCCTGGGTTTT
>JAFGJS010000099.1 GCA_016928995.1 Candidatus Sumerlaeota bacterium | reverse complement strand
TGATCGATCCCTGCTCCTTTGAAGTTGAATTTATTCGCTTTAGTGTATCGAATACTTGAAATTAAGGATTATTTTGGACAGTAGTGAGAAATTGTATGAAATATAGGCCATTATCGAATTTATGGCCGTGTAGTGACCGGGCGGGTACGGTTGAACTACGGTAATACTACGGTCACTACACGGCCACTAAAACATTTATTCGGTGGTTTGGCGCCTGTCTAGCGGCAGATTTGATCCGTCCAGGCGAAGAGTTCCTCCAGGTCGTAATCGCCGCCGTGGTCCTGGCCCCAGGGGAGCGCGAAGTCAACGTCGGCGCCGTTGTTCCGCAATTTCGCGGCCAGCATGACGGGGATCGCGAGCGAGGTGTCGCGGTCAACGGCGCCGTGGCGGATCCGCCAGTGCCGCGCCATCGCCGTTCCCGGCGTGCCGATGTAATACATCGGATTCATCAGCATCACAGTCGCCGGATCCGCCAATGTATGATCCGCGCTATGCTCCTGGCTGAATAGCGTGAAGTGCTGGTTGTCGATGGTCGCTGTGCCGAAGAGATTGTTCTCCGGCGACCGCAAATCCAACGCATCAAACGCGGGCGCCGGTTTCATGCGCGTGGCGTAGGCGACGAATGCGTCGAAGTCGATGTCCGTGACGGTTCCATCGTTGATCGTCATCCAGTCCAGACCGGACAAGTCTTCGCCGTCGCTCAATGCCTTCTGCGCCGACGCGATGACGAAGGATTTGACGTACTCCTTGAAAGAACCTTCGCCGTCGGCGTCCAGCATCAGCAACGTCCCGCCGGCCTTCTTCAGTCTCAGGCTGTTCAGGTACGCCGGGAATAGCGCCTTCAACTGTGCGGAAATCTCGATCTGCTCCGCGTTCAACACGCCCTTGCCCATCCAGGAATTGTAATTGTTCAATCCGTGAAACTGCCACTCGTAGGCCGCGTCCGCGTGATCCAGATTCGTGATCGGGCAGTAGCACGATGCGGCGAAGATATCATCGCGCGCACTAGCTGCGCCAATCGCCGTCAGATACGGCTCGTAATTCATGTTATCGCCCGTGGCGCCCAGCAACGCTGAGAGCGCGCCGCCCGCGCTGGTTCCGTTGGAGATGATCTTCCCGGCGTCGCCGGGCATGACCTTGTCGTTATAGCGCAGGTAACGCACGGCCGCTTTCAGGTCCACGATGCACGCGGGCGCCTTGCCGGTGAATTGGCCGTTTTGATCCTTCAGGCTGCGTCCGCGCGCGCCCGGCGCCGCCACGACGTAGCCCTTCAGTAGGGCCATGCCGATGGCGTTGATGCGCTCGCTGCTGTCTTTGGGAATATTCCCCGGTTTTCCGGGCATGTAACCGCCGACGGTGTTCGGAAAAAAGATCGGAGCAGTCTCGGCGTTATAGGGGCCATAGGACTTGCCCTCGAAGTACTCCACCGGAGCGAAGAAATTCATGCATTGATATTCCGCGTCCACGGGATTCGACACATAGACGATGTTGTGATACACACGGAATTTGACGGACTGGCCTCGCCATCCCATGCCTTCTTCAATAAATTGATCCGCATTGAATTCCAACTTATCGCCTCCTGTTACGCCATAACTCATCTGTCCGGCGCATAATAATATACCCGAAATACATAGTATTTGAAGAACCGTAAACCATGTATGGCTGATTGTAGTTAACACAGTATTTCTCCTTTGTCGAATGCTAGACTGATCCGCATTATTATCGCAGTTTTCAATCCGTACCGCGACCGTCAGGGAGCGGCCCGTAATGCATTGCCACAGCGCCGTCGGGGCCGCTCCCTGACGGTCGCGGTACGGATTGGGATGCCTCTCGAAAACAACGTTAATTTTGCTAATCAGTATAGCCTATTACGCTGGTCAATATTTTTTCCGTTCTTGCTTCGATGTTTTTATATCATCACATTGCGGTACGGTTATTCTGGCAATGGCTTATCTTCGCTGATGAGCCAGGCGCCGGCGTAGCGCGGACCGAAGGTGAGCACGGCCTTGATTCCTTCGTCGTTCGGCAGCAACTCCAACTCGTACGTCTTGTCGTGCAGCATCTCCAGGATCAACGGCGTGCGCAGTTCGAACGTGCGGCGGCCGTGGTAGAATGAATTTGGCCCCCAGTCGTCCACCTCCGCCACCATCGCCAGCGTCAGCGGCTGCGCCCAATCCACCTCGAGCGGCTCGGTGTGGAACGCCGCCTCCGCCTCCGCCGCGCTCCATTCCAAGTCTTCCAGGTTTTCCTCCAGCGGATCGCCATGCTGGATGAACAACACCCGCGCCCGCCATTTCCACTCCGTGCCGGTCAGGCGCATCGTCCCGCTGATCACGCGCAATTCCTGCATGCGCTCGGTGTATGCCTCGATATAATTGCGGCAGTACATCGTGCGTTGCGCACTGAAATACTCCGCCGACACATCATCGAGGTGCTCCATGCGCGCCTCGTCGAACTCCAGGAACCGGAGGCAGGATTGCTCAAGCCGACGCCAGCGCTCCATGTCGATGTTCAATTTTTCCTGGTTTTTTAGAAAGTGACCGTAGCCTTTATGCAACTCACGAATTTCGGAGCGCAGCGTTTTTGCGTCAGGAATCACGTTTTGCGTCCAAATTTGATCTAGCGCCACTTTCCATGCGAGCGGAACTTTCATCATTTTCGCGCCCAGGGCCTCTTCGGGAGTCGCGCCGTCCTTCAGCGAACCGAACAGGAACTCGATTAAATCCGGAATGTCCCGCGCCAGCGTCGTGGAGCCGCGGTTCTTCAACCGGTGGGATCGCATGAAGTCTTCCAGGTCGGAACGCAGCCTTTTGCGCGCGTCGGCCTGACCCAGGTTGCGTTCGCCAAACTTCATCGCGCGCCAATCGGCGTAGACATCCTTCAGCGCCCCGGCAGCCTTCAGCGCGGTTGACGGGAGCGTGACGGCTTGTTGCAGCGTCTCCTCCAGCGCCTGCTCGGCCTGCGCATAGTCGCGCCGCTCATCCGCCGCCTGCACCTGTTTCCAGCCCGCGCGCAGCGTCGCCATGCCAGCCAGCCATTGCCGCGCCTCGTCCGTTGGCTCGATTTCCGCCTCACGATACGGCTCCAGGTACTGCGCGATCATCTTCTCCGCCTCGGCCCAGCCATCCGGGTCGAGTACGAAATTCTTCACCACAGCGGTGCGTGTCTCTTCCCAAGAGTGCATTTCGCGGAACAGCGCAATCGCCTCCGGCGCCGTCACCACACCCGGCTCCGGCTGCTCCACGGCTTTCAAGTATTGCATCTGAAATTGCGCGTCATAATGCCTATAGATAGGATGAATGACCAGCAAGAATGCTTTGTCGCGTCGATAGGATATAATATAAGATACGAAGTTGGGCGGTTGTGAAAAATTATCTCCAGCAAGCAATTTTGCTGCTTCGGCAAGATCGGAAATTTTCTCTAGATGACCGCTTTGTGTATATTCATCAACTGCTTGATTCAACTGGAGCATGTTTTTGCGCCATTCGCTTTGTGGATAGAGCGCAGGATCCTTCAATCTTGCGGTTGGATAGGATGAGGGATTCGATTCAAGAATTGTTTTTCGCCGATCCAAAGCTGTTTGATTATTGGTAAACTGAATATCCTTCGAATTGAAAAAAATCTCTTCGAGAGAGGAAATGATCGGTTTGTATTGATCAGCGCTCGTTTCGATGGCATTCGAATGGGCGTTAAAAAGGTCTTCAGGAAATTTATCGCGATAGCCATATATATTCGAAGGGAGCCAGCTATGTTTGACCCATTGGGTGATTTCCCCTGGCTGATATTGCTCAATTGGCTTGTTGATGAGTTGCGCCAACTGGCTCCTTTGATATCGATACAGCTGCCAATTAAGGTTGGAGTGTAACAGAAAACCGACTAGCACAGTGAGAAGGATTTGCATTGCACGAAAAGCAAATTGACGCGAAGCGGGCGGATGTAGTTTTTTTAGCGCGGCGGCGAACACGTCTTTCGCTTTGGGCTTGTCGCTTTTCTTAACTTTCACGACGACTGGCGTGCAGACTTTTTTGAATTCACGCAGCAGCGCTTTCACGTCAGGCCGGGCGGAGGTTGAGGTCAATATAATGCTTTTGCGCGCGGTGTGTTTGCCCGTGTCTGTCTGTGTTAAATTCCGCAGCGCGCGGCGCATGCTTTCCAGTTGCGCCTGCCGTGCGGTCTCATCGGTGGAATCCGGCAACGCGGCAATGAGCATGCTGTCCGCCAGTGCGAACTCCGTGAGCGGCGACGGCTCTCCGGCAGCCAGCCTGTCGAAGTGCCGCCCGGCGTAATCGATCAATGCATAGTCGCCCAGCACGCGCCCATGACGGCGTAGCGTCAGCGGAATCACGCGCGGCTGCTCGTCCTCGGTCAGCGGCAGGTCCATCCCCATCTTGAGCGGCTCCAGCAAGCCGTCGAGCCATTTCTCGTCGCGCGGCGAATGGATGCTGGCGCTCAGTCCGCCGTCGCCGTGTTTAAAGGCGAACCACAGATCGGCGACGCAAAGCGTCTTGCCGCTGCGCGCCGGCCCCAGCGGCAGGATTACGGGCAGCCGCGTCGTCTGTGCCCGCGCTCCTTTGCGCACTTCCACGCGCTTCAGTTCACGCAGCATTTCCAGCGCGCTCGCCGGACGCGTCTCCTGCCGGAACGATAGTGCGCGCAGGATCAGTGCGCTGAGCGCGGCGTTGCCGCATGGCGCGGTGAGCGGCTCGCGCTCCGTCTTCAGCTGCGCCTCCAGCACGGCCTCCGGTGTGTAGCCGATGAACGGCGCGAGTCCGCTGAGCAGGGCGTATGTCGTGGCCGCCAGCGAAAATAAATCCGACCGTGCGTCTTCCGGGAATCCCTGCAAGCGCTCCGGGCTGAGCCATTGCGCCCGTCCGGGACGATCCTCAATGCTGCCGCGGCCGGCGAAGGTGAGCAGTTTATACGTCCCGCTGTTTTGCAGGAAGATCCGTTCCGGTGAAATGCAACCCATCAACACGCTGCCCGATTCCCCGCCTGCATGCAAGCGCTCCAGTCCGGCCAGAGCCTGGCGCAAAAATTCCACGGCCTGCTCGATGGTTAGTTTCCGCCCGCCCTTCAGGGCGCGCCCCATGTCCTCGCCGTAGAGATGCTCCATCGCCACGAGCGCGAGCGCCTTCCCCGGGCGCAGCAATTCCTTCACCGCCGCAAGGTTCGCGTGTTGCAGCCCATGCAACCGGTCGAACAAACGCTGATACGACTCGAACGAGGCGTCGGTGTGCAGCGGCAATTCCTTCAGCGCCCACGGCGTGCCGTTCGCGTCCTCGGCGCGCCACACGCGACCCTCGCCATCTGTGTCGATCAAACCGCGCAGCGTGTACGCCGAGATCGTCTGGCCGATGTTGAACGTGCTTTCCGTCATCATCCTCGCATCATCGAGTGCGATTGTGATTCTGATCCATTCCGAGTATCGCCATCGGGCGATCCGGTTTCAACACAAGTTTCACTTTGGTGCAATCCTCGATGACGTTTGATCAGCGTGTGTGACGGGCGCATCTTGACGGAGCTCCCAAAGTTATGCGAAAGTACATCTGGAGACGAGAAATGACTCCCATTCCTTTTCAAGCGAGGCC
>JAFGJS010000098.1 GCA_016928995.1 Candidatus Sumerlaeota bacterium | reverse complement strand
GTTGTCAGCGCATTTTAAAATAGAAAAACACCATTATGAATTTCATTCGGGACAACTGGGGATTGCTGGCGTTTCTCATTGTATTGGCGTTCACATTTGGAGTATTATTTTCACTTCGCCGCCGTTTTCAGATTATCGCGGAATTTTTTCTGTTTTTGAAGGAACGCAAACTTTGGTGGATCGCGCCTGTTTTTATCGTTCTTATCCTTATTATGATCTTGCTCGTCGCGGGCGCCTATTCTCCGTATATCTACACAATATTTTAACGCGAAATGTTGAAGCAAATTCACAATATTATCACGTGGCTCGGTGAGCGAACCGCGCAAGTTATGACGTGGATCCTCATTCCGCTGGTCTATTGGATTCCGTTTGCGTTAACGGCGCTCATCCTTAAATTGTTTCGCCAGCGCATGCTTCCTCATTATTCCCATGACGCAAAAAGCTACTGGCTCCCCGCGCCCGAGGTGAGTAAACAGCTCGAGCGGATGAAGCGGCAATTTTAACCCCAACAGAGAAGCAGAGCGAATCTGGCGATGATTATTCTCGGAATTTCAGCATATTATCATGACTCGGCCGCGGCGCTGCTGCGCGACGGCGAGCTCATCGCCGCCGCGTCCGAGGAGCGCTTCACACGCATCAAGCATGATCAGGATTTCCCCGTTCACGCCATCCGTTTCTGCCTCGATCAAGCTGGCGTGAAGATCGGCGACGTGGATTATGTCGCCTTCTACGACAAGCCGTTCGTCAAGTTTGAGCGCCTGCTTGCCACATATGTCGATTTTTTTCCACGTGGATTCGCCTCGTTCTTTCAGGCGATTCCGCTTTGGCTGAAGAGCCGGCTCTGGATCAAGGAGCATATGCTGAAGGAGCTTGACTATAAAGGGGAGCTCCTTTTCGGCGAACATCACATGTCGCACGCCGCCTCCTGCTTTCTTGTCTCGCCCTTTGAAGAGGCCGCGATCCTGACCGTGGACGGCGTCGGTGAATGGTCCACCACTACGCAGGGGATCGGGCGCGGCAACGACATCGAACTGCTCAACGAGATTCGTTTTCCCCATTCGCTTGGCCTGCTCTACAGCGCGTTCACCTATTATCTTGGCTTCAAGGTGAACAGCGCGGAATATAAAGTCATGGGGCTCGCGCCATATGGCGAGCCGGTCTATTGCGACAAAATCCGCGAACTAATCGACATCAAGGACGATGGTTCGTATGTGATGAATATGGATTACTTTGAGTATCCTTACGGCCTGCGCATGACCAACGGCAAATTCGAGGAGCTCTTCGGCCATCCGGCGTATCCCAACGAGCAGAAGCCCACCCGGCATCAGATGGACGTGGCTGCTTCGCTGCAGCAGATCACCAACGAAATCATGTTGAAGCTCGCTCGTTCGCTGCGCGCCAAAACGGGGATGAAAAAACTGACGATGGCCGGCGGCGTGGCGCTGAATTGCGTGGCTAATGGCGAGATTCTGCGCGACGGAGCATTCGAGGATCTCTGGGTGCAGCCTGCGGCGGGCGACGCGGGCGGCGCCCTTGGAGTCGCCTTTCACGTTTGGAACACCGTGCTGGGACATCCGCGCACGTTCAAGATGAACCACGCCTACTGGGGGCCGGAATTCAGCGGCGAGGCGATCAAGACCTGCCTCGATGCGCACGGCGCACAGTATGAAGAATTGCCGCGCGAGCAGCTGGTGGAGCGCGTCGCGCAGCTCATTGATGGACGCAACGTCATCGGCTGGTTTCAAGGGCGCATGGAATTCGGCCCGCGCGCCCTGGGCAATCGCTCGATCCTTGGCGACGCCCGCGATCCGGAAATGCAAAAGACGATGAATCTGAAGATCAAGTTCCGCGAATCGTTCCGGCCGTTCGCGCCCGCCGTGCTGCATGAGCGCACGCATGAATGGTTTGATTTCGACAACCAGCGGCATTCCTCGCCGTTCATGCTGCTCGTTTGCCAGGTCGCTGAGGAGCGCATTCACTCCAGCAATGGACATCGCCCAGTGAAAACCGCTGATGATGTCTTCGCCGTTCAGCGCGCCAGCGAAGCGCCCGCCATCACTCACGTGGACGGCAGCGCGCGCCTGCAAACCGTGCGTCGCGAGGAGAATCCGCTGTACTACGATTTGATCGAAGCCTTCTATCGCCGCACGGGTTGTCCAGTGATCATCAATACATCGTTCAATGTGCGCAGCGAGCCGATCGTCTGCACGCCGGAAGAAGCCTACACCTGCTTCATGCGCACGGAGATGGACTATCTCGTACTGGGAAATTTCGTTTGTGCAAAGCAGCAACAACCCCCATGGCAGGAAGCCGAGGATTGGCGTAAGAAATTTGTTTTGGATTAGGCTATATTTAGGGAACCTCGAATTATTCACCACAGAGTCCACAGAGGACACAGAGAGAAAAAGATATACAATAAATACTATGATCAAATCTTTGTGTGCTTTGTGCCTTTGTGTGAGATTTTAAGTTTGGGGCTCCCATAAGAAAAATTAGGAGTTGTGCGTCAGATGTCCGCCCCTGGCATTCCAGAATCATCGTCGTCGGCAGCCAAGCGTCCGGCTTCGCGCCGCAAGCAGATCCTTTTTGGATTGGTCGCTGTCGGCTTTTCGCTCACGATCATGCTCGTCATGGCGGAACTGGCGCTCAACATCGCCGGCATCGGCTATAATTACGACGAGCCGGAGGTGCATCTGTACAATAATGATCCTTGTTGCGGCATCTGGTATAAGCCGAACTTCACCGGGCATTGGCCCAGCGACTTTCACGAATACGACACGCATCTCCATTTCAACAGCCAAGGATTGCGCGGCGAGCAGGAATACACGCCCGATCCGGAGCCGGGCGTGCTGCGCATCGCGATGCTGGGCGACTCCTACGTGCGCGGACTTGAGGTGGAGGACGATGAAACCTTCTGCGCGTTGATGGAGGAATCGCTCAACCACAGCCTGCCGCAGTTGGCCAACTCGCGCTTTTGGCCGTCTCCCGTTCCGCCCCGTCGCGTGGAAGTGCTGAATTTCGGCCTCTCCGGCTCTTCGCCCGTGCGCCAGGCGTCGATTTTGAAATATAAAATCGCGCAGCTGCATCCGCAACTGGTGATGCATTTCATCTTTGCCAACGACGTGCCCGAAGACAACACGATGATCAATGCGCACACCGCCGCAACCGATGAAGACGGCGTCGTGACCCGCTGGAACAATCTGGACATTCATCCGCCGCCGCCGTTTTGGCAGAAGCTGATTCGTCGATCGCACTTGGTCAATTTCTGTTATCGCCACTGGCGCGCGCTGCAGGTGCATCAGGAGATCAAGAAATACGGCAAGGAAAACCTGTACTACGGCGGGATTCTGCACGACCACGAGTCGGATGATGTGCGCCAGCTCTGGCAACCCACGGAGCAATACCTGAAAATCACGCGCGATATTTGCCAGCGCAATCATATCGCTTAAGCTCTGGCGATCCTGCCCTTCCCGATGCAGGTCGAACCCGCCAAGGCGGACTATCGCGGCATGAACGTGGAGTTCCGCAACAACACCATCATGAAATCCACATCATTCCAGAGGCATCTCACCCGTTTCTGTGCGGAGAATAGCATCGCCTGCTTCGATATGCTCCCCGGCTTCCAACAGATCAAAAGCCGCAATCCCGATGAGCGGCTTTACTTCGCGATTGACCAGCACTTTCGCCCATCAGGGCATCGCGCCGCGACCGAACTGATGATGGATTGGATCACGCAATCCAACGAGTAGGATCAGGATATTTTCATCACACATCATGATGGGACTCCGGCTGCGGAGCCTCTGCATTGATAATCAGCGACGCTGGGCCAGAAAATCCTCAATGCGATTGAGCGCCTCTTGAATCTGCGTGAGCGATGTGGCGTAGGAGCAGCGGATGTGGCCTTCGCCGCAGGCGCCGAACGCCGTGCCGGGAACCAGCGCCACTTGCTTTTGCTCGAGCAGTTTCCAGGCGAAATCGTCGCCTGTCATGCCGGTCGATTCGATATTGGGAAAGACGTAGAATGCGCCATGCGGCATATTGCAGGAAAGACCGAGCCGGTTAAGGCCGTCCACGATCACGTTGCGCCGCTCCAGGTATGAGGCGCACATTTCCTTCATTGCCTCTTCGCCCGACTCAAGCGCCTCAATCGCGGCCAGCTGGCCCATGATCGGCGCGCAAAGCATCGAGTACTGATGCACCTTGACCACGGCGCTGATGAACGGCTCCGGACCGGCGATATAGCCGATGCGCCAGCCGGTCATAGCCCAGGCCTTGGAGAAGCCGGAGAGCAGGATCGTGCGCTCCTGCGCGCCGGGGATCGACGGCAGCGAGACATGATCCTCTTCATCGTAGGATAGCTCGGCGTACACCTCGTCGGAAATCAGCAGCAAGTCGTGCTTTTTCGCCAGGGCCACGATGCGCTCCAAATCCGCACGGCGGAAGGTCGAGCCGGTCGGATTGCAGGGGTAATTCAGAAAGATCGCCTTGGTGCGCGGCGTCACGGCTTGCTTCAGGCGTTCGATGTCGGGCGCGAAATCGTCCTTGGCGTACGTCGGCAGGGCGACGGGCGTTCCTCCGGCCAACAGCACCATCGGCGAATATGAAACGTAGCACGGCTCGAAGATGATTACTTCGTCGCCCGGATTGAGAATCGAGCGCATCAACAGGTCGATGCCCTGGCTCACGCCGACGGTGATCGTGATTTCCTTTTCCGGATCGTAACTGCAGCGCCAGCGCTTGCGCAGATACGCGGCGATGGCCTGCCGCAACTTCGGCAATCCGCGATTGGAGGTGTACGACGTGCGGCCGCGTTCGAGCGAGTAAACCGCCGCCTCGCGGATGCCCCACGGCGTGGCGAAGTCCGGCTCGCCCACGCCCAGCGAGATGATGTTTTCCATCCCCATCGCGAAATCGAAAAATTTTCGAATACCCGAAGGCGGAAGATCGACCACGTTGCGGGAGACTTTGCCCGTCAGATGCTTGAGTTTTTCGGATGTCAGTTTCATTTTTTTGCGCCGGTGTGTGGTGGATTATATACGATTATATACTTTTACTATGTGTGCGGAAAATTATTCCTTGTCGCGTTTGACGCGCGCGGCGATGAACGACTGGATGCCCAGCTGTATGTAAACCGTGGTCAGGATGATCACCAGCAGCTGCGACAGCATGGCCATGGATTTGCCGCTTTTCGCGGTTCCATCCGCGATCTGCTCAAGAGAAGGGATTTTTCCGGCATTGACGGTCAACATGGCGACGAGACCAACGATGATCAGTATTCCAAGCAACATGCAGAGGTGCATGGCGTGTTTGCGGAATTTTTCATGGACCGCGCCAACGATGCCGGCGACGACGAAGACCACGCCAAAGATGGCCGGAATCAGAGCAGTCCAACTGCTCGTGCCTGTGCCGAATTTGCCTGCAAGGCCGATCACGATCATCAGCGCGCCGTAGATGATGGTGTTGCGCGACATGCTTCGATCCTTTGCACTGTGATTCGGCGCACTATGGCGGCTATTTTTGAGGGATGCAATGTAAAAAAAAGGATGCGTCAAACCGTCATATGTTGGGGACGCTGGTTGCGGAATCTTCTTGTGCGGCTGGAGCGCCGTCATCCCAGCGGACCGCCAACAGGTCTCGCCCTTGATACAGCACTGTAAAATCGCGATCCGAGTTCACACCTTCTATCCATTCCTTCCAGCGGCGCGCGGAAACGAACGGACGATGCAGCACGGCGATGTTGACACCGCGCTTTTGCATCGCGCGCAAGGCTGGCTCTGCGGGAAACGTAGCCATCGCCTGTCTGAACTGTTCATAGTCGCTAGGCATATATCCGCTGTAGCCGTTCGCCAGCGTCAGACCATGCACATGTTGAGTGTGCAGGTAATAGGGATCGTACCAGAATTTATGGATCGGCAGCATCACGACAGCCGGTTCCAGTTGCATCGCGCGCAGTTCACGATAGCCGTCTGGCATCTCGTCAGCAGATAGCGATCGGGGCAGTTCCGGTGGATGGTAATTCCAGCCAGGCAACGGCATCGCCGCCCCTTCCAGAAACATCAGCAGTCCGATCAACAACGCTGTCAATGCGCGCAGACGCGCGGACGCGATGATCTCGACCAGGCGCATCCAGCCCGCCGCGGTGAACCAGGCGCCGAAGAGCAGGATGAAAAAAAACACGCGCGCCACGGCGCGCATGCGCACGATCCCCGGCAGCCAGTCATGCGCGAAAAGATAGACAGGATTCTTCCAGACGTGATGCCCTAAATTGATTTCCGGACCGAACGCGAAAAGAAACAGGATCAGTACGAGACTGGCTAACAGAATCGCTTGCGCATCGAAGTTGTATAATGATGTTTCCTCTTTGCGGCTGATGCGCCAAACCAGAATCATCCGCGCGGCGCCGGCCAGCAAACAGGCGGCGAATAACATTTTAAGCCGCGGCAAATGCAATCCATGTCCGCCCGGCAGTCCGAGGTAAAAGTCATTGGTCAACAAGGGATACAAAAAGAAGATCGTCAGCAAAACGATGCCGGCATCGACCGCCAGCAGGCGCCGGTTCCAGGTAGTGGATTGAAACGCAGGCTTGCCCGCGAGCCGCGTCCAGCAACCGAGCAGAACGAGGACCATGGCGGTTATGCCGCAAAACAGAAAGCCTTCCTGGAGTCCTGGTCGCGTGTTTTCATGCGCCCGTGTGATCGCGCCATACAGCCAGTTGTCCTGCGGCGTGCAGAAATAATGCGAGCCTTTCGCCGCCATCTCCTGGATTTCCGCCAGCGTCCACGGATCGCCAATCACGCGTGAGAGCGCGAAATACGGCTCCAGCCAGGGAGCGTTGATCAGCGCCAGCCAGAGTGCGGCGGCGGGCAGCAGCAGCCAGGCGCGGCGGTCGCGCCATAGCCCGTAGCGAATGCACTGAACGGCGCAGTACGCTCCAAGCGTATAAACCATGAACACGATCCAATAGCCGCCCATCAGCATTTGCATGGCGCAGGCCAAGGTGAAGCGCCACAGGTCCGCCACGCGGCGGCGTTTCGCATAGCAATCGAAGAATAACAGGCAGAGCGGCAGGAATTCGCAGGAGACCATTTGCGGCCGTGGAATATGCGCCGTGCGATACGCGCAGAATCCAAAGAGCAATCCGCCAAGCAAAGCGCCGGTCTCATCGCCCAACGCATCCCTCAGCCATAAGTACGCAAACCAGCCGCATAGGATGAAGGACGCCAGGACCATCAGATTGATCCCCAGCACGGGATTTTGCGTCGTCAGCAGCACCGGACTCAACATGAGAAAAGCGCCGAAGATATGCTCCGAACGCGCCAGGGCGTTTTCCGTCAGCGGATAGAAGATCGGCGCATCGAAGTAATTCGCCCATGGTCCGGCGAGATGATCCAGGTGATGCTGGAAAACGTAGGAGAGGTACAGCGCATCGCCCCAATTCACAATCTGGTCGCGGCAATGCGCCAGCAACGGCCAGGCGAAGATCACCCCGAGCAACGTATATAGCGCCGCCGCCAAAAGCGGCCGGCGATATTCCCCCGCGCGCAATCGCCGCCAATGATGGCGCCAGCCCACGCCCGCCAGGCACGTTACGATTAAGGGGAGGAACGCCGCGTAGAAGAAAGGAATGCGCCAATCGCGCCAGAAGTTCCACAACAAGCCGTCGCCCGCGCCAGCCGCATCCGCAGGCACGGCAAGCAGCATCGCGCCTCCAATTGCAATCAGCAGCCGGGCGGAGTATTGGGATGGATTCATGCGGAATGTTTTCCAGAGGCGCCGCGAATGCCGCGGTTTGCGTTATTGTTGCCGCAAAACCGTCGTCAAGTCCTGATAAAACTTCTGCGGCAATTTATGGTAGCTGTACGACTGCGCGGCGATGCCGCCGCTTTTGCGGCCGATCAAAACCCACGGCACGCGGTCGATGCCGAAGGTCTGCACGCCGGTCCGGTTTTCCGTCACGTCTAGTTTCACGCACACAAGCCCTTGAGCATAAATCGGAAATTTGCTGCCGTTCAAAATATCCTGTTCAAAATCGATGCAGTCCTGCACGTCTTTATGGTAAAAATAAATCAGCAGGGGCTTTTCTTCATCCAGGGCGCGGCGTGCTGCGGTTTTGAAGTCCACCTCCCAATTAACCCGCCAGGTGATCTGGCTCGTGGCGCCGCCGCCGTTGGATGATCTGCCGGATCCCGATCTCACGCCCGTCACGTCTTCCCAATTATAACCCGCGCGGAATTCATCGAAGCGGATGAAATTGCCCTTGCCGCTCAATCGCACGGCGTCCAGCCGGATGCGGCTGGAAAATGGCCTTGAAACGAGAGTCCAATTGCTATTCGAAGCTCCCTCGCCATTCAGATCTTCCGGCTTCACCACGCGGTCGTTCTTCAAATTGAACGCCTTCATAAACACCTGATCCGAGTCGTTGCTCTTGGCGACGATTTTCACCACATAGAAATAGGCCTGATCCGGAGTCTGTCCGCCTTGCTGGATCAAGCCTTCCGTTCCATTCATCACGGTCAGTCCGCGAATGATCGGCTGTCCTTTGCCCGTCACCCCCACCTCCAGATACTGCAATGGATTCGCTTGATTCTGGAAGCCGACGGTCAGGCTGTCGTCGGGGTAAGTCACACGCGCCAGGAAACTGTAATAATATTCCGCGTCTTGCGCAAAATCGATAGAGAACGCCGCAGGATCCAAGGGCCGTGTCGCCATGTTGAATTTGCGGCTGCCGTATTGCAATTGCAGGCGTCCCGGACTTGGATTGGGAAAATTGGCGTTAGTTGGATATGATTTAAATTCTCTTTGCGTGGAGGCTTTCCATTCCGTGTTTGGAGACGTCCATTTGCCATTAAAGCCTTTGTCGCCGGAAAATCCTGAGAAGTTATCGAGCGATCCGTCGCTGGAGGTCGTAAATGGATCATGCACTGGAGCCGCAGCCCGCGCATACAGCGATGCGCCCACGATCCAGAGCATGACACAGAGTCCCATCACCGCCTGATTCGGCTTTTTCAAAGCGCGATGTCGCATGACGCTTGATACCTTTCCGGTCTTTTTGTGCGCACAGCCATGCGCCTCGTGATGCATCAATAGTATTGTGGCAATTTTGTGTTGAACGCAATCATAAAACGCATCGCGCCAGATGCGCAAATGGCGCTATGCCGCTCCCGCCGAGAGGTCGTCGTTCTCGTGTTTTTCGAGAAATTGCCGCAACAGCGCCTCGATCGGCTCCACCTCGACCAGCGTCATCAATATCCGCCGCAGATGCGCAATGTTGCGCGCGTACTTGAGGTAATTGCCGTAAAGTTTGCGAAACGAAGGCACACCCCGGCGCTCGCCGCGCAATTCCACCTGCGCCCTTAAATGTTCCAGGCAGACCTCGACGCGTTCCCGCAGCTCCGGCTCCGGCGGCAGTGCTCCCGTCGCTAGATAGGCCTTGGACCGGCGAAAGAGCCAGGGATTGGCGATCGCGCCGCGTCCGATCATCACGCCGTCCACGCCGGCCTCGAATATCCGCTTAACGTCCTCTGGCGTCTCCACGTCGCCGTTGCCCAGCAGCGGCAAATCCGGCGCCGCCGTTTTGATCCGTTCGAACCAGGACCAATCTGCCCGGCCCGTGTAGCCCTGGCAGCGCGTCCGCGCATGCACGGTCAGCGCCTGCACGCCGTTCGCTGCCAGCATGCGCGCCACATCCTCGACCACGATGCTCTTGTCGTCCCAGCCCAGCCGCGTTTTCACCGTCACGGGCAACGTCGTGTTTTCCACTACTGAGCGCGTCACTTGTTCGAAACGTTTTAAGTCCTTTAGCAGTCCCGCGCCATCGCCGCGATTCGCCACTTTCTTGACCCAGCAACCGCAGTTGATGTCGATGAAATCCGGCCCCAACTCCTCGACGATTTTCGTCGCCTCGGCCAGCGACTCCCCGTTGCTGCCGTAAAGCTGGATCGCTACGGGCCGCTCATCGTCCGTCATTTCCAGTTTTTGCATCGACCGCGGCACGCGGCGCACGATCCCCTCGACGTTGGTGAACTCCGTATAGACCAGGTCCGCGCCGAATCGCTTGCACAGCCGGCGGTACGCCAAATCCGTCACGTCATCCATCGGCGCCAGCGCAATCGGGCGCTCCAGTTCGATAGTGCCAAGGCGAAACATCAATAATCATTCCTTCGGCAAAAAACATTGCAATGATGAATTCTTGACCGCATGCATCCGAATATTTTGCCGCTGGAAAAAGGAAAATGCAAACACGGATCACAGTTTTTATCGCATCATCGGCGGCATTGACGCATTCGCTTGAATTCGATGCCGCGTCAGGGGCATAATTTGCTTGCTCACGCGATGAAAAAAACCGACTCTTCGTTGATCTAGCGCAGAACAGGATGAATGATACCCCAATGAAAAAGCCCAACGTGGAAATTTACACCGACGGCGCGTGTTCGCCGAATCCGGGAACCGGCGGATGGGGCGCAATCTTGGTCGCCCTCGATCACGGACGCCAGACCAAGGAACTCAGCGGCGGCGAGCGGGATTCCACGAACAACCGCATGGAACTGATGGCCGCGATCCGCGCGCTGCAGACGTTGAAGCAGCCATCGAAGGTGACGCTCTACACCGATTCGCAATACCTGCGCAACGCCTTCACGCAGGGCTGGCTGGAAAACTGGCAGCGCAACGGCTGGCGCACGGCGGCGAAGAAGCCCGTGGCGAACGAGGATCTCTGGCGCGAGCTGCTCAAACTCGACGCGCTCCACACGATCCGCTGGGAATGGGTGATGGGCCATGCCGGTCACGAATACAACGAGCGCTGCGACCAACTCGCCGTCCAGGCCCGTCGCAAAATCGACCGGCGCAACTAGTCAGCTCGAGAATTTCCCGCATCACCGATCTTCGAATCGCCTCTTCCGCCAACGACCATCACCTGCTATCTGTTGGGCGGCGAAGATTATCTAAATCGGCCGGAACGAGCCAATCAGCGTTCAGAAAAAATTTGAACCTGGCCCCTAACCCATCCATACGTAAGATGATCCTCTTGACCAAGAGGAATTGTTTTGATTGTATTCATTAGACAAGGGCAATTAAGTTGAGCGTCCCTTTAATTCCATATAAAGCCACACGACACTTGGCTAAATGCTTACGAAGGTTCGATTCCTTCTGCCAGATCCATCCCGTCAGAAAAATCCCCCAGGTGGAAATGCTTGAGGCTTAGCCACAAAAAAAACTCAATCCGTGGGGTATCGGGGAATTGAGTGCCGTTGTCATTTCAGGGAAAGTTCTCTCATAAAAAAAGGATCATTTGCCAGATTGAACGCGCCTGATAGTCAAGAGAAAAATGCTTAAGATGACCATTATAAGACCAAGTAAAATCGTCGCGGTGATTCCTATGTTCTTTTCCTTCTTGCTTTGCCCTATTTTTTCTCTAGGCGGCTCCGTGGGCTTTGGCGTCCGTACTGCTGGCCTTTCTGCAATTTCAACTTCGTAGGGTCTTGCGGAGGGCTTTATTTCTATTAATTGCATCTCCGCTTGAATTTCACCCTCAATAATATCTTTCTCTTGTGTAATTGTGCGGTTTTTTTTCATCTCTGCCAGCTGGCGGTGTAACGCATCCAATTGAGGAAGAGCCTCTGCCTCAAGCCAGTTAATTCGATCCAATAATACTTCATTCGAAAAACCGCCCGCTCCATTCGGCGGCAAAAACTCCATATCTTTTTTCCAGCGATCAATCCAGACGGGCAAGAACTTTTCCCGCGCATCCTTGGCAATTGCCGGATAGTTTGATGAGGCAGCGTATAGGTAAACGCGCTTGGCCGTGACAGAATATTGATTGACAAAATTACCTTTTTCCACGGGCCTTAAATCGTTTGCATGCTCTGCCAAACATGCGGAATATTTCGCGGCGGCGGCGGCGTATTCCTCTTTAACAAAACGATAAAATCTTTCTGTGCGTTCCCTTTCAATCTCTTCGGATATTTCCGTGCCGTCTAATCCATTTAGATAATTTTCGTACCCATCGATAAATTGCGAACAAAACAAACCCCAATAAGGCGTCTGTAGGGGATCAATCTCATTAAAAAGATCTTCCGCTTGATCCATCATATATCCACGTGCGGCGATATTCATTGCGAAGGCTCTAGTTAAATTGACTTCGTGAGCATCGCTAAAATTGTTCGCTAACTCCATTAATTGATCGACAGCTTTTTGGGTCGAAATTTTTTGCGTGCAAAGATCAAGCAAAATCAGACGACGCAAAATATAAACATTATATTTTTCCAGAGAGCCGGATGTCTTCGCTGAGTTTAATCTTTCACTAAGTTCCAAATATTTTTCATGGGTGATTGGATCGGATCCGTCAATATGGCGATTGATCGCAGTCGTTGTTTTTGTTACGGCGCCATGTATTTTTTCAAGGGGAGATACGGGATCGATTTTATCGATCCCGTATATTTGAGTATCAGGATAGGTGAACATGAAGGCGTCAAAAGCAAAGCTGTTTTGCGTCAAGATGATAACAAATAAAACAAAAGGAATTCTATGCATCATATTGCCTCCTTTTTCATATTAGATTCATAAGCCCGCCGCTCCATTTGTCTTGATTTTCTTGCTCGCCAAGCAGCCCTTGGAAATCATAACGTATGCGAAAAGTCGCGACCGGAACAAGGTCGGCCATCACCGATTCAACAATCACGCTTTCCGGCGCGCCATCCAATCCGTCACAACCAAACTTTTGACACTTGAGATTGTATCGAAAGAATTGGGCTTGACCATATCCGGCTATATATTTGCCAAGATCATCAGGGCTATATGAATAACTTGTGCCGTTTTCCCATGTCCAGCTTTTAGAGCCTGTGACTGTGACGCCAAGCGCGCCGCTTATAGCTTCCCCCTTAATGCCGCCTGTAAAACTACCCGCCACAGATATAGTGACTTCACCGGAAACGCTAAAACTGAAATTTTGATTCTGTTGAATATCGGCGGCTGAAGTCTTTAATATTAGAATATCTGGCGTGGTTGTGCTAATTAGCTCGCTTTCCCATTGACGATGAATAATAAAATTCTTTGTCAACGAGTCTGTGCCCACGCAATTACAGCCAGTTTCTTCGCATTTACAGCCAGTGGCTTCCATCCACATTACGCCAGTCCGTTGTTTATTTGGCTCCAAGCTTCCTTGCGAGACTGGAGCGCCGAAGGAATACTGTTTCCCGCCACAATGATTTGATTCATAATAAGCATCATCGCCGGACATATGCGCCGATCCATCATTCCAGCTTACATAATCAGGACCATTGTTATAAGGGCAACAATCGCAATTCGCAGGCACATCGGCGTTGAGGGTTATCATTTTGACGCAGGTATAGCCGTTTTCGCCGCAGGTATGATCAACGGCAAAAATACCTTGATTAAAAAAACACAACAACAAAATCGATGCTGCTACTGTTAAGGATTTCATTAGGATAGCTCCTTTTTTTATTTTTAGGGTTTCACCCAATATTTTGCAATGTATAACGCCACAACTTAACCGAATATAGCCAATTAATGGCTCATGAATTCGTCTCTTTTTTATTATTTCTTTCCTAAATTTCTACGCCGCAATCGTCGTCATCACGGTCTCCGACCACGGTCCTGGGTTGCCGTTTTTGGCGATCCAGCGGCCGATGATCCAGGCTTTTTGCCCGCCTTGATCATCGTCCCATTCCTCCAGATGCGGCGAGCGCGGCTCGTAGCCCAGGGGGAGGTTGAAGTCATCAGGTCCGGCAGGCGCCTCGCCGCCGACCTTGGCGCGCAACTCAAAACCGGAGGCGTTGTCCGGACGCTTGCGGCTGTTGGGCGTGCTTTCGTCGAAGACGCGAATCAGGCTTTGCAAGCGCTGATTGCCGTCCACGTGGAGGATCGGGCGCGTGGTCACGTCGCCGGACGGCGTGTGCACGTCGTCGCGCACCGGGATGTTCATCGCCGTCCGCCGCTCGTCGGTCATGTCCGGATCGGCCTGGAACTGGCGCACCAACGCGCGGATCAAGCCCTCAAGCTCATCCTGTGCGTCATTTTTGCGTTTCACTCCGGCCTGCCAGGCGTCCTTCAGCGACGCGGCCTCGGGATAAGCGGCGTTCCATTCCAGTGAAAGCGACTCAAGCCGGCCGATTTGCTCCTCGGTCAGTTTCAGCGCCTCGGTATTGTCCAGCACGTAAGCGACAAAGATCGTCTGCCATTGATGAAAATCCGCATCGTTTTGCGGGATGTAATTTCCAGCCATCCTGCGCCTCCTTAGATTGAATGAATTAATCTTGCTTCATTATCACTATTTGTATTGTATGTGACTGTAAATAAATGACATAATCAAACGAATCATGATCAAAATACTGTTGACTCATGCTTCGAAACGCTGTTGATAGCATTCTGGGAACCGTCGCCAGAATTCTGGGGAGCTTTCTCAGAGTTCTGGGGGATGTTCTTCAAGTTCGATTAGGCGCCGCCAGAGTTCAAACAAGTGCTTCCAGAGTTCTGGCAGGCGCCGTCAAAGTTCTAGGAACCACCGCCAGAGTCTGGGAAATGTTCTCAGCGCACTGGGAGCAGCCGCCAGAATTCTGGGAAATACTCTTTCGAGTTCTGACGTGCGCCGCCAGAGCTTGAAATAGTGTTTCCAGAGTTCTGGGGAATTCCGCCAGAATCGGGAGAAAACCATCCTGAGTTCTAAAAAGCGTGCTCAGTTTTCCGGAATTCGATGCAACGAATCAGAAAAAATCGCCTGATTTCCCTCCATCAACTCCTAACCCTAGCCAACGATTCCCAAAATATTAATGGAAATAACCATATTTGCTTACATCCAACTTGTCAAGCCGTTTTTCCCTTCTTTTTCACGCTAGTGCACCCGTTTCAGCCGCCCTTCTTCAACTCGCTCATCAGTGCCTCGCCTGGCATTCGTTGACCAACCAAGGCACTCTCCTCAAGGAAAAAATC
>JAFGJS010000004.1 GCA_016928995.1 Candidatus Sumerlaeota bacterium | reverse complement strand
TGCCTTGAAAAAACGGGGGGACGGCGGAATTGCATTCAGCAGAGATTGGGATGAGCAAAAGTAGAGTGTATTTTTAAATTGGCTCAATAAACTAATCAATCAACGATCATCCAAGTTTTCAACTAAAAAATGATACCGGTAAATAATTTCATCATTTGCGTCAACTCAAACTCAATCGTTTCTCTGGATAAAGACATCATGTATCAGTCGTGAAAATTCGCCGAATTTCCTTGAACAATGCGGACGTTGCGCTGGAAGCCTTCATGACCGGCGCGGCGGATGGGCGATCCGGCGAAGAAGGCGTTGAATTCGGCTTCGGTCATCGCGGCGAAGTCATCCAGGGATTTCCCAGCTAAATCCGCATGCGCATGAAACTCCTCGAAGCGCGTTTCGACTGCGAATCGATTGTACGGACAAACCTGCTGGCAAACATCGCAGCCGAAAATGCGCCGTCCAATCGCCGCATGATATTCATCTGGAATCTCGCCGCGCAATTCAATCGTGTGGTACGAAATGCATTTTCGCGCATCGAGCGTGTGGGGTTTAATCAACGCTTGGGTCGGACACGCCTCAAGACACTTGTGGCAGGAGCCGCAATGATCCGCCATCGGTTCATCCGCGGGCAGTTCCAGGTTCCATAGGATCGCCGCCAGGAACAGGTACGATCCCATTTTCGGATGAATCAGGCAGGTGTTCTTGCCGATCCAGCCCAGCCCTGCGCGAGCGGCATAGGCCCGTTCCTGAAACGGCGCGGAATCGACGCAGATCCGGCTCTCCGTGTCCTCATCGAGCAGCGCTTCAACGTCCTTGACCAGCCGCTTGCATTGCCGCCGCAGAACCTTGTGATAATCCCGTCCGCGCGCATATCGCGCGATCTCCCCCATTCTCTCTTGCTCATGCTCTTGCTCTGCATGCCAATAGCTCGCGCCCAGCATCAAGATCGACTGCGCCGCAGGCCAAAACGTCCGCGTATCCATGCGCAAATCCGCATGACGGCGCAGATACGCCATCTCCCCATGCATTCCGGCATTCAGCCAGGCGGTGAATCGCGCATTCGGCTCCGGCAAAGGTTCGGCTGGCGCCACTCCACACAGATCGAATCCGTGTTCATACGCAATCGACTTGATTGTTTGAATATCGATCATTGCATCACAACTCACGAAAAATTCAATCATTGTTGATGCGCAAGACTTAAAGCCTCTTCGATCCAGACATCCACCGAACGTGTATCGCCGAACTCATTCGTTCGCGGATCATCCCTTCGTGTGCAGCCGATCAGGAATTCCACATTGCCTGTAGCGCCTTTGATCGACGACGGCACTAGAGCCAATGGCTTCCAGCCATGCGTCTCGAAACAACGCCACACGTTTTCCAGCGCGCGGCGGTGCTCCTGCGGATCCCGAATCACGCCCGCGCCTTTGTCCGCCGCGGCCTTTCCCGCTTCGAACTGCGGTTTGATCAGCGCGACGCAATCCACCGGCTCTTCGCCGACCGCAGGCAGCAATCCCGGTATGATTTTCTCCAGGCTGATGAAGGAAACGTCGATGCAGAAAAACTCAATCGGATCGCAGAAGGTCTCGCTACCGAGCGAGCGGGCGTTAAAGCGTTCCATCACGCTTACGCGCGCATCGTTGCGCAGTTTGTACTCCAGCTGACCATAGCCGACATCTACGGCATAGACCTTAGCCGCGCCGCGCTGCAACAGGCAATCCGTGAATCCGCCGGTCGAAGCGCCGATGTCCGCGCAAATGGCGTTTGTGATGGGAAAGGGGAATTGATCGAGAAATCCGGCGAGTTTGAGTCCGCCGCGACTGACGAACGGGCAGGCCGCCGCCTTCACTTCGATGCAGGCGTCCGTCGCCACACCTACGCCAGCCTTGTCGGCCCGGCGGCCATCCACGCTGACATCGCCGGCCAGAATCAGCGCTCGCGCCTTGGACCGCGTTTCAGCCAGTCCGCGCTCCACCAGCGCCTGATCCAATCGCGTTTTGGCGCTCATTACGCCCGCACGTTATGCGCCAGATTATCATGCAGCACCTGCACCTTATCAGTGAGCAGCAATCGCACCCGCTCAGCGATGTTGTCCGGGTGAAATCCGCATAGTTGGTACAGCCTTGATTGGCTGCCATGCTCGATGAACTCGTCCGGAATGCCCAACCGTATGATGTTCGGCTTCGCTTCGAGATTCATTTCATTCAGCGCTTCCAGCGCCGCCGAACCAAAGCCGCACATCAAGGCATGGTCTTCAATGGTGATCAGATGGTCGTATTTTTCAGCCAACGCGCGCAGCAGCGCCTCATCCAGCGGCTTGACGAAACGCATGTTCGCCACGCCGACATGGATGCCGTCCTCCGCCAGCGCATCCGCCGCCTGCGAGGCGAATTGCACCGTCAGTCCGACGCCCAGCAGCGCGACGCTCTCGCCTTCGCGTAGGATCTCGCCGCGCCCGATCGACAGAATCTCTGGCTCATCAGGCATTTCCACACCGACGCCCGTTCCGCGCGGATATCGAACCGCAACCGGCCCCTCGTCATACTGCAAGGCGGTGAAAATCATATTGCGCAATTCCGCCTCGTCCTTCGGCGCCATCACCACCATGCCCGGAATCGAGCGCAGGTACGCGAAGTCATACGCGCCATGATGCGTCGGTCCGTCCGCGCCGACCAATCCGCCGCGATCCAGCGCGAAGACCACGGGCAGTTTTTGCAGCGCCACGTCGTGCAGGATATGATCGTAAGCGCGCTGCAGGAAGGTGGAATAAATCGCGCAAACCGGACGGATGCCTTCCGTGGCCAAACCCGCCGCGTACGTCACAGCGTGCCCTTCCGCAATGCCCACGTCGAAAAATCGATCTGGAAAACGTTCGCTGAATTCCACCAGTCCTGTGCCGGTGGTCATGGCCGCCGTGATCGCCACGACACGCGAATCCTTCTCCGCGGCTTCTTCCAGCGCCTTGGCGAACACCGTGGTATATGACGGCGCCGTGGTTTCTTTCTTGATCATCTCGCCGCTTTCGATTTTGAACGGCGCCGGGCCGTGCCACGTGATCGGATCCTGCTCGGAGTGGCTGTAACCCTTGCCTTTGCGCGTGATGGCGTGAAGCATCACCGGGCCGTCCAGGTTTTTGATCTTCCCGAGCATATCCGTCAGTTTTTCGATGTCATGCCCATCCACCGGGCCGAAGTACCGGATGCCCAGTTCTTCGAAAAAGATGTTCGACGTGACCAGGCCCTTGGCGAACTCGCGGATCTTTTGCGAGAGATTCACGATCTTGTGCCCGCCGGGCAACTTCTCGCAAAACGCCTCGCTCTCTTCCTTGATCCGGTTGTACATCTCACCGCTGATCAGGCGGTTCAGGTAGGAGTTCATGCTGCCGACGTTCTCGTCGATGCTCATGTTGTTGTCGTTAAGCACGATCAGCATTTTCGAGCCGAGCTGGCCCAGGTTGTTCAGCGCCTCGAAGCATAGCCCGCCGGTCAGCGCTCCGTCGCCCACGACTGCGCACACCCTGAAATCCTCGCCGCGCAGGTCGCGGCCGGCCGCGACCCCTATCGCCGCCGAAATCGACGTGCTGGCGTGCCCTCCGCCGAAAACGTCATACTCGCTCTCATCGCGCCGCAGGAAGCCGCTCAGTCCGCCGTATTTCTTCAGCGTGCCGAAACGGTCCTTGCGGCCGGTCAGCAACTTATGCGCATACGCCTGGTGGCCAACATCCCAGATTACCTTGTCGCGCGGAGTGTCGAGCACATAATGCAGCGCGACGGCCAATTCCACGGCGCCCAGCGGCGCGGCGAAATGCCCTCCGGTCTGTGCAATCTGCATGATGATTGCATTGCGCAGTTCGCCGCACAGCTCGTGAAGTTCATCCAGGCTCAGTTGCTTCAAATCGGCGGGGATATTGACTCGATCAAAAACACTCACAGTTGCACTTCCTCATCGGGAAAATTCCGTATGCTGCGTACCGTATATTCACACAATCATTCCGCGGAATCGCTCTCGCCATCTTCCGCGTGAAAGTCTTCATATTCAGCGCCGCCTTCGGCGTTTTCGAGCAGGCGCAGCACGCGCTGCTCCACCTCATTCAGGCGTTTTCCACATGCGCGGCTCAGTTGATTGCCTTCCTCGAACATCGCGATGGCTTTGTCCAAATCCAGCTCGCCCTCTTCCAATTGCTCGACAATCGCCTCCAGACGTTGAAGCGACTTTTCGAAGTCGAGGGGCTTATTTGTTTTCTTCGCAGCGGTCATAATCTTTATATTTTCTCACTTTGAAAAACACGGCGTCAATGGCAATTCGTGGGATTAAACGAGATCGCGGTTGATTGTATCGGCGCGAATGAGGATTGCAAGATCGAATTATAGTTTTCCTACGCATAAATGCCACGCAACACAAGCGGCGACAGTGATTTCAATTTATCCGGTAGCCTTCGATGCAAACATCGTCTTCGAAATTGCGGATCACGATCTGCTCCAGTTCGATCGCGTTTTTCATGTCTTCGATTCCGCCGCCTTCGATCGGATTGCGCATATTGCGGCCGCCGATGATCTTGGGCGCGATAAAGCAGATCAACTTGTCGAACAAGCCTTCCTCGAAAATCGAAGTTTGCAGTTGGCTGCCCCCTTCGATCATCACGGATTGAATATTCGCGTCATGAAGTTTCTGGAAGATCTCATAAACGTCGATGAATCCATGTTTGCTTTTGCATTCCAGCACAGTGTGGCCAAATTCACGCAACGCCCGCTTGCGTCGTTCCAGCCGCGTGGAGGCGCCGGTCAAAATCAGCGCCGGACCGCCGCCGTCCAATTGCAAACATCGCGAACGCAGAGGAATGCGCAAAAAGCCATCCACGATCACACGGTGAGGCTGGCGGCCTTCATAGCCGTCCAACCGCACATTGAGCCTGGGATTATCCTTAATCACAGTGCCGATACCGACCATGATCGCATCCATCTGCGAACGGATGCGGTGCACGTATTCCCGGGATGTGTTGTTGCTGATCCATTTTGAACTGCCCGAATCCGAGGACATGCGGCCGTCGAGCGTCATCGCCCATTTGACCACGATGAAAGGACGGTTCTTCGTATGGTAAGTGACGAACGCTTCATTCAATACGCGCGCTTCATCTTCCATCAAGCCCGTCTTGACCCTCACTCCGGCGTCGCGCAAGGCCTTGATCCCACGGCCGTGCACGATGGGATTGGGATCTTCCATCGCGATAACGGCCTCACGGATGCCCGCCTCGATCAATTTCGGCGCGCAGGGGGGCGTGCGGCCCTTATGTGTGCAAGGCTCCAGGTTCAGGTAAACTTTCGCCCCTCTGGGATCTTCCTTGACGTTCTTCAGCGCTTCAATTTCAGCGTGCGGACGGCCGGCTTTGGTGTGCGCGCCCTCGCCGATGATGCGGTCTTCCTTCACGATCACACACCCGACCACCGGATTGGGATGTGTCTGCCCCAGATGCTCGCGCGCAAGTTCCAGCGCCCGGCGCATGTACTGCTCATCCTGTTTGGTGAAACGGCCCATAAGTGATTTATCCATGCAGAGTCAGTTAGGTGATCCGCTGATGAGATGCATCGAAAAGCACGGCGTCCGGCTTCAATCGCAATGCTTTCAAAATTACAGCCGGCGTGGATTGCTAGAAGAATCCTAACGCCGGCCGATGCTGAATGCCAATCTTTTTTTACACGCTACGGCCGATCGCCGTCACCCGACAGGCGTTTGCTGGCCGCAAAATTCGCGCACCGTCTCGCAAATATATTCGATCTGGCGTTTCGTCAGCCCCGGATAAATCGGCAGCGAAACCGCCGTGTCCGCAAAGGATTCAGCGACCGGAAAATCGCCGCGCTCATA
>JAFGJS010000097.1 GCA_016928995.1 Candidatus Sumerlaeota bacterium | reverse complement strand
GCCTCGCTTGAAAAGGAATGGGAGTCATTTCTCGTCTCCAGATGTACTTTCGCATAACTTTGGGAGCTCCGTCAAGATGCGCCCTTCTCCATAGGGCGCATCATGACTTTACCCCATGTCTTGTTTTGCTCTTGCTCCTGCTCTTACTCTTGCTCCAAATATCCGCCTCGCTGCCGGAAATTTGCTTCAACGCAGTGTCGCTCCTCGAATCCCAATTCCGAAACTGGATCTAGGAATTCGATTGCAAGCAAGAGCAAGAAGCGCATCATCCAGATAATTTAAAATACGCCCTCCGCCCAGAAAAGCGCACAATACCGCCCGTGAAGCCTTTTTTCGCCCAAAAACGCCGCTTCACTCTTGATTTTTCAGCGCGGGCTGGAGAAAATTAAGCATGTTTATCGGAAAAAGCACCACCCCTCCATTGCTGATGATGGAGGGCGGCGAGACACCGGATTTTCCGGATTTTGAGTTTGAAACCGAGACGGGCGCAGCGACTCAGCAGCGCCATGAGCCGTTGTGGTATGTGATTCTGCATGACGACGACAAGCACACCTACCAATATGTGATCATCATGCTCTGCACCCTGATCGACGGCATGACCCCGACGCAAGCCTTCCAGCACGCCTGCGAGGTGGACGCCACGGGCCACACCATCATCGCCCGCCTGCCGAAACAGAAAGCCGCCGATAAGCGCGATCAAATCATGCGCTTCGGCGGCGATCCGGAACTCAACTCCTCGATTTCAATGACAGCCTCGATCGAACCCTGCGACGACTAAGCGATTCGCATCGCTCCCCTATTCGCCGATTTGGATATTGAGCGCCTCATGGCCATACAACCGGGAATGCAGCACCTGCATGTCATATTCTCCATGCTCGGCCTCGGCGTAGATCGCCCCGTGCTCAATCTCATCATTCAGCTCTCCCAGCATCCCCGCCAGTTCGCGGATGTATCCCAAGAGCTGCTGCGCCGCAACGGCCGGCAGTTTGGCTTTCAGCGCCCGATTTCGATCTTTGGTGAAGTAAAGCCGGCAGACATCGTCATTCAGATCGAATGTGATCATTTCCACCATGGATTCCAGCGCCTGCGTCAGAATATATTCCACGGTCTGCGCCACGGCTGGATGCCTTATTTCCCGATCGGCGCCCGGCGCCGCGCCTGCGCTTCCCATGCGCTGTTCCAGCTGCGCGATCTCCCGCTCGATGTCGCGTTCAGGCGCCGCCGCAACATTGATCTCCCGGCGCAACAACATCGAAAGCTCCCGAAGCACATGACCGTTCAACGGATTGGCGAACGCCACCCAAAGACGGTTATATTCATCACAGCCCAGCGGGAAGCAACGGCACAGCCGCATGACTTCCAGCGGAACATCCGGGTATTCGCCATCCAGCGCCTTTGAGCAACGCGCAAGATCGTCGATATACGGGATGTCCAACCGTTCGCAGGCTTGGCGCAGCTGTCGTTCCTTGTCATCCAGCGAGCCGGACGATTCGTACCCGTAATCCGATTCATGAAAATGATGGTTTTCCGCCATTGTTCTTTTCCCCGTTTTATTTGACCTCATCCATGGCTGAGCTGAAGGCTTGCCCTCTACATCATTATACGCTGCGCGGTGCTATTTTCTTGGACAAAAAATCATAAAATATGTTCCGGCGGCATTGTAATAATCTGGTTTGCCTCCATCTGCACAGCAAGTTCATACGGCGTCCAATTAAACGGTCTCAGCCATGTTTTTGTTAGAAAAGGCGTCCTTTGATTATTATAATCGCCGGATCTCGCTTCTCTGGAAACAGCCTCAACTCCGTATAAATCGCCGTTCTAATAATAAGGAACGACCCCGCGGGAAAATCATGATTTTTTTTTCGATTTTTTTTTCATGCTTGAAATAATTTCTTCGTTTGAAAAAACTCAAGTTTGCACTATGGCGAATCCGTTGATACAGGCGTAACAAAACAGAGGACAATTCAACCTTGACAGACTAGACCGGCGCTCAAAAAAATTATCTCCGGCGAATCATCCGCCGGCACATTTCAACCTTGAACGAATTTCGATGAAACCGGTCGAAAAGGAGCGCATGATGACTGGCGCCGGAAAACCTCGCATCTTGCTGGGCAGCATCGCGTTGGAGCCCAAGCGCTGGGCGCCGGTGAAAACCCCGTCGTATCCCGTAAGCGCATGGCTGCCGCGTTTCTTCGAGGATGGCTTCGACGGCGTGGAATTGTGGGGATATCACTGGGAAAACGCGACACCCGCCGAGCAAACCGCATTGCGGGAAAAGGCGGCGCCGTTGGCGATCTACAGCGCGTACTGCGGCTTTGACGAAGGGCAGGAAGACAGCCGCCGGCAAGCTGCGCAGGGCGTTCATGAACTCCAGGCCCAAGGCGTGAAATTCAATGTCGGCAATAACCAGGACAAAACCGCCGTTTATATTGAAACAGTGCGCGAATGGGCTGCAGGCCTGCCAGACGGAACGCGGCTGCTCTGCGAATGCCATCCCGGCACGCTGATGGAACGGGCTGATGCCGCAAAACGATTTTTCGACGCATGGCCGGAGGAACGCTTTCAAGCGCTCGTGCATCCCGTGGCGCAGCAAATGCCGGGCATGCCGCCGCTGCAAAGCCTGCAAGCCTGGATCGACGCCCTGGGCGGGCGCATCACGCACGCCCACATGCAGCTGCGCGATACGGACGACGACTTCATCGCTCTGGAGCGAAACGAGCAGTATGTGCGCGACGCGCTCACGCTGATGCGCGACGCCGGTTTTTGCGGAACGATCACCCTGGAGTTCACCGCCGGCACCCGCGCGCCGGATCAAACCCCGGAGAGCCTGTACACCGCCATCGTCCGCGATCTGGAATTTCTCCGCGCCTTGCTTGAACAGCTGTATTGAGAAAATGATGACACACCGTTCGCGCCGATTTGATATCGTGCGGCGCAGCGCCGCACTCAAAAAACCACGGACCTTAATATCATACATCTTTTCTGCCGATATTGCTAAAGACGCATCATTGAAGGAACGCTGAATCTGCCATCGCACACGAGACCGGACATGAATTCCGACAAAACGCGACATAACCTCGCCGCCAGGGCGCCGCAGGAGAGCAATCCGCTTTTTGCATTGATGCTCACGCTGGCCTTTCCGCTCACGGTCTATGTGGATTTGGAACTGCGAGCCTGGCAGTTTGGATTTGATCTGCGGACGATGTGCTTCTACGTGGCGCTGAACCTGGTGATATTAGGGCTGGCTTGGTCCGTCAGCGAAACCGCCTGGCTGCTATGGGGGCTTCCGGAACGCGCGATCCAGGCGCGTTTCTGGCGGCAGGCGCTGTATGCCGCGGCGATCTTGCTGGCCTCCGCGATCCTGGCGGAGTCCGAGATGAAAAATGAAGAGCAGTTCTTTCGCCAGCGAATCGCAACGATGCAGCTCAGCGCGCCGATTGAGCGAATCGTATGGCAGCCGCGCCGCTGGCCGAACAGAGGATTTTCGATGTTCTACACGCCCAGCGGCGAGTTTGGCGTGCAGGATTTGCAGCGATCATCCTGAAGGCGCGATCCCAAACCGCAAGGCTGATGCCGCTCAACGCCGCGCTTTTGCTTGACAGACGGCGGCGTCGCGGAACAAAATCAACAATGTATGCTGTCAAATTCCAAAACGGGAGCGAAGGCATGAAACGACAACTGAAAACATTCGCTTTGATAGCGATAGCCGGCGCGATGCTGCTGGCCAATGGAGCGGAAGCGAAACGCGGCCCGATGTACGCTCATTCTCCCTTTACGAAAGTCAGCCACAAGTTTATGCGCGGCGTGGGCAATCTGACCTTGGGCTGGATCGAGATACCGGTCGGCATTAACGAGGAAGTCCAGAATTTGGATCCGCTGACGGGAACAGCCGTCGGTTTGGGCAAAGGCCTCTACCGTGGCTGCAAGCGCACCCTTGTTGGCGCGGTGGAGCTTGTGACGTTCCCGGCGCCGCTGCCCGGCATCGGCTACGATCCGCTGCTCGCGCCGGATATCGTCATGCAAGACTCTGTCAGCCGGCCCGAGGTGAATGAAAGTTTCTTCCAGGCTCCCATTTGGAAACGAATCGGTGACAAATGCAAAAATATGTGTAACGCGTTGCGCTTTAATAAATCAGCGAATGACGGTACGAGCGTGCCCATCAACGAATAGACCCGTGGAGCAATCTCGCTCAACGCGAGAGGCCCTCGATAAAACAATGCGTCCGGAATGGAATCATCCACTCCGGGCGCGTTTTTTATGGAAAGGGCTTCGCGGCGGATTTTTCGCCGGTCAATCCCGCCTTTATTCGTTTGTCTCCGCGGCATACGCCGGCAGAAAGACCGTAAACACGGTCTGCTTGCCCGGATCGCTTTCCGCGATCACCACGGCGTCATGCGCTTCAAGGATGCAGCGCACGGCGTACAATCCCAGCCCCGTGCCGCGCGAATCGCCTCCGCGCGGACCGCGCACATAGCGGTCGAAAATATGCGGCAGCGATTCCTCGGGGATGCCAGGACCGGAATTCGCCACTTCAATCCGCACTGCCGGTTTGCACAACGGCGACTGCTCCGCCGGAAAGGCGCTGGCGGCAAAGCGGATCCACGGCTGATCCTGACCGGCGTAATGAATCGCGTTGTTCAGCAGATTGCTCAGCGCCCGGTATATCAGGCTCTCCTCCCCGCGCACCGCCGGCAAATCATCCTCGATGGACGCGGTGAAATCAGCCCCGATCTGCTCGATCTGCATCTCCAGCGAACTGCACAAGTCCGTCAGCACGCCGTTGAGATCCAACGGCGTATCGCCCACCACAAGCTTGCCCGCGTCGAACTTCGTCGTGGCCAGAAAATTATCCACCAGTCCCAGGATCCGCTCCGCGCTCTGGCTGATCGCCTGCACGAACTCGCGAGCCTTGGGATGCTCATCCCCGGTGTCCTTGTTGAAAACCAGCATCGAATAGCCGATAATCGAAGTCAAAGGCACCTTGATGTCGTGCGTGAGCAGCGAAATCAGATCATCCTTCAACCGCAGATGCTCCACCTTGTCAAAAGCGCGCTCCACGCTCGCGCGCAACTGGTCGAATTCGAACGGCTTCGTGATGTAATCGAAAACCGTGTGATGCAACGCCTCCACCGCCGATTCCATCGAGGCGTGCCCGGTGATCACGATCACCTGCGTGTAGGGGCAGTTTTCATGCACGTGCTTCATCACGTCATAGCCCGAGCCTTCGGCCATGCGCAGATCCGTCACCACCACATGAATCTCTTCCTGGGTCAGCCATTCGATCCCTTCACGTCCGCTATGCGCGATCTCCACGCAATAACCCCACGGCATGAGCAACGATTGCAGACTCTGGCACATCCGCACTTCGTCATCGATCACAAGAATGCGCTTGTTGGAGATGGTCATAAATCCATCATTCATGCGGCGTTACGACAACGCAAGAAAAACCGCCAGCAAGCGAACCATTCGTTCAATATTATCGATTGCTTCATTGACCTTTGAATATCGCGCCCCTTAAAATCTCTCTTTTATGCCGCTACGGCAAAACAAGCGGTTCATACGCATATTCCCGATTGAAAGAAAAGGATGGATCAAGATGCGGTTCAGCATATCTGCATTGCTGGCGCTGGCTTTGTCGCTGCAAGGCTGCGCCACGTGGGACGTTTCCAACACAAAACGTACGGCTGTCGAGCAACTCCTGCTGAGCGCCTCGGTGGATCGGGCTTTGAATCAAATGGACTTGAGCCTTGAAAGCCGAAACGGCGCGCGCCGCGTTTTTCTGGACGCCGTCAACCTGGAAGCCGAGGATGAGCCTTACGTCGTGGCGGCTGTGCGCGAACGCCTGGGCGCCGCCGGCGCGAGCATCGCCGATGTTCGGGAAAATGCGGATTACATCGCGGAGATTCGAGCGGGGGCGCTGGCCACGGACAGTTCCACGTTTCTCGTCGGCATGCCGTCATTCACGCTGCCCGCTCCCAGTGGAATGAGCGACATCAAAACTCCCGAACTCCCATTCTTCAAGAAACTACATCAGCGCGGCACGGCCAAACTCGCCATTCATTTCATTGACGCCGCCAACGGCGCCTTCGCCGGAAGCACGGGCAATAAATATGGACGCGCGAATTACAACCGCTGGGTTCTCTTTTTAATACCATTCCACACCACGGATTTGCCATTGGAGAATGATTAACTGATGTTACGCACGATTGGCGTTTTGGACTGCGGCGGCCATGCCGCCGCCTTCCATTATGGTTGAATTACACCGGATTGAGGACAAAACTCCGCTTATCCAAGGCGCAGGCATGGCCTGCGCAGTCCAAGGGAACACCCACTGCGTAACATCAGTGATTAACACGACGTGATCGTCAATCCTTTATGGCGTTTGCAGCTTGCGCTGCGCGGCTTCCACGATCTTCGCATGCTCCGCGTCGGTGATCGCGCCGAACAGCCGCAACTCATTGGCGTAAGTCAGCATATCCGCAGAGGTTGAAGTTTCTTTCAGCGATTGTTTGAGCAGCTCGACATATTCATCGCGCGCTTGTTGATCCACCATCGCACAAGCCTTGCGGCACCACATTTTCATGCGCGAGCTGATTTTTTCGCTCGCCAGCGCACGGTCGCAGGCCGTTTTGACAAATTCTACGTCCACCGGCGCAATCGGCGGCATCGTCCAAGTGAAACCCACGTCGTTCACCGGAGCGCCAACCGCGATGTTGATGCATTCAACCAGCGCCTCCCGCGGCAAGGCGTCATTTTCAAAATCAACGCTTCCCAGGATCGCCATGGCGGAACGGTGAAACGCGCCTTGAACCTCTTCAACGCTGACGCTCCGGCCAGACTTGAATGGATCAAGATACTCATTGCCTTGAATGCGCTTCCAATCATCATAATCCATCGGCCCCCAGGCGTTCCAATACTCTACCTGACCGATCAGCTCGCCCAACTGTCGCAGCGTCTCGACCTTCAGCGCCGGAGTTAAATCCTTGCGCCGGATTGTATCTTCATAAAATTGCGCCAATGCCTTGACATCCGCCCGTTCGAGGATCGCACATAAAACATTTCGATAAGCACGATAGAGCCTTCGCGTCTTTTGCATTTGCTTGAGATTTTTTTTCTGTTCCGTCTCCGGAGTTTCCTCCGTCGAAGCCGCCTGCAGCGTCATCGTGTCGGATGTTCGATTGAGCTCCGCCATCGCCCAGTTGATTTGCTCAATCAGGGCATCGTAGAACTTGCCGTCATTCCGAGCCTGCCGGATTAACTGCCTGTTTGCTATATTCAGTGAATCCAATTCCGTGACGCCGAATTGATCCACCTTTACATAGATCAATCCAGCATTGCTCTCGCTATAGGCGAGAGTGTTTTCTTGCGTGATGATGTAATCGTAAAAAAGCCGCAAGTTCGAATCATGAATCTCCGGCGACTCCTCTACGCGCGCCAAGTTCGCCAAAAATAAAACCGCGATGAATGCAGTCAGACGCCCCAGCTTCAATTTCATGCGCATCGCTCCTTGCTCATGATATGTTCGTTACATTACAGGCTTTCTCGGGTGGCGGCTCAATGAAAAAAACATCCCGGCATGCGTTTCATGCATGCCGGGATGTAAGTGTTTTTCGGCAAGCTATCAGTCTATGCCGGAGTCGAAGGCGCGTCTTCCGATTGCGCGGGCTTTTTCAGCCCGATGAAACGCAGGATGCCGTTCACAGCCTTCACCAGGAACTTCATCAATATTACCGTCAGCCAGACCGTGCCGATTACCAGCGCGACGACCACGAAAGTCGCAATGATCGGGTGCGTCATCGCCAGCGTCACCAACCCGGCCACCACAACGTCCTCCGTCACGCTCGCCACGCTGTTCGTCACCGGCTCCGGCGAAGCATTGATCGCCAGCCGCGCCGTCATTTTCGTCACGTGGGATTGCAGCGACAACGCAGAGCCGAAGAGCAGCGCGATGACTTGAAACTCCGGCGCCGACTCACCCACGGCCATCCAGGCCAGCGCCGCGCCGCCGATCGGACGAATAAAGGTATGCAACGTATCCCAGAACGAATCGACCGCTGGGATCTTGTCGGCGAAAAACTCAATCGCATAGAGGAACCCGGCCACGATAATCACCGGCCACGCCGTCAACGGCGACATCGACTCCGGCAATGTGACCCATTCCATCCGGCCGCTCAAGCCCAACAGCAACACCGTCGCGTATAGATTCACGCCGCTGGCCCAACTCGCTCCCATCATCAAGCCAATGGCTTTGATCGCTTCCATATCATCCACACTCCTTCCACAGGTTTGTCACATCTTATCCACAAGCGGCACGCCGCCGCAAGCGCATTTCGTGTTATTTAGACGCAGGTTTTCCGGCAATGTTTCACCAAAAAAACAATTTCTGCATCTTTTTGCCCTCTACGCACACCAAGCTGTTTGTTTTTTTGCTTGCAGAGCGTCAAGAATGGCGATATAAGATAATGTCGCTATAGATTTGTAATTCCGGCAAGAGAGAACGTTAGGATTCATCCAAGCAACACGACATTTGATCGGTTAAATTGCCTTGCTGCGGTCTATCTTCCAGGCGCCCGATGCGCCGATGCAGACTGTTTATTGCTGATGCTGAATATCATGTGGAAATCTGTCTAACCTGAGGTGTTTGCTCAAGAATCCACGAGGGGCTGAATGCGCCGGCCCGCCATGCATGATCAACATGCGGGACTGCGCGCTCAAGGGTGATTTACGCCGCAACCATGCCTGCGTCGCCACGGCGCGGCGAGGCTGGCGCTAATATTTCAGTGATCGAAAGGAGCTCCGGAACGCTTTTTCATCCTTGCAGTTGAATTCGCTCACATGGGATAGACCAAACAAAACGGCAGTGATCTCAGCAAGGCCCAACCGATGACCGCATTGATCACAATGCGCATCCTCACAAAGCATGAGGCCGGAAAGGCGCAATTCAATGAATCGCGATTTTAACACCCAGGAACTGCTTGACGCCATCGGACAATTGCAGGAAGAAAATCAACGGCTGAAAACTCAGCTTCGAAGAATGTCTAATCCGGACGCCTCCGATGTGGACGCCCATGCCCCGGAGCGGCCTTACGGCCAAAACGTTTATTCGTCTCACGATGATTTGCGCGACGAGCAACGGGAGAACCTGGAAGTCATCGGGATGCTCGTCAGCGGCGTCGCGCATGACTTCAACAATATTTTGCAAAGCATCATCGGCTACGCGCAAATCCTGGCCGGCGCCGTGGAGTCGGATCCATCCGCAACGCATTGTGTGGAGCAAATCATGATCGGCGGCCAGCGCGCCACGGATCTGGTCAATCAGATCCTCGCCTTTGGGCGTCGCACGCCGGCCAAACGCGCCCCGATGCAACTCCAACTGGTGATCAAGGAAGCGCTGAGACTGATGCTCGGATCGCTGCCCTCAACCGTGGAGTTGATCCAGGACATCGACAATGACGCGCCTAATATCGTGACCAGCCCCACGTCCATCCATCAATTGCTGATGAACCTCTGCACCAACGCCTACCAGGCCATGGATAGCCATCAAGGCCAGATCCGCATCGCACTCCGCAGCCTGAATCTGAAAACGCCGCAGGACATCCAGGCGCTGCCGCAAAGTCCGGTCATGCCCTGCGGATGCTATGTGATGCTCAGCGTGGCCGACAACGGCTGCGGCATGGAGCCCGACACGCTGCAACGCATCTACGATCCTTATTTCACCACGCGCCAGGGCAGCGGCGGAACCGGCTTGGGCATGGCCACCGTGATGAGCATCGTGCGCAGCCATAACGCTTACATCACCGTATCGAGCCAACCCGGCGGCGGCTCCGAATTCCGCATCTATTTTCCCGCGGCAGAGACAAAGTTTTCCTTCGTCGAGGCATTGCCCGAAGCCGCTCATGTCGCCATCGAAGGCAAAGAAAGAGTCATGGTCGTGGACGACGAACCGACCATCGCTCAGGTTTTTCACCATGGACTCGGCCAGCTCGGTTATGACGTCACGATCTTCGGCCAAAGCCGCCAGGCCCTGAAAGCCTTCATGGAATCGCCCTTCAAGTGGGACGTCATCGTCACCGACATGGTCATGCCGCAAATGAACGGCGAAGAATTCGCCCGCAAGGTCTTTTCCGTCCGCCCCGACATGCCCATCATCCTCTGCACCGGCTACGACGCGAATATCAATCAGGAGAAAGCGCTGAACATCGGTTTCCGCTGTTATTTGGAAAAACCGATCATCCATCGCGAGCTGGCCCGCAACATCCGCCGCGTTTTGGAGAAAGGACAACACATTATACTCGAATGACGGATCCCGGATCTCGCCGCAAAGAAACGGCGCGATGCGCAAAAAGGGTTTGACAAATCAGGGGTAAATTTGATGAGCTAAAACTCGCGCCAATAATGATGGCGGCCGCAATGCGCTCATCAGCGCCTGATTTGCATCCGCTGTCAATTGCCGCATCCCCGGAAACGGTGTGCGCCAACGCCGGTTGCGTGTTCCGTCGCCGGATATAAAACGAAGGAGCTGAACATGATATCCCACGCGCGTTGCAAAATTTTTGTCACTGCCGCCTTAATGGCCGCCCTGCTGAGCGTGGCCAGCCAATCCTATGCCGCTTCCTCCGTCGCCTATGACGACGTTACTCGCGAAAGCTCCGCGCTCGGACAAATGGCGCACAAATTCGGCCGCGGTGTGGTCAACGTCTTCACCGGATGGGTTGAAGTTCCCAAGGCCATCGCGGAAGACTGGCGGGAGAAAGATCCCTTCACGGGTTTCATCACGGGCTTTGTCCGTGGAGCTGTCTGGGGCGCCGCCCGCACCGCCACCGGCATCTATGAAGTCGTGACGTTTCCCGTGCCGATTCCCAGCGGCTATGGCCCGCTGATCGAACCGGAATACGTCTTGCCGACAATCTGGGGCGACGACCTCCCCAGTTTGGACACCACCGATTGGGAAAATTAGGCTTGTACAAAAAAATACTTACCGCCGGCATTTTCCCCGCTCATTCATGATCTTTTTACTGACATCACCCACAGCAAGGCCGAGTCCACTCGGCCTTGCTTTATTTCCGCAACTTTTTTGAAGGATCGCAGTCTGTTGAACAAAAGCCATGCTTTTTTTGACACACACAACATACGGAGGACACCCATGAAAAAACCACTCGCAGCAATTGTTATGCTAGTCGTATTGTGCCTTTGCGCGCCGATGTCGCACGCGCAAAAACTGCTGGCGACCAACCTGCCGGGAGAGCCTGCCCTGGCCGTCAGCATGACCGATTTGAACCAAACATACAGCACATGGAGCCAGACCTCGACCTACGCGGCGATCAAAAACCTGATGGATATGCCGTTCGTCAAAGACTCCGAAGAACTGCAAGAAGTGCTCCTCAGACAGGAAGAAGTGCGCGTCGAACTGGGCTTTCCCGTGACAGCGGAATCGATCACACAGATCGTCGGCGGCGTCACGCTGGGCGTTTACGCCCCCCCGTCCCAAAACGCCCCGACGGACACCCTGCTCCCGGCTGAGCCGGAAATCGTCGTTGTGCTCGAAATCAAGGACGCCGCGAAATTCGCCAGCATCCTTAAATACGTCGAAGGCAAACTGGCTGAACAGGCGGAAAACAGCGGCGGCCAATTGAAAAAAGAAGCCGTCGGCGGACGTGAAATCACAATGGCCGCCGATCCCGGCATGATGGAGCCAAAATTCGCCTTCGGCATGGTCGCCGACACAACGTTCGCCGTCGGCACAGTCAACAAAGTCAAGGAAATGGTCGCATTCTTGAAAAACGGCGGCGAAGGCCTGGCGCAATCCAAAGACTTCAAAGCCTCCGCCGGTCCACTGGCCAGTCAAGCCGTGGACGCCATCCTGTACCTCGATCAACAAAAGTTCAACGCTATGAATCCAGCCTTTGGCGGCGGGAATCCATTCGCCGGCGTTCCCCTGATCGAGGAATCTCAGAAAATAAAAATCGCGATGGCCATGCGCGTCATGAAAGACCGCATCGAAGTCGACATGAACCAGCCCTTTCACAACATTCAAGGCACGCCGCTTCTGTCTATGATCCGCAAATATCCACCCTCGCAGATCACCGCCAGCAAGTACGTCCCGCAGGGAACCATGCTTGCAGGCTGGGGCAACAGCTTCGACGGCGAATTGACCTACGAGGTCATGGACGGTGTTTATAAATCCTTAGCGCCCATGATGGGCGGAGGCCAGGGAACCGCATCCCTGGGCGACTTGCTCGCGCCCTATGAAATGCAAATCGGCTTCACCGTCAAGGACGACCTCTGCGGCGGACACGGACCGGAACTCTTCTTCAATTGGGCGAACTTGGAAGGAACCGTCGCCGACGTCATCATCGGCCTGCAAGTCAACGACGCAACCAAAGCCGAAAAAGTCGTCAACGGCCTGACCAAATGGATCAACGACTTCGGTAAAATGATGGCCGGCGCCCAGATGGGCGGCCAGGCCCCCGCCGATGTGCCCGACATCGTCGCCGCCAGCGAATACAAAGGCGTGAAAATCCACCAGCTCAGCCATCCCATGCTGCTCATGCAAGGCTACCAGCCCAGCATCTGCACCAACGGCGAATTCCTGATCATCAGCAGCACCGTCGGCTCGCTTAAAGCCGCGCTGGACTGCGCCAAGGAAGGCGGGCAAACCGCGCTGCAGGATCCCGCCTTTGCCAAAGCCTCAGCGTACCTCCCGGCCACGACCAATCAGATCATGGTCGGCAACGCCGGCAAAATCGTCGATGTGATTCACAACCTCATCAAACAGCAAATGAGCGGACCGGAAAACGCGGATGAACTGGCGGAGCTCGACGCCGTGATGAACGTCTTCAAAACGTTGGACATCATGGCCGCCAACACCACATCAGGAGAAGACGGCAGCCGCAGCAAAATGGCGCTTTTCCTGAAATAACATCTCATCCGAGGCTCTGCTCGCCTCAGATCAACGAAGAAACCACGAAACCTTCCGCCAGCCTCTAAGTCTGGCGGAAGGTTTTTTTTAGATCAGCTCTTGCCTTGTTGAAAAGCTGTTTTCGTACTCGTACTCAACGCAGCGGCACTCGTACTCGTACTCGATTTGACCGCTAGACTGGTTCGCAGAATTCCTTATGTTTTCAATTCAGTACCGCGACCGTCAGGGAGCGGCCCGCAATCCTTGCCATAACACCAGTTGGGCCGCTCCCTGATGGTCGCGGTACAGATTGTTGCGTCTCCTCGAAAACGGATTCAATAATGCGAATCAGTCTATCGCACCCGCTGGAAATATATTTTCGAGAACGAGGACGAAAACGAGTGTAACATCCTAAACTTTTCAACAGAGCAAACATCCCTCGAAAGAAATGGCGTAATGGGTAGGGGCGATTGTCCCCAATCGCCCGCGACGGACGGTTGAGGACAACCGTCCCTACCACGTGATGACGCAAAAAATTTCGAGAACAGCTATAGACGTCTCTCGAAAGTAGTATCCGCATCCTGATACATGCGGCACTGCCGCCCCCGGCTGTGTCCTCTGCCAATTCGGACAAAATTTTAGAGCATCGCTATAGAACTTGACAACCCGAGACGCCACGCATCAAGATTCGACCCCCAACAACGAATCAAACCGCCGTCGCGCGCCGCGCCGCGAATTTCCGCTCAAACCACAGCGGAAAGCATATCAGACGCGCCGCCAAGCGGCAGATTCGCCGCCAGTCGGGGTGTAGCGCAGTTGGCTAGCGCACCTGCTTTGGGAGCAGGGGGTCGCCAGTTCGAGTCTGGCCACCCCGACCACTTCAAAAACCAAACTTATCGCAATTGTCAATCAATCATAGCATAGAAAACAGCCCCGAATCTTGTTGGATTCGGGGCTGTTGAAGCCGGCTTCATTCCACCAGCCGAATTCATTCGAGATGTTTCTCGATCCTGCCGGCAAACGCTATTGAGCGTATGCCGGCAGAATCAGTCTGATCTATTCCGCGGTGATTGTCACGTCGTCGATCCACAGGTTTTCGCCGGTGTCGATGGAGGAGCCTTCGAACTTGATGCGGAAGTTCGAGATGAAATACTGCGACGCCGTGATTGTCGCTGTGTACTGGTGCCATGTGTCTTCCGTCGAGTTGCCCAACTCGTAGTAATTCACATAGCTGGTTCCATTATACAGCTGCAGATAGACATTGTCCCGGTCGTCAATATCGTCATCGCGATACCAGAATTCGATGGTGATCGTGCTGTAGCCCGAGGTGTCCAGATTATCGGAGATCAGATCGTTGTCCGACGATCCGCAGTGCGCGGAGTAACTTCCCGAGACATACTGAGCCGTCGTGCGATCCCAGTCAGTCGAGCCGGAGTCAGTCCAGAGATCAAAACTGGACTCGAAACCGTCTTGCAGCAGAATCACCGGACCGCTGCCCGCCTGATTGACCGTGATGTTCAATGTCGCGGTATCCGTGCCGCCGTTGCCGTCGTCGACTTGCACGATGAAGCTGTTTTCACCGACATCATCCGTTCCCGGCGTGCCGGAAAGCGCGCCGTCGCTGGCCACGCTCAGCCAGTCCGGACCGGAAACCTTGCTGTAAGTCAGCGTGTCACCATCCACGTCAGTCGCCTCGCCGTCGAGCGTGTCGCTGTAAGCGACGTCTTCCGTCGCCGAAGCTCCAGTGATCGGATCATTGGTGAAAACCGGCGCATTGTTCGGAGGCGTGATGCTGGCCAGTGTGGCGATTTCCGAGGCGGCCAGCGCGTAGTTGTAAATGCGGAATTCATCGACGCGGCCGTCGTATAGCGGATCGGCGGAGAACTGGCTCTGGCCGATGTAATTCGCCGTTGGACTAAAGTCGGTCGGATCGAGCGTCATGCTGGTGTTCGTCGCGACCGCCTCGCCATCCACATACAGCGTGCCGGTGTCGCCGCTGAGCGTCACGGCCACATGCACCCATTCGCCAGTGGAGATCGCGCTGGTCTCCACGATTTGTTCGTTGCCGTAACTATCGACCGTAATCGCAAAACGCAACGTGCTGCCGCTGGAACTGGGCGTGAGGAACATGTATTCGGTGCTGTCGTTGCCGAAGTCGAAGATGCGCTGCCAGCTGCTTCCGCCGTCCCAGTTGATCCATGCGGCGATGGTGATGTCATCGTGATCCGCCACGCCGCTGGGCAAAGTGACCGCGTCATCCGAGCCGTCGAAGTCGATCGCCTGCCCTACCATGCCGGTGACATACGACGGGCTTCCCGCTTCCGTGCCGTCATTGTCGCCTTCGCCGTCGGTGGCGTCGCCATCGAACTCGTAGTATGCGACCAGACCCACGGTTGACGCGGCGTTGACGGTGATGTTCAACGTGGCAGTGTCCGTGCCGCCGTTGCCGTCGCTGACCTGAACGGTGAAGGCATTCACGCCCTCATCGCTCGAGGCCGGCGTGCCGGAAAGCGCGCCATCGCTCGCCACGCTCAGCCAATCGGCCCCGGAGACCTTGCTGTAGCTCAGCGAGTCGCCGTCGCCGTCGGTCGCTTCTCCTGACAGCGTGGCGCCGGAGTAAGCGGAATCCGCCGTGGCGTCCGCCTTGCTGATCGGATCGGACGTGAACGTTGGGGCATCATTAACAGCGTTGACGGTCACGTTGACTGTTGCGCTGTCCGTGCCGCCGTTGCCGTCGCTGACCACGTAGGTGAAGGTGTCGCTGCCGTTATAGTTGGAGTTTGGAGTGTAGGTCGCGTCCGTGCCGTTGTTGACCACCGCGCCGTTCGAGCCTTGCGTCACGGACAGCACGCTGAGCGTATCCTCATCGGCGTCGCTGTCGTTCGCCAGCACGTCGATGGTCACGGAGCCGTCTTCATCGACCGAGTCCGTATCGTTCGAGGCGACTGGCGGATTGTTGTATTCCACGACGGTGATATTCAACGTCGCATCATCGCTGGCCGAGGCGGCGTCCGTTACGCGAACGGTGAATGAGTTCGCGCCCACATCGCTCAAGGACGGCGTGCCGGAAAGCGTGCCGTCGCTCGCCACGCTCAGCCACGAAGATCCGCTCACCTTGCTGAACGAAAGCGAGTCGCCGGAGTCGACATCACTCGCGTCATCCGCAATCGTGGCGCTGTATGCCTGGTCCTCCGTGGCGCTGGATTTGCTGAATGGATCCGAGATCCAGTACGGAGCGTCGTTGACCGCATTGACAGTCACAGTCACCGTGGCGCTGTCCGTGCCGCCATTGCCGTCGCTGACGGTGCAGGTGAAGGAATCGCTGCCGTTGAAATTGGAATCCGGCGTGTAAGTCACATCCGTGCCGTTGTTGACCACCGCGCCGTTCGAGCCTTGCGTCACGGAAGCCACGCTGAGCGTATCCTCATCGGCGTCGCTGTCGTTCGCCAGCACGTCAATCGTCACCGAGCCGTCCTCATCAACCGAGTCCGCATCATCAACAGCCACCGGCGCATTGTTTAACGTTTCGCCGGAAGCCAACGCAGCCACTTCCGCCGCGCTCAGCGCGTAGCTGTAAACGCGGAAGTCGTCGATGTAGCCTGCGAATAGCGGGTCCGCGGTGAACTGGCTGGCCCCGACGTAGTTTTTACAAGGAAGGAATGAAGCAGGAGTGATCGTCATCGCGGTATTCGTCCCCGCCGCCGAACCATTGACATACAGCGTGCCCGTGGCGCCGTCTAATGTCACGGCGACATGCACCCATTCTCCTGATGCCAGCGTCGTGGAATCCTCGATACGCTCCTCGCTGCTGTATCCGCTGACTGACATGGCGAATCGCAGCGTACCGCCGCCCGAAGCCGGCGTCAGCAACATATATTCCGTCTCGCCATTGCCAAAGTCAAAAATACGTTGCCAGTTGCTGCCGCCATTCCATTTCACCCATGTGGCCACGGTGAGAGTTTCGCCGATCGCCGCTCCGGCGGGAAGCGTCATATAATCATCCGAACCGTCCAGATAGATCGCCTGATCGATCTGCCCCGTGGAATAAACCGGAGAACCTGTGACCGTGGCGTTGGCGCCGTTGACCGAGCTGTCGTTCGCATTGTTTTCAAATGCATAGAGGGCCGTAAGCGTCTGCTGGGGCGTCGCCGAAACTTCATCGCTATAAGCGGACTCATCCGTCCCGATAATCCCGCCCGTCACAACGTAATACCTGGTTGTGCCGTTGGTCAGGCCGCTGACGTAATAGCGATTGGCTTTGACGCCCGACGCCACCAGACTGTAAACGCCGCCTGATGTTGAGCTGGAATAGATATTATAAACAGGAGCGCTTTCATCCCAGGTCAGCGCGACTCCGCCATCAGCCGGGAAAGCCGTCAGATTGGCCGGCGTGGTTGGAGCGGAAAATGTCAGAGAAATCGAAGGATCGCCATAAAGATTCATGCGATACCTGTTCGGCGGATAGGTGTAGCCGTTCTGTCGGACGTTGGCCCAACCCAAACCCGCGCTTTCTCCGTTATTGCACAAATAGCCGATATACCGAAGCGCCAGTGTTCCGATGCTTCCCTCGGCGTAAAAATTCGTTTGCGCGACGTTATAGTATGATTCGCGGGTTGCGGCGACTGTCACAATGCCTCCGGTTTGCAGGATGACATAGGCCAGGTTGCTGCTGTTTTCCGGATAAGCATTGAGACAAGAACCCTGATAAACGATGCTCGGATAATCAGCGTTCAATCTCGAACAATCCGAGGTGTCGATGAAATACTGCGCCAACGTCTGACTGCCATGCGTGATCCAGAAAACCATCCCGTACGCCTCGGTATTCCAGACATCATCCATGATGTACGCCGGCGCCTCGCTATACGTATATTCCGGCGCCATGCCGAAGCCTTGCTCGTAAATCCGATCCGAAGTGATGCTCAGGGGATCCAAAACATCGCTGATGATCTGTTCTCCTAACTGATACATCGGAGTGCTGTCATCCAGCCGGCCCATGGGCAGAAGCACATTCTTGTGCCACCCGGTGATGGTTGAATTTTCGAAATCGATCGCTCTTTGCAGCACGGCGTCCAATGCATCGGCGTCGCCGTAGTATGGAATTCTGCCGACGACGACTTCCCAATATACGTCGCCGTCAAAACTGGAGTAGAAAAAATCCGTCGGCGCATCGCCCCCGGCATCTGTGTACATCAACATGGGCACGGTGCCTGTGTCGGTGTAGGGCGTGCCGATCAGCAGCACGTATAACACATCCAATGTCAGATAATTATTTTCCAGCCAGGTGAGAATGTTGCTGTAAGCGGTTGTGCCGGTTCCTCCGCCCCAGTCGGAACCAGTGGCAATCTGCACATTCCAGCCCAGGCCCTGCTTATGAGCCACAAAATCATCAAGCGTGGACGAAGCGCTGACAATGTCATCGGTGGTGATAATGACATAGCCCGTCGAAGTCTCGCTTCTTTCCGTCGCTGCTTGAGCAACCGAATCTCCGTAGGCCGTAATGCCCTGGTCAAAGTTCACCGTCAGCTGTTTCACCCGGCCCATCTGCTGCGTCCGCATGACCGCGCCGGCGCCTCGGGCGGTTTTGCTGCTCGTAAAAGTGACGTTAATATCGGCTGCGACAACTTCCTGAATGCTGCCCGTCACCGGATTGTATCTCGCCAGCGGCACAGCCACCTCAGCCAGTTTCCACTGACGCAGCTCGCCCGTTTGGGAGATCTTGGCGGCCTCCTGCGGCCAATACTCATCGGCTTGATAAATATCCGCATCATATCCATCGACGATTGTGCGTCCCGGAGGAATGACGACAACAGGATTGCCGTCTTGATCCCAGGTCGCGTAAAGCGGCGATGGTTCAAGATCATAATTCCCATCAACAGGAGCGTAGGTGATTCCATTGACCTTATAGGCGACCGTCGAAAGGTCGGCGTTCGGCGGCAAAAGAACCGTCACGACCTTCCAGGGAATCCGCGGCTGCCCCGGTTCGCTGAGATATTGCGCATCAGCACATTGGATGCTGGCCATGTTATCAGCTGCGGCAGTGATGACAATATCAGACGTGTCGATGACGACAGCATCCTGTTCCCCTGTTTTGACCTGGATCGTCGCCGCATCCGCAATGGAACCAATCATCGATATCAATACAAAAAACACCAAAACCATTGAAACACACTTTCCTTTTGCAATCCCCACGATGCCTTGATTAGACATGTTCCCCTCCTTGAATAGGTATTAGTTTGATCTTACACGTGCTAAAAAGCGCCGACACACGCAAAACCGCTTGATCTATTATTCTTCAAATTACAAAACAGAATTGTGTGACAGCCCCGGAATACAATGAGGTTGGCCGATTCCGATCACTGATTGACAGGATACTTCCGGATTATCCTTGTATGGATTCGGCCAGGTAATGGATTTTGAACCAAATTTTTCACGGCTCACCAACAAAAAAGACAAGGGGCGCCAACAGCAACAAAAGGCTGGTGCCTATGCACGCAGTATTCTCAAAACAGGATTCCCCAACATTTTCCCTCCCATATCATTGTAATATTGTAACCAATCTAACCTTAATCGGCCATCCGAAGTTGATGCCTTTAGTTAGATATTAATCCAGCAACGCGATTTTTATCCATCTTATATGACCGGAAGTCAAGCTAAATATTTCTGCTTAAATTTCACCTTATATATCTCTCTTTTCCGGCCAGTCAGCTGCGCTGAAAAAAACGTTCCCTGCGGCAATATCATTACACACTAGCAGTGGACCAGGACATGCCTACTTCGATACCCTGGCTAATGACAAGATGCGTAACTCCTGTTAAAGGAAGGACGAAGGAAAGAGGGAAAGAAAGAAATGAAGTAAACTTTTTCACGAACAGCATGGAATACAGAAAGCATGCCTCGCAGCTCATCCCGGTGTTTATCAGTCGCCGCTTGCTAGCTTCTAAAACGCAAAATAAATTACCCTTGAATTCATTCGGAGGCAAAACATCGCCGATTTCACGGATTTCCCGCTCAGTCAAACTGCAACGTCAAGCCATCATAGGCCAATTCCATCGGGGGAGCGCCGGGAATTCCGGCCAGATACTCGTTCGTCGCCTCATGCTCAAGGTCATGCGTCATGTGCACGAAATACGCGCGTTTCGGACCGATCTCCTTCACCAGCGCCACGGCGTCGTCCAAACTCATATGCACCGCATGCGGCTTCGTGCGCAGCGCGTTCAGGATCAGCGTATCCACGCCCCGCAGCAGCTCCATCGAAGTCTCCGGCATCGTCTTGCAATCCGTGACATACGCCAGATCATTGAAACGAAATCCCAGGATCTCCAGCCGCCCATGCATCACTGGAATCGGCGTCACACGAACGTCCCCGATGATCATCGGCTCCCAAAACTCATGCAGCTCCAGCACCGGCGGAAACTCCGGATTCGCCCCTTCATAGGCGCCCTCTTCGAAATAATAAGCGAAACGCAGCCGCAACTCCTTCATCGCCGCGGCGTTGCACCACACCGGCATCGAACGCCGTACGAAAAAAAGAAAAATCCGCAGCTCATCAATCCCGCTCACATGATCCGCGTGCGCATGGGTGACCAGAATCCGATCGATTCGGCGGATCCCCGCGCGCAGCGCCTGCTGACGAAAATCCGTTCCGCAGTCCACCAGGATCTTCTCCTCGGCCGTCTCCACGAAAATGCTCGAACGTAGCCGTTTATTCTTCGGATTCGAAGACCGGCACACCTCGCAATCGCAGCCGATCACTGGAACGCCGAACGAAGTGCCGCTGCCGAGAATGGTGACTTTATTGCTCATCGTGAAAAATTCTTTGACCCTTGGACCCAAAGCTCCTAAATATAAAGATCGTGCAGTCTGAAAAGCGACTTGTCAAACAAGGAACGCCGCCATGCCGAATCTTCATAAAATTATCTCGCTTGCCGCGCTGACGCTGTGCGCGGCCATGCTAAACGGGTGCGCGTATTTTGACGTGATCGAATGCCGCGAAATCTCGCAGCAAATGCGCCAGGATCAAGTTCGTTTTTACGAATACCTGGCCGAGTCCTATTACCTCATGGGCTACGAGTACTTCGAAATATCGCGCGAACTCAGCGACCAGCAAAACGCCCTGCGCAGCCAGCAGATGGCCCGCCGTGCCAAACAATACCAGGAGATGTCGCGCCTGCTATACACCGACGCGGACCTGCTGCGCAAAAACTACGGCATGCCCGAACGCCAAGCGTCACCCGCTGGCGAGGAAGCGCTGCCGGATAAAATGCCAGCCGTCGAAATCGCCCCTTGAGCGGAGCAAAACCAGCGCCATGTCATCCAAAGAACTCCAACGCCGCATCCTTTACTTCGCCGCCTTCGCGCTGTTTTTCCTCGGCGTGCTGACCGTTAAATTTCACCTGGAGTCCCGCCGCTGCTATCGCGCAGGCGAGCAAACGCTGAATGAAGGAAAAACCGCCCAGGCCGTCGTCTGGTTCGACCGCTCCATCCGCGCCCTGTCTCTCTTCAACGGCTACGGCCGCAAATCCGTCGCGCAGCTTCTCGACATCGCCGAAGGCCAGCTCCACGAGGGGCGACGCGACGATGCCATCGAAACCTATCAGACCGTCGCCGCGGCCCTGGCCGCATCGGACTGCGGCCTGTCGTCCAGTCGCAAAGCGACCATCAGCGCATTGCATGAGAAAATCGCCGGATTGCGCCCGGCATACGCCAGAACCGAAGCAGCGCAAGCGCCATAACACCGGCAGCTGCGAAGCTGCATTCAAAGGCCCGCACGACCATGCTCAAGATCGGATACGTCTCTTATCTCAACTCCCTGCCGCTCGTTTACGATCTGCGAGCGCTGCTGCCCGGCGCCGAACTCATCGACGGCCCCCCGGCGCTGCTGGCCGAGCTGCTGGAAAAAAAAACCATCGACATCGGACTCGCGCCCGTGATCGAAACCATACGCCACTCGGAATACACCATCATCTCCGACGCCGTCATTGCCGCCGACGGCCCCGTCGATTCCGTCATGCTCTTCGCCAACTGCCCCCTCAAACGCATCAATACCTTGCAGCTCGACTCGCAATCCTGCACATCGAACGTTCTCGCCCGGCTGCTGTTGATCGAACGCCTGGGATGCGAACCGCATTACGTTTTGCTGGTGAATGACGACAATGAAGATCCGCGCCCCTCCACGGTCCAGGCCGACGCCATCGTCTGCATCGGCGACCGCGCCCTGCGGCTCGGTCAGGAAAAATGCTGGCCTCACGCCTACGACCTCAGCGCCGAGTGGAAGCAGTTCACCGGCCTGCCCTTTGTCTTCGCCGCATGGCTCGCGCGGCCCGGCGAAGAGGAGCTGATCAAATCCGCCGCGAAAGCCTTGAGCCTGTCGCGCGACCGCGGACAGCAACATATCGAAGCCATCGCCCGCGACGCCGCTCCGCGCATCGGACTCAGCGAAGATGTCTGCCGCGACTACCTCGCCCAACGCATCCAATACCGCCTCACTCCGCGCATCCGCGAAGGCATGGACGAATTCCTCCGCCGCTCCGCCGCCGCCGGACTCTAGAGCATTTCTCGAAAGAAATGGCGTAATGGGTAGGGGCGATTGTCCCCAATCGCCCGCAACGGACGGTTGAGGACAACCGTCCCTACCACGTGATGACGCAAAAACTTTCAAGAATCGCTATAAACGACAGATTCTTCGTCTCTACAGCCGCGATAAAAAAATGCGTCCAGGCGCATCGACGCGCTACTCCTTCAGCCACTGCTCGATCATATACGTGGGCGGCTGTTTTTCTGTCCGCAATCGAGCCGCCATCGCCAGACAATCTTTTCTGCGCGAAGGAACGCGTTCAGAGAGAATCAACAACGCTGAAGCTTTACTGCCAGGCTCCAAAATGAGCTTCAGCGCCTCATCCACTCGCGACGCATCCGCATTGCGCAAGATCTCCGCCATCACTCTCGCCTCCCGGCCCATTTGGCTCAATTGCTCGACGAGCAGCGGAAAATATTGTTCCGCTTCTTGATCGCGCCCGGCGCGGCATAGATGCACATAAAGCGCGGCCTGATCGATCAAATCCAGGCTGTCCGATGTCAATTCCAAATCCTGAAGCGGATCCGGCGCCCCGCTTTCCATTTGAAGCATCATCAGCCAATACGGCAGTCCATTCTCCTCGGCGATTTGACGGCAGCCTTCTTTGTCGCCGGAAAGATACCGCATGTTGCACCGGATGATCTCCCCGACAAATTTCGCCGTGTCGGCGCCAAGCGTCGCCTCCTTCTGACGGATAAAGGATTCAATCGATTTCTCCGCGGCCTCCGCCCCCTCAAGCTCCATCTGCAAATAGATTCTTTGCTCAATCACGCTGATATTATCCGGCTCTTCCCGGGATGTCCGCTTCATCAGCTCATACGCTTCCTGAGTCTTGTCATTGGCCCGCAGCGCCTTGATCAACGCATCCCGCCATTGCGCCGACTCTGGCATGCGCTCCGCCGCCTGTCGCGCATACGGCTCCGCCTCGGCGTATTCCCCCAGCGCCTGATGATGAAAACTCAACGCAGCGAACGCATGAGGGCAAGGCTCCGGTTCGGCGGCGGCGCGCAGCAGCAATTCCCGCGACCGGTCCACGTCAGGCTCTTGCCGTGCGGCAAGATAAAGCAGCGCCTTATTCTCCGGATCCTGCTCCAGCGCATCGTAATATTCCGCCAGCATCGTGTCATAATCGCCCTCAATCTCCCGCACGTTCTGGACCGCGCGTTGCCAATCGATCAGCACAGGCCGCTCATCCAAACGCGGCTTTGCGATGGATAAAAATTCCTCCACCCCCACAGTGTTCAACAGCAGCGCGATCAGCTCATCATCGTCGCGATCATGCTGCAATTGCGCCATCAGCCATTGCTGCGTCGCTTCAGGCGACGTGTATTCCATCACGATCTGATACGCCAACTGCGCCGAGTAATTGCCCCGGCGCATCAAATCATCCACGCGCCAGCGGGATTCTGCCGTTGAATGCTCGGACATGCTGATGCTCTCGGGAAACGGCTGAAAATAATATTGAACGCCTTGCAGCGCATACATGTTATCGCCCGTAAGAATGTGAACCGCGCCGTTCGGCGGCTCGCGATTGCTGTCTTCCGGCACATAAAACGTTTGCTGCTTAAGCAACGCCGCGGCGCCGTCAGGATTCACCACATAAGCGCGCTTGATGAACGGACGCGAAAAAAACGGAGTCTTGATCGAGACCGTCTGGTCTTCGATGGTCTGATAGCCCTTGGTGACGCGGATCGGAATCTCCCCCTCCTCCAAACGCATGGTCGCAGGCTCGTGCGGCTCGAGCGTGCGGCTGACGCCATTGACCTCGACAGTGTAAGGCTTGGAAAGACCATTGATGAAGTAAATCTCCCGCGTCCCGGCCGACCATGCCGCCAGCAAATAAATGATAAAGCCAAACACCAAAATCACCGGAAAAATCCAGCGTGCAAATCCAGGCGTATAGGATCCGCCATCAGGCAGCGCAATGCCGGTTTGACTCATCAGCCATTTATGCTCGATACGCTTGTCGCTGTTGAACAATTTTTCCGACTGACGCCGTATTTTACGAAAGCCTTTATCCCGCTCGATTTCCGGCGCCAGCTGCGAGCAGCGCTCCATCGCCTCGAGCGCCTCGCGATGCCGGCCGCACGACTGGTAAGAACACGCCTGCCGGTAAAAATAATTGACCTTGGACGCATCGCGCTGATCCAGGATATGCTGCAAATACGGCGTCGCCTGATCCGGCTGCAGCTTGCGGATGTAAACATCCGCGACCGACTCGCGCAGCCCCTCATGCGCGGAATCATGATGCAATCCGCGATCCAGCGTCACCAGCGCCTCATCGAGCATCTTGAACGCCGCCTGAATGTCGCCGATGATCTCATAAAGCTCCACGTTGTCCGGAAAAGCCCCGATCACCTCATCGGCGAAGGCGTTGAAACCCTCGCTTTGCCGGAAAGCCGCAAACGCGCCCAAAGCGTTCTTCGCCTTGTCCAGATTGCCAGGATCCTCGCGCCAGGTCCGCTGGACATCATCCAGCTTCCTGCGCTTGCCCGCTTCATACTCTTCCAGCTTCGCGACTCGATGCCGCCGGCAACGGGAGCACTCATCGAAAACCTTCACCTTCTTCAGCGGAATCACGGGGATGTATAAAAACACGAAATAGAGCGTCGCGTCATACGATTCCAGCACAGCTTCCTTGCCGCAATGCTCGCACATGCCGTGCCGTTTGCTGCTGTTCCGCTTGCCATAATACCAAGTCCCGATTCCATTGATCGTCGAAGGCATCGTACGACCTCCCATCGAAAAAATATGAGCGTCAACCACGCCCGGCGCGCGCAGGGAATCATGCAAGCCGGCATCCCCATTCAAAAGGTTAAGCCCCGCCATCCTGTCGGTTCAATAAAAATACGCGGAGCGATATCGCCCGGAAGGAACTATCAAAAGAAAAACTTAAAAAAATTTCACGCAGAGGCGCAGTGGCGCAGAGAGATCAGCCGTTTGCCGGGATCAATGTGTGGCGTCTTATAAATTCTGAATTTGTTTCGGATATAGAATTTTGGCAACCTTTAATCATTGACATTTTCACGCAAAGGCGCACAGCGCACAAAGATTTCAATCATTGCATTTGCTGTAGTTTCAAATTCGGCTCTTTGCGCTCTGCGTCTTTGCGTTAAATTTTTAGAGGTTCTCTTTTGGTTGTGGGAGAAATCCACATCGGACCGATATTGTTCGCTCGATCGCCGCCGTACTTCCAGCAGCCCCGTGCGCTAACCATTGACATCCATCAACGCCATATGCTTCCATCGCCCGCATCAACGCATCAACTTACAGGCAAGGATTCGCTCATGATCTTCGACCATCTCTCCAACTTCAAACAATATGCCGGCGCCCATCGCCTCTTCGGCGTCGTCGCCGAATATCTCGAACAACACGACCTGGACCAACTCCCCCTCGGCGCGCACAGCATGCCCGACGGCGCCTACCTGATCGTCAGCGAATACGAAACCAAAGCGCCCGCCGACGGCTTCATCGAATGCCACCGCAAATACATCGACATCCAGCTCCTCGCCGCCGGCCGTGAACAAATCGGCGTCGTCCCCCTCGACGTTTGTACTGCGGACGACTACGACGAAGCCAAAGACTTTCAGCAGCTCCACGGCCCGGTCGAGCCCCTCACGCTCCAGCCCGGCTATTTCATGATCTTTTTCCCCCAGGACGGCCACATGCCCAGCCTCATCGCCGGAGAACAGCAAACCGTCCGCAAAATTGTCTTTAAAGTGCCAGTATAACATCGTTAAGGTTCGGTCGCATTCCTTTTGGAAAGGAGAACGATCATGAAACGCAACAACGAAAACCACGAAGGATTCCGCTTTTGAATCCATGAGCAAACGCCGGAAAGGCTACCCCTCCGAGGCCAGAGTCAAACGCGGCAGCCGCGTCGTCCACGGCGAAAAGGAACTGCAGGAAAAACTAGGACGCAACGATCTCTGCCCCTGCGGATCGTCCCGCCGCTTTTAAGAATTGTTGCATAAAGACGAAACGCTACGACGGATCGCGAAAAGATTACTATTTCCGCGAGAATGACTAATTATCGAGCATTAAAATAATCAGGATCGTCTCAAAAACGGCCCTGATTTTTTTAATATGCAGCCAGCCCGAACTTCCCCCAAGCGGCGTCACTCCAACGGCTCCGGGTGGCTGGGGAGGATGGGGTTGTGGAAAAAAACGCATTGCTCGCAGCTCGACAGGTTGCCGTTGCAGAGCTGATGATGCACGTGATGCAGGGCCTGCCGCCGCTGCTCCGTGTTGAACAGGTCGTCGGCCAGCGTCACGCCGTGGAACAGCCGCCGTTGCATCGCCTTGACGACCTGATTCGGCGGCAGCGCCGGATATAGCGACCAGAACTTGAAGAGCTGATCCTCCAGCGCGGCGTCCTGCTCATGCCGCGCGATCAGCAATAGCGCCGGCAGCAGCGCGTTCAGCGTGATCGACTGCGCATGCGCCTCGCCGATCAGGGCGTTGGGCGATTTCGCCAGCTTCCCGCCCCAGCTGTAACGCATCGCCCAGTGCGCGGCGGAATCCTGCGCCACGAATCCGGCCGACCGCTGCTTCTCGAAACGCCGCGCATTGGCCCGGCTCCAGACTTGCGGCGCGGCGGCCTGAAAATCACGCCGCAACCGCAGCAAGAAATTCGTCTCCGCCAATCGCGGCCTCAGCCAGCGCGCCACGCCGGCCAGCCGCCGCATCGGAAAATTCCCCGGTCGCACGCCGCTCATCCAGCGCTTCGAACGCGCGATCACCCGGTCGCTGAAGTACGGCTCCGCCGTGAGCCAGGCCTTGCGCAACGCCTCCAGATAGCTCCGCTCCGCGTCATCCAGCCGCGCCTCGCCCTCCGCATCGGGCAGCAGATTCGCCACGTGCAGCAGGATCGACTCCAGCAGCAGCGTCCGCCCCTCCGGCGCAACCTCGGCGAGCTGCTGCCGCAGTTCGCTGAGCGGCGCGCGTTGCGCCAGCAGGTAGTACAACGCCCGGCTCCCGCGCAAACCCATCAGCGACATCATCGACTGATAAAACGCCTGCTCCACGCCGCGCCCGGCCAGCTGATCCTCCAGCCGCCGCGCCTTATGCTCCAGCCGTTCGCGTCCCATCGCATTCAGAAAATCGCGGATCGTCTGAAAGTCCCACGTCTGAAACACCGCGTTGCACTTCCCCGCCGGCCCCGGCTCGCCCAGCCGGATCTCACTTGGCGAGATCGTCCGCCGCAACGTCTCCAAATCCGGAAACAGCACCGGCTCCAGCTCCAGGCGCTCGCAACGCTGGCCGTTGTGCAGCAAATCATGCGTCTCGCCATCCGTGCATGAAAGGAACACATGCAACGCCACACGATTGTACTCATAATCCCGCTGATGCCCATGCGCGCGGAAATCCGACGAATGCAGATGAATCTCCACGTCGCCGCTCACCGCCCGGCCATCGATGCGCAGCTGCGCCTTGCGGAAATCCGGACCGTGCCCGCCGGTGTTCCAGTCGCCTGGATTCAACACCACCAACGGCAATCCAGAGAACGTGCGCAACGCCTCCGGCCGCAAGAGCTGCTCAGCCCAGATGCACTGCACCAGCGCCTCATCCACCGGATGCGGTTCGCTGTTCGCCTCGCCGACCCGATCCGACTGATAATGCTCCGCGATCGCGTCGGCCAGCAGATTGTAATAATGCAGATAGTACATGATCATGATGAAATCTTTGCGCCTTCGTAGCATTGCATGAGTCATCTTAACATGTCAGCTAGCGCAAAACGCAAATTCAAAGAACGCTAAATTGCAGCGAAGACACACCTGAAATACCCAGCGCAAATGCTTTTAAGTCGCCCCATAACGGCAATAAACGCAGCAAATCAAAATCCCTCCCGGACGATCTGCAGAAATCTGCCGCGCGCGCGGAATTTATGCTTGACCCTTGCTTCGCTCCGAATTAGTGTCTCACCCACATTGACAGCGCAAGTTGTGAATGCGCATCATGTGCAAAATGCGTCGGTAGCTCAGTCGGTAGAGCAGGGGACTGAAAATCCCCGTGTCGGTGGTTCGATTCCGCCCCGGCGCACCATTTGATTTTCGAAAAAGACCGCCCAACACGGCGGTCTTTTCTTATTTCGACCAATATCTTCCCGCAGAATGGTCAAAATCCGCCCATCCCTTCAATACTCCTTGAACGCAAACGGAATATTGCATTATATTTAACCTCAATCTCCCGAGTTGTCGATTGATCGATCCAGAATGCTGGTGATTGACTGATCTTTTTCGATCCAAGGGGCGAAACTTGTGAGCTAATTTAAAAATAGGCCAAACGTCGAATTTTAAAGACATCAATTGGAGAGTCTGCTTGATTCAGCCCCAGCCTTACGCCAAT
>JAFGJS010000096.1 GCA_016928995.1 Candidatus Sumerlaeota bacterium | reverse complement strand
TCGCTTGGACATTTTGTGCGTTTCCTTTCTGCGGGATTTATCTTCGATAAAGGCTTTTCAATCCTTTGATCTTCCGTTTCGCGGCCGGCCGGTCGGGCGCGGCTGCGCTGGGGATCACGCGCACGCCGCAAAAGTGCGCGGCGGCGCAGTTCATGTACAGGCAGTCGAGCCAGTGATTGGCCCGGCGCTCGGGAATCCATTTGACCGCCAGACCCTTGCCGGGAATGAACTCCTCGGTCTTCTTCTCCGCCGTGAAGTGCTTCGAGATCGACACGTGCTCGTTGACATCGGCGGAGCGGAACAGCGTCAGCGCCGTCGCGTCCTTTGAACTAGGCCTGTTAACACTAAATGCTTGACATTGGAAATGGGCGATGGCACATTGCATCCATTATGGAAATCACACCGGAACAATTCGAAAAAATCGCTCCATGCCTCCCTCGGCAGCGCGGCAACGTCAGCATTTCCAATCTTCAAGTTCTCAATGCGATCTTGTACGTGGCTGAACAGGGATGCAAGTGGCGCGGGCTGCCGGAGCGTTTCGGCAACTGGCATACGATTTACACCCGCATGAACCGCTGGGCGAAAAGCGGCGTGCTGGAGCGGGTTTTCGAGGAGTTGCAGCGCCGACAGATCGTGCGCGTCAAACTCGAGGCGGTCTCGCTCGACAGCACGCATGTCAAGGTGCATCCCGACGGAACCGGCGCGCTAAAAAAAACGGCGCGCATTCCATCAGAAAGTCTCGCGACGGCTGGACCACCAAGATTCATCTGGTTGCCGCGGATGCTCGAACGGCCCTAGCGTTTTCGCTCTCGCCGGGCGAGGCGGGGGACGCTCCGGAGGGCCGAAATTTGCTTCGGGGCTGGTCGAGCAAAGGAATTGGCGGCGTGAAACACGTGATCATGGACAAGGCGTACGAGGGCGATGAGACGCGTCAATTGGTTTTGGATTTGGAAATGAATCCGGTCGTTCCGCCCAAAAGCAATCGCGTGGATCCGTGGGAGTACGACGAGGAGATGTACAAAAAGCGCAACGAAGTGGAGCGCCTGTTCCGCCGGTTGAAAGGCTTCCGCCGCATCTTTTCGCGCTTCGAAAAGCTGGACGTGATGTTCATCGGCTTTCTACACTTCGCCTTGGCGGTCGACATGGTCTATTTGTGTTAACACGCCCTAGGAAACATCGAACAGACTGGCGGCCAAGATGACGGCCGTTTGATTTCACGTCCGCTGAACGCTGACAATCAAGAATCCCGCCAATTGAGCCTCTTCGACGATCTGGAAGATGCCTAACTGGGCATGCTCCGGCTTATCTTCATCCAAAAATAGCATCTATTCGCCACCGGTTCAGCTTTGGATGACGCGTGATAAGCCACGGCCTATCCCTGTTCATCCTGCCCCAACAATGCCTGCATCTTTCTACTCGGCTGACGGATGCCTCGCTCCAACTCTGATATGAAAAATGCCCCACGCCCAATCGCCTGGCCATCTGCTTTTGAGTCAGTCCCCGCTGGGCTCTGGCCCGATAGAGCCGTTCCGGCCACCCCGTACCGGCAGGCAGCGGATTATAGCCGAGAAATTTCAGGATACGCGGCACGTGCCAGACCTCTGGTTGATAGCGATTTGCTTCCCAACTGCGCACGGCGCTCATACTCACAAACAACGAATCCGCCGTTTGCGGTTGTGATAAACCTTTATCTAGCCGAACCTTGCGCAGGTGGTCGCCTAGAGTTTTCAATTCTCGTGGATATTTGGGATCAGGCAGTTTATCGCTAATCGTGCGCCTATGGCAAAAAGGCAACAATCCCCACGGTATTCAACGAAGACGAACGCATCTATCTGCGCGTCTGGTTCTGCCACGATCTCGGCTCCCCTTTCCAGCGCCTCAATCCCGACCGCCGTGTCGTCAATCCCGCCTTACTCGATCAGCAATACTTCGATCAGGACATCACGCTCTACGTGGACGCCGTCAACGGCGACGACGCCAACAACGGCCTCACCACTGACACCGCCAAGCAAACCATCCAGGCAGCGGTGGATTTATTGCCGGCCAGAATCCCCGCCAATGTCACGGTTGTCGTTCTTCCAGGCACGTATCCTGAACAAGTCAATCTTGATGGGATTTCCGTCGCGCCGGACAAGTCGCTCCACATTGTCGGCGACACAACTTGGTCGCCTGCCTCGCCGGGGGATCCGAATGTCATTATCACCGGCGCGGATGCTGTCGCGCCAACGACTCCGGTTCGTAACGATGGCATGCTGATTGCCAATTGCGCCTATGTGGACGTCACGGGATTGATGTTCCAAATATGGGGGTGAAGAAGGACTGGAAATAACCGGCAGCATAGAGATTGAGGTGCGAAATTGCAGATCGACGCAAAATGTTTATCGCGGCGCGCAGATTAATAATTCACGATCATGGTTAACCGACTGTGTTTTTGATTATAATCTCGCCGGGGTGGAGATTGGCGGCGGCAGTCACGGGATCACCAATTGCACTTTTGATCACAATACCCATAGCGGGCTTGGAGTTTCTAATGCCACGGTGTCTGCTTATGGCGATAGTAAAGCGCGGAACAATGACATTTGGGGGTGTATTGTCTCTCGACATGGTTCAATTGGATTCTCTGGAACAGGAGATTTTTCCAATAATGTCCAAAATGGCATGCATGTGATCCGAGGCGGCTATGTCAAATTTAATCCCGGTTACAGCGGCCAGATGAACGGTAATGGGCAGTATGGATTATATGCGCGCTATAATGGTTTTACTGAAGGCCATACGCTTAATACATTTTCCGGCAACACTCTTGGCGACACTTATACCAATGATGGCGGCGCGCTGTATTGATCGTGTGTTTTATTTTAGGCATAGCCACATTGGGTGTGAGGTTCATTTGTCAGCAGGAAGCGTAAACGATAAATGCCTCCAGTCTCAACATGGACTTGATCGATTTCAACAATTTGAGTGTTGCTTGCGTCGATTCGGAAGGATAGTCAACAAAACTTATCAAATAGAATCAGGAGGGATCTTGCAATGCCCGCTCCCTCCCTTTCAGAAGGCCTTTAGACCTTTTCCAAGATTTCCTTGGTGATCTTGCCGGGATGGCCGCCGGGGTATTTGCCGTTGAAACAAGCCAGGCAGAATTGATCGGGCCGCTTGAACACGCTGAGCAGCCCTTCCTCGCTGAGGTAGGCCAGCGTGTCGGCGCCGATGTATTGCGCGGTTTCCTCCACGTTCATCCGGCTGCCGATCAGCTCTTCCTGGTTGGGCGTGTCGATGCCGAAGAAGCAGGGATGCTTCCACGG
>JAFGJS010000095.1 GCA_016928995.1 Candidatus Sumerlaeota bacterium | reverse complement strand
TTCCCAGGTGCGGATCGCATCGTCCCAACGCTCATTTTGCGCTTGCAACACGCCCTGCTTCACCGTAGGCGTCTTGCCGTATTCAAGCGTCTTGACCTCCCGCACCAGGTGCGGCGCGATTTCATTGGCGAAATCCATCGTGGAATTAAACGCAAGATCGGAAAGAATTTTGTCGAAACTGGGCAGCGATCCTTTCTGCGCTCCCTCCGCGCGTTGATTGAAGCTTTGCTCCACGTTGTCAGAGACAATGATCTCGCCCGTCTGCACATCGAGCATGCGGACGTTGGCGGCTACGGTTCCGCGCCGCACCACAACTTCAACCTGATATTCCTGAGGACGTGTGGCGACAGCGGAATTACCATTGGAATCGGTATATGTATAGGGGACATATTTCGTGCGTTGTTCAAGAGTGCGGTCGTCCTCCACGTCATACGCCGTGACTTCGCCGATGATCACGTACTCCACGTCGAGGATGCGCCCGATTTGATTGACGCGCGAGGAATCCACAAAATCGGTTTCGGAAAACTTCTGTTCCTCGATCACCTTGGCGATCTGCGAGCGTTCGATCATTCGATAGTGTCCGCTCTGCGCGAGATGCGCCACAAGCTGATTGGACACGGCTTTGCCGCTGTTCGGCGCACGGCTGAACGACTGAAAATCCATCACGGCAAGACGCTTGCCCGCTGGGATGTCGTATCTGGGCGGAGCGACGCGCGCCACATTGACGCGGACCGTGCTGCAACCGGAAAGCGCCAGCGCGCTGACGATCAGCGCCAGCGACGGCGCAATAACGAAAAAGCGCCGTAACGAATTTTGAATCAATAGAGTATGCAACATCTTCTGCCTCCATGCCTGCTGTCTGTCTCAATTCAAGAAAGCAACTCAATGCTATCTTTATTTTTTTGAATAATCAAGATCAAGTATAAGATGATCGATCTGCTTAAAATTTATCCGAGCTTCAAATCATGAAACGAGATGAGTTTTTTTGCTGGCAAGTTCATATTAAAAGAGGTATTAGATCGGTTTTGATCGTTCACAAAACGAGCACGAGTTGCATGAAAAAAACGGGATAACCCCGGCAACAGCCGTTGTTCGGGACGTAGCGAAAATCCCAATAAAACGAGCAGGCGGCGCTGCCGCATCGACTTTACATCATGAACAACGATTTAGTGAATAATGATATGCCGCCGTCCGAACTGCTGGGCTTGATTTATGAATCGATGCCGGACGGCGTCGTCGGCTTTGATCTGCAGGGGCGCATCCTTTATTGCAATCCGCCCATGGCCTTGATGGTCGGCCAACCGGTTCACAGCCTCGTGGGGAAAACAGCGAAACAGGCCTGGGGCGAAGAGCGGGATCCAGAGACCGATGGCACGGCCGGTCAATTTTCTGAAAAACGCTTGCGTTGCCCCAACGGCAAGACGCTGATCGTGCGCGCGAAAACCTTTGCGGCCTCCGGCGATCCGTCGATTCAGATCGTGATATACCGCGACTTAACCCAATCGCGCCAGCATGAGCGGATGCTCCATCATATCCTGGAAAGCACCGCCGCGAGCACGGGTAAAAGTTTCTTTCGTTCATTGGCCGGCACGCTGGCCCGCGCATTGCAGGCGAATTATTGCATCATCGCGGAATTTCGCGACAGTCACCAGAAGGAGCTCCGAACGCTCGCGTTCTGGAATCAGGGCAGCCTGGCGGAAGACTTCAACTTCTCCGTCGCCCGCTCGCCGGTCAAACGCCTGCTCTCTGATCGAGCCGTGCATTACACCCATGAAGTGTGGAATCACTTTCCCGAGGACGATCTGCTGGGGCGTCTGCGCATCCAGGCGTATTCCGGCGCGCTGCTCACCGACTCGCAAGGCCAGCCGCTCGGCATGCTCTCCGTCATGCACGACGATCCGCTCCCCGATTCCCAGGACACCACGTCGATCGTCAAGCTCTTCGCCCTGCGGGCCGGCGCGGAAATCGAGCGTCAACGCGGATTGCAAGCGCTGCATGAAAGCGAGCGCCGCTTCCGCACCCTGATGGAATACATCCCCAAAATCGGCGTCTATGGCTTCGACCGGCGCCACCGGATCAATTTCTGGAACAAGGCCTGTGAAAATCTTTACGGTTACACGAAAGTCGAAGCGCTCGGGCAAAAGGTCGAGGATCTGATCGTCCCCGAACGGCATAAAAACCGCGTGCTGACCGGCATCGAAAACTGGATCAAGAACGGCGAACGGCTGCCCACTGGCGAGATCGACCTGAAACGCAAGGATGGATCGCTGGTTTGCGTTTATTCCAGCCACGAAATGCTGCAGACGACGCAAGGCGACATCAACATTTACACCCTCGACATTGACATGACCGACTTGAAAGAGGCGGAGGAGGCGCTGCGCGAGAGCGAAACGCGCTACCGCCAACTCGTGGAAATGTCGCCGATGGCCATGTTCGTCCTGCAAGATCATAAGATCGCATTCGCTAACCGCAGCGCGATCAAAATGCTCAACGCCCGCACGCACACCGACATCATCAACAAAGATTTTCAGGAATGGATCCATCCATCGTGCCACAAACAGTATGCGCAGATGCTGGAGCATCTCCTGGAAATGACGAACAATCCGCATCAATCCGTTTTTTCGCAGGAGTTGGAGTGCCAGCTGCTCAGACCAGACGGCAACATCCTGGATGTGGAAGCGACGTTGATTCCGATCCTTTACGAAGGCGCCAGCGCGGTTCAGATCATCGTGCAGAACCTGACGGAGCGCAAACAGCAGGAAAAGGCGCTGCGTGAAAGCGAAGAGCGCTATGCGCTGGCCTCGCGCGGGGCCAATGATGGACTCTGGGACTGGAACCTGGAGACGGGCGTCGTATACTACTCGTCACGCTGGAAAGAGATGTTCGGACTGGAGCCGGACGAGATCGGCGAAACGCTGGAAGATTGGCTCTCCCGCGTCCATCCGGACGACGTCGTGGATCTGCGCTTGAAACTCGACACGCACCTGAAGCAGATGACGCCGCATTTCGAAGCCGAAGCCCGCATGCGCCATAAGGATTCATCGTATCGCTGGACCGTTGCGCGCGGCGAGGCGATTTTCGAAGACAATGGGCGGCCTGTCCGCATGGCGGGATCCTTGCGCGACATCACGGAACGCAAACTGGCGGAAGAGCAACTGCAACATCACGCTTTTCATGACCGGCTCACCGGCCTGGCCAACCGCCTGCTCTTCATGGAGCACTTGCAGCGCTCGCTGGACCGCTCCAAGCGGATCAAGAACAGCATGTTCGCTGTGCTGTTCATCGACATTGACCGCTTTAAAATCGTAACCGACAGCCTCGGGCACAGCATCGCGGATCAATTGCTGGTGGACTTCGCGCGGCGGATGAAGAACATCTCCCGCCCCGGCGATTTATGCGCGCGCCTGGAGGGGGACGAATTCGCCATGCTGCTGGAAGACCTCCAGCTTCCCGGCGAGGCGCGCGAACTCGCGGAAAGCATGCAAACGGCGATGTCCAAGCCGTTTGACGTACGAGGCCATGAGATCTTCGTCAACACCAGCATCGGCATCGCGTTCTGCGCCGGGCAATATGACAACCCGGAAGACATCCTGCGCGACGGCGACACGGCCATGCATCGGGCCAAGCTCCTGGGCAAGGCCCAGCGCGTGGAGTTCGACAGCGAGATGCGGGAAACGGTCCGCGATTTCCTCCGTATGGAAACCGAACTGCGCAAATCCATCGAACGTCTCGAATTCGAGGTTTATTACCAGCCCATCGTGGACTTGCATGACGGCCGCATCGTCAGTTTCGAAGCGCTGCTCCGCTGGCAGCATCCCAAGGGCGACATTGTGATGCCGAACGAATTCATTCCGCTGGCCGAGGAAACCGGCGTCATTTTGCCGCTGGGCATGCTCGTGTTGCAACAGGCCAGCCTGACCGCCGCCGATTGGCGCCGTCAATTCGGCGAACGCGCTCCGAGCATCAGCGTCAATATCTCCACGCGCCAGCTCCTGCAGTCGGACATGCTCGCTCAGCTCGACGATATATTGAAGAGCGCCGAACTGGATCCGGCGCTCCTGAAAATGGAACTCACGGAAAGCGTGATCATGGAGCATGAGGAGATCGTGCTGGAGTTGCTCAATCAGATCAAGCAACGCGGGATCCAGCTCTGCATCGACGATTTCGGGACAGGATATTCTTCGCTGAGCAAACTGCACCACCTGCCTTTCGACACATTGAAAATCGACCGATCTTTCCTTTCCGGCGCGCATCTCAGAAACGACGGCAGCATGATGCTCTCCACCATCGTCAGCCTGGCGCATAACCTGGGCATGAACGTCGTGGCTGAGGGCGTGGAGCAAGACGGCATCATCGAACTGCTGCGACGGCTCGGTTGCGAATACGCTCAAGGATACACTTTCTCCCAGCCTATCTGCGCGGAAGAAGCCACCAAACTATTGGAGTCCGGCCATCAATTCATCACGCCGCAATAAATCCGCTCGAACGCGAGACCGCGCGTCTGGCGCGCTGGAATGCCATGCCTCCTGGACCGCCAGCCGGCCGCTGTTTTGCACGTGCGCACCGGGGCTGGCGCCCTATCTGGAGCAGGAAATCGCCGCATTGGGTTATAAAATCACCGAACAATCTCCGGCCGGCGCCGGGGTGCGCGGAAATCTGGACGACGCGATGCGGTTGAGTCTGCATCTGCGCACGGCGTATGCCGTGATGCTGCGTCTCGCCGCATTTCCTTGCGATGGCCCCGACGATTTGTTCCAGGCGACGCTACGCTTGCCTTGGGAGGAATGGCTGCCGCCGGATGGATATTTCACCGTGACTTCCAATGTGAAGCATCCCACGATCGACAACCAGATGTATCCCAGTTTGGTTGTGAAAGACGCCGTGGCCGACCGGATGCAACGCCAATGCGGCCATCGCCCGGATTCCGGTCCGGAACGTAACGGCGCCGTGCTTTGGCTGCGCTGGCAAGGCTCTCGCGCCGAAGTCTGGTTGAACGCCAGCGGCGAAAAACTTACGGATCGCGGATACCGCAAACGTCCTCACACCGCGCCGTTGCGCGAATCGCTGGCCGCTGGAATCCTCATGGCGGCGGGATATGACGGCGAGCGGCCGCTGGTGAATCCGATGTGCGGCAGCGGCACGCTGGCGATTGAAGGAGCGTTGCTCGCGTTGAATCGCGCGCCGGGGCTGCTGCGCGGAAATTTCGGCTTCATGCACGTGACCGGCTTTGAGAAAAATAAATGGGAGGCGCTGCGAGCCCAGGCGCGCCGTCAAACCGTGAAAAAAACTCCGGCGCCGGTCATCGCATCCGACCATGATCCTCACGCCATCGTCGCGGCGCGCCACAATGCGCAGACAGCCGGAGTAGAGCACTGCATTGAGTTCCATGTTTGCGATTTCGCCGAAACACCGCTGCCCGATCCGCCGGGGACGTTAGCGGTAAATCCCGAATACGGCGTGCGGCTGGGGCATACCGATGCGTTGCGCGAGGAGTACAAGCGCATCGGCGACTTTTTCAAACAGCAATGCTCCGGCTGGCAATGCCACATTTTCACCGGCAACCTTGAACTCGGCAAGTGCGTAGGGCTGCGCACGTCGAAGCGAACCATTTTTCACAACGCGGATCTTGAATGCCGTCTGCTGTCTTACGAAATCTACGACGGCAGCCGCAAAACGCGCAAACAATTCACCACAGAGATCACAGAGGGCACAGAGAACGAGCTCTGAAACTTCTCAAAAACTGTTGTGCTTTTTTGGGTAGGATCACGCATCTCCAACTTTCCGCAGTGGATATAGCATTTCTCGAAAGTAATAGCGGTTTCTGAAAAATGTGGCACAACCGCCCCCGGCTGTGACCGCTGACCAATATTTAACAAACTTTCGAGGGATGCTCAAGTTAAGGATAGGGCATGCGGCCCTCAACGAGGGCCAAATACGAATAGCCGCGGGTGACCATAGGGAACCCGTGGATGACTTGATAAAGTTTTATGGTCCCCGCAGGGGGCCAATTTCGAGTGTAAACTCCATTTCAATTGTGAAACGCGCAATATGTGCTGCAAACACGATGAACTCAATCTCCGCGTGCTCTGCGGCTCTGCGTTCAATGAATTGAAGCGATTCATTTCGCGCGGTGGTTGGCGGGATAATCCAGCGGATCGGTTTGCATGCCGCGCGGGGGATGCAGCGCGCGATCCATCGCCGGGAAGCAAACGCCGGCCACGACAAGCGCCATGATCAGACCGGCGATTGGCTGGATCACGCCGACATGTTCGATGCTTCCTCGCCGGAGCCAGGGAATCGCCCATCCCGCCGGAGCCAGCAAGATAAACAGCGCCGCCAGTTGCGTGGGCAGATAATGCGTGTCCACTTGCGTCGCCATCAACGCCGCCAGCCAACCCACTGCCATGCATCCCGCGATCAACGGCGTCAGTCCGCCGCCATCCAGCAACGCCAGCGTGAATCCGGCGATCAGACCGAACGCCATGCCCCAATACTCATTCCATCGCAGACCGACGTAGGCCGTCAGCACCAAGGCAAGATGGCTGAACGCATCATTCAACGCTGGATAGCGATCCAGCGCGATCAGCGCCAGCATCAGCAGCAGATAAACCGCAAAAATAGAGATTGCTTGTCTCATCATGACATTGCAGCTTGATCGATCCGCCTCTTGCGATCAATGAAAAAGAGCGCAGTGGTGAAAACTGCGCTCACGATTATGATCTATTCGCCGCATCCGATCGCGGCTGGTGCAAACTTTATTCTTCCGCTACGCTTCGCTCCATATGAGGCTCTTCCGCTTCCTCGTCGTCGTCCTCTTCGTCCACGATCCAGTGGCGCATGCATTCTTCCTGGTAGCACAATGTCTGCAGATCCGCCATGCGATCAAGGTAAACGATTCCATTCAGATGATCGATCTCATGCTGAACCACCCGGGATTCGAATCGTTCGGCTTCAAAACTGACCGGCTGTCCTTGCCGGTCCAGCGCCTCAACCTTCACGCGCATAGCCCTGGGAACCACGCCGCGCAATCCCGGTATGGACAGACAGCCCTCCCAATCCAATTCCAACTCCTCCCCCAACGGCTCGACTTTCGGATTCACCAGCACGCGCAAGCCGCATTCACCGGCCTTGGGATAGCGCGGATTCTCCGGAAGGATTTCATACACGACCAGCCGTAAAGGGCAATGCACTTGCGGCGCAGCCAGTCCGACGCCGTCCTGCTCCCGCATCGTTTCAATCATATCGTCAATCAAACGCTGAATCTCGTCGGATTGCAATTCCTGCGGCTCGACGGGACGGGACAGCTCCCGCAACACAGGATGCCCCAGGCGGGCCACTTTTAAATTCGCCATGACACCTGCTCCTGATCGTTGTCTTTAACAACCAATACCGCCCGGCCTTCCCTTATGCCAAGGAAAACTGTAAAAAAAAACACTGGCATGACGCTTGATTTAATCAAGCGTTATATTGCGCATAAAAGATGGACATTCCTGATGTTTTTACGATTAAGATGATGGTTTGCGGTTTTTCTCCCATGGGGGAATCACATAGCGCCCTGAGGGCGTATAATGCCCCGCCTCATGAGAAGCGCCATCCGGCCACGCCGGCGCCGGCTTTTTTGCGGGTGTGGGTTCGGGCGCAGGATCCATCGCCGGTTTGGGCGGAGTCCCCGGACGCACGCGCACATCGGGCGATGAAGCTGGGCGAGAGCGCACATCGGGAGACGAAGGCGGACGCGTCTGCACATTCGGCGACGAACCGGAACGGTTATATACGTTAGGCGACGAGCCTGGACGCGCATGTACGCCGGATGTGGCGCCCGGCGGTTCGATCGGCAGCGGCGTCAGGTTGCCGGTGAAACTCGTGATCGGACGACTCACACCCAGCAGCGTCTGAATCTTGCGATGCGTCGAATCGCTGCGAATGTATGGCGCCACGGTCTCATAATCGACCATTTTCTTCCGCGCCAGATCAATAAACGCATCATCCATCGACTGGCTCAGCGTCGGATAAATTCCCTCCAGCCGATTGTGCCGGATGGCGTCGCGCGCCATCGTGTTCGCCCTCAGCACCTCCGCCGCCAACACGTATCCCGCCTCGCCTGCGCGCGGCAGCAGCATATGCGAAATCACTCCTACCAGGTTGTCCGCCAGACTCGTCAAGACCTGCTGATGTTTCTCCTGCGGGAAGATGTCCACAATCCGGCTCAGCGTCTGCGCCACGGACACCGTGGACAGAGTGGCGAAAACCAGCACTCCGCTGTCCGCTGCGGTCAGAGCCATCTCCGCCAGATCAAAATCATCAAGATTGCCCAGTTGAATGATGTCAGGATCCTGATGCATCGCGGATTCCAGCGCCAATTTGAACGAACGCGTGTCGCCATTGCGCCCCACTTCCCGTTGGCTGACATACGACTTGCGGCAATTGTGCAGATACTCAATCGGATTCTCAATCGTGATGATATGCAGCGCGCGCAGTTCGTTGATCTCATTGATCAGGGCCGCGAGCGTTGTGGACTTGCCGGAACGGGCCGGGCCGGTGATCAAGGCCAGCCCCCGGCGCGCCTGCACGAATTCCTCGGCCACCGGCGGCAAGTTGCATGATTCCAACGTCGGCACCTCCATCGGCAGCGAGCGGATTGAGACAGCCGTCGTCCCCCGCTGACGATAGAGATTCATCCGGTAACGCCCCAGCTGCGGCACGCTCAGCGCGATATTCATATCGTTGCGGTGCTCCGGATCGGATTCGAACATCTCGATCTGCTCGGGCGTCAGCATTTCGTAGATGATCTCACGAGCGTCCTCTGCCGACAGATCCAGAGATTGTTGCACCGGAATCAGCTGCCGTTGAACACGGATCGCCGGTCGCATGCCCGCCATGATATGCAGATCCGTCCCCCCCAAGCGCACCATTTCCTGCAGCAACTGCTTGATTTTCATCGGAAAATCCCTCCTGTCGCTCACAATCGAACCGACCGCTACATGATCTGGACCTGTTGGAAGCAGAACCTCATGACAACCGTATAGCACCGAACGCCAATCTACAAAACCTCATCTTTAGTATACTAGGCGGTTTCAAGGAAGCATGCAAGCTTTAAGATCGCTTCCCTGCGATCAATACCTGCAATGCCAGACATCCAAAAACGTTCAAAAAAGGTCATTTTTGCCCTTGACTTTGCCGCATGCGTCTTTATTCTTGCCACTTCCTCTCTGACAAAAATGAGGCGGAACTTTAGAATTTGGAGCAAGACGCAGCCATGAGCACTTTCATGCCGACCCAAGAGTCGATGCAGGAGCAGTGGTACATTATCGACGCGGAAAATCAGATTCTCGGCCGGCTGGCGACGCGTGTCGCGGCGGTGATCCAAGGCAAGAATCAGCCTGATTTCACACCGCATATCAACCCGCGTAACCACGTTATTGTCGTCAATGCGGATAAAGTCCGCTTGACCGGCAAAAAACTCGCCGACAAAAAATACTACCGGCATTCGGGATATCCCGGCGGAATCAAAGAAATCACCGCGGGCAAGCTGATGCAAAAAGACGCGCGGCAAGTCATCACTTTCGCCGTCAACGGCATGCTGCCCAAAAACCGCTTGGGGCGCGCGATGCAGAAAAACCTTCGCGTGTATTGCGGATCCGAGCACAAACATCTGGCTCAAAAACCCGTTGAACTGACTATTGAATAAACGAAAACGAGGACGATTGAAACATGGCGATCGAGCAATACAACGGCCTGGGACGGCGTAAAAACTCCGTAGCGCGGGTTTTTCTCCGACCGAACGGACGCGGCAAAATCACGATCAATAAAAAGCCGCTTGAGGAATACTTCCACGGACTGCCCGCGTGTGAAGCGGTGGTGAAGCAACCCCTGAAGGAAACCCACACCCTGAGCAAGTATGACTTCGTCATCACCGTGCGCGGCGGCGGCACCACCGGCCAGGCCGGCGCCATCCGCCAGGGCATTTCGCGAGCGCTGCTCGAAGTGAATCCCGCCTTCCGCTCATCGCTGAAGACGGCCGGATTCCTCACCCGGGACGCGCGATGCAAGGAACGCAAGAAACCCGGGCAGCCGAAAGCCCGCAAGCGGTTCCAGTTCAGCAAACGCTAAACCGCAAGCAAACTTTACAGGCCGCGCCCGGATCGAAACTCCGGGCGCGGTTTTCTTTTGCGCGGAATCTCCCCTTGCAGACCCAAACCAGGATCGCTAGGGTTTCAGTATCCATAAACAAATAAAATCATCATGGAATCACGAAGGCGCCGCAAACTGATATTTTTATGACAGGATATACAGGATTAACCGGATTATTTGTTTTTCATAGTGTATCCGCACTATGCTGATGAACGTAATAAACAGGTTTTTCTTGTAATCCAGTCAATCCCGTTCATCCTGTCAAAAAAAATGAATCTCTGCGCCTTCGCTTTGCGTTAAATTCTTTCTCTCAGGAGCGATTCTCGCATCATGATCAAAGTCGGCATCATCGGAGCAAAAGCCTACACCGCCGGGGAGCTCATCCGCATCCTGCTGCGCCACCCCGAAACTGAAATCGCCATGCTCGCCGCGCGCGTCGAGGCGCCAGAGGATCCGGCCGTCTACCATCCGCAATTGCGCGGTCAGTGCGGCGTGCCAATCGAACCGATCGACTGCGATCGCATCGCCGAAGCCTGCGATTTCGTCTTCCTCACCATGCCGCACATGGCAGGCGCGGAATATGCCTTGGAGATGACCAAGCGTGGCGTGAAGGTCGCCGATCTCAGCGCCGACTTCCGCTTCCGCAATTTGGCGACCTATGAAAAGACATACGGCATCAAGCACATTGCGCCTGAGCTGAACGACGAAGCGCCGTATGGGCTTGTGGAGATTTATCGCGATCAACTCAAAGGCAAGCGCCTCGTCGCCGTTCCCGGCTGCTATGTGACCAGCGTGCTGCTCCCCCTTGCGCCGATCATCGCCGCAGACTGGATCGACCGCGCCTCGATCATCAGCGACAGCAAGTCGGGCGTCAGCGGCGCGGGACGCACGCCAAGCGACACGACGCACTTCTGCGAAGCGGACGAATCCATGATGGCGTATAAAGTCGCCACGCATCGTCATCAGCCGGAGATTGAAGAGACGCTCAGCGATCTGGCTGGCGAATCGGTGCAGATCCTCTTCGTCCCGCATCTTGCGCCGATGTATCGCGGCATCCTCAGCACGATTTATCTGCAGCTCACGCGCCCGATGACGCTGCCGGAAATCTATACCGTCTATCAACAGCGTTACGGCGATGAACCATTCATCCGCCTGCTGCCGCCAGGGCAATCGCCGCGCACCAAAGACGTGGCGATGACGAACTTCTGCGACATCGGCCTGATGCTCGATCCGCGCACAAACCGCCTGATCGTGGTCAGCGCGCTCGACAACCTGATCAAGGGCGCCTCCGGCCAGGCTGTGCAGGTGATGAACGCCATGCTCGGGATTGAAGAGACCGCCGGCTTGCTCTGACGCGCATGAAAGGAGCGAACATGTCCACTCTCGACAAAGCGATTCAAATCGCCGCCAAGGCCCACGAGGGACAGATGGACCGGCAGGGCCAGCCGTATATCCTCCATCCCTTGCGCGTGATGCTGCACATGCAGACCAATGAAGGGCGCATCGCCGCCGTGCTTCACGACGTCGTGGAGGACAGCACGACTACGCTGGACGACTTACGACAGGCGGGCTTTACAGAATTCGTAGTGCAAGCCGTGGACGCCGTCTCCCGTCGCGACGGCGAGGACTACATGGACTTCGTCAAGCGCTCCGCACAAAATCCGCTGGGCAAGCAGATCAAACTCGCCGACCTGCATGACAATATGGACCTGCGCCGCATCTGCACCAAAACCGAGAAAGATCAGCAGCGCCTGGAGCGCTATCATCAAGCCTGGCTTTATCTCACGCGCAATCCCTGACGGCGAACGCCACAATTTCTGCAATCGCACTGGACTGCATTCAATCCCTACAACAGCACAACTCCTCTTGACCGTCGTTCGCCCGCAAATTAGAGTCGCGCATCCATATTCAAGACAGGACTCCAACGATGAATACGATTCACCCCTCCGCAGTGATCCACCCCAACGCCAAAATCGGCGAGGACGTGACCATCGGTCCGAACGCCGTAATCGACGAGCATGTGACCATCGGCGACCGCTGCCAGATCTGGGCCAACGCCTACATCACCGGCCACACTACCATGGGCCCCGACAATCTGGTGCACATGGGCGCCGTGATCGGCCATTGGCCGCAGCATACCGCCTATGATCCCAGCACGCCCGCCTATGTCGAGATCGGCGCCGGCAACACCTTCCGCGAACAGTGCATCATCCACGCCTCGTTCGCCGAGGGCCAGAAGACCACCATCGGCGACAAGTGTTTTTTCATGCATCAATCGCACGTAGCGCACGACTGCCACATCGGCAACCGCGTCACCATCGCCTCATGCTCGCTGGCCGCCGGTCATGTCACGGTGGAGGACGGCGCGTTCATCAGCGGCCTCGTCGCGATCCATCAATTCTCGCGCATCGGCTCGCTGGCCATGGTCGGCGGCGTCTCGCGCGTCAACCGCGACGTGCCGCCGTACATGATGCTCGTCGGCGACTCGGAAGTCGTCGGACTCAATGTCGTTGGACTCAAACGCTCTGGTCTTTCGCCCGATGTGCGCAAAAAAATCCGCCGCGCCTACAAAACGCTCTACCACTCCGGCCTTACCACACCGCAAGCGATCGAGCGGCTGCAAGCCGAGGCCGACTGCGACGAAGTCCGCCACATCGCCGATTTCATCGCCAACAGCCAACGCGGCATCTGCGGACATAAATGATATTTAAACAGAATTGACAGGATAAACTGGATCGTATGAAAAAAGAATTGAGAATTACCGCAACATTTTGTAATCATTAAATATAGCATTTCCATGGCGTAAAATCAGTCCCGGATTCAACTTCCAAGTGCCCCCCCCACGGGGTGGTCACGTGTTCTTTGAGAATACAACTGCTGGCGTGGCGAAGCCAAGCGT
>JAFGJS010000094.1 GCA_016928995.1 Candidatus Sumerlaeota bacterium | reverse complement strand
CGGTTGATCCCTCTGGGGGCCGTCTGCTTTTTGCTTCTGGCGAACACAATCGCTTGGTGGGCGAATCCCGGAAACGGCGTGCAGAAAATCGTCCGCCGCATGCGTGAAATTTATCCGATCCACTGTATCGCTGGATACTGGCAGGGATTCAACTACGAACTGCGCCATGACGTTGAGTGTGCCGAACGGGAAGGCCGGCCCATCCAAATCGTCGACCTGATGTATCGCGATCGTGAACGAGCTCTCGCCATCATGCGCGATCAAATCCGCAGCCATGAACCTTTTTGGTTCGTCATCAATGACAATAAGAACCGCGATGGCAAAGTCCCCTTGGGCAAGGTGATCAAATACCCCGGTCCTGATTTTGAAATTATGCGATACGAAAGCGGAAAGCAAAAAGGAAGAGAGATCAAACTCGAGCTCAACGACGCCGAAGCCGTCATGATGCGGCGCGTCACCGAATGGGCGGCGGAAGGCGAGATTCAAGCCTCGCCCTCCGCGACAACCGTTCATTCCGAATAGCGCTTTCGAGTTCCGCTGTATGACATGCAATATTCAGTTAAGGTTTGCATGATGGGAATGGGTTTAATACGCCTTGCCGAACACTGCGCGTTGCGCGCTGGGTTTGCCGGTGAAGATGCACGTCCCCGGCTCCTTTTCGCCCTCGACCGGCAGGCAGCGGATCGTGACGCCCAGTTCGCGCGCGATTTGATCTTCGATTTCCGCGTCGCCGCAGAAATGCGCCAGCGCGAAACCGCCGTGGATTTCCGGTCTTTCCGCGTTGTCAGGCGTGAAGAACGCGCGGAAGTCGTCCTCGTTGCCGATCTTGCGCGTATGCTCATCGCGATAGGCTTTCGCGCGGCTGAACAGGTTGTTCTGAATCTCATCCAGCGTGGCCGGCAGCGTGCTGACAAATTCCGCGCGCGACTGGCCGTAGCGCTCCTTGCGCGATTTGTCGCGCCGGCCGACGAACACCGAGTCGTTCGCGATGTCGCGCGGACCGACCTCCACGATCAGCGGCGCGCCCTTCTTCACCCAGCCCCAGTTTTTCTCGCCGCCGCGGATGTCGCGGTCGTCCAGCTCCACCACAACCGGCCGTCCGTCGTACATCACGCCGCGCAGCTCCGCCGTCAGCTTCCGGCAATATTCCAGCACCTCGCCCTTTACGTCGTCCTTGTGCAGCACGGGCAGAATCACCACGTGCGCCGGCGCCACGCGCGGAGGACAGATCAATCCGTCGTCGTCCGCATGCGACATGATCAGCCCACCGATCAGCCGCGTCGAAACGCCCCACGACGTGGTCCAGGCGAACTCCTCCTTGCCTTCCTCCGAGAGGTACTTGATCTCCTGCGCTCGCGCGAAGTTTTGCCCCAGGAAGTGCGACGTGCCCGCCTGCAGGGCCTTGCGGTCCTGCATCATCGCCTCAATGCTGTATGTGTTCACCGCGCCGGGGAAGCGCTCCCCCTCGCTTTTCTCGCCCTTGATCACCGGCATCGCCAGGTAGTTCTCCGCGAAGTCCGCGTACAGGTCGAGGATCATTCGCGTCTCTTCCATTGCGCAATCCTGCGTCGCGTGCGCGGTGTGGCCCTCCTGCCAGAGGAACTCCGTCGTGCGCAGGAACAGGCGCGTGCGCATCTCCCAGCGGACGATGTTCGCCCACTGGTTCATCAGCAGCGGCAGGTCGCGATAGCTCTGCACCCACTTGGCGAACATCGCGCCGATGATCGTCTCGCTGGTCGGCCGCACGATCAGCGGCTCCTCCAGTTCGCCCGCCGGATGCAGCTTGCCGTCCGCGTCCTGCTCCAGCCGGTGATGCGTGACGACCGCGCATTCCTTGGCGAAGCCCTCGACGTGCTCCGCTTCCTTTTCGAGGAACGATTTCGGGATGAAGATCGGGAAGTATGCGTTGCGGTGGCCGGTCTCCTTGAACTTGCCGTCCAGGATGCGCTGGATATTTTCCCACAGCGCATAGCCCCACGGTTTGATCACCATGCACCCGCGCACGGGCGATGTCTCGGCCAGGTCGGCCGCCTTGATCACCTGCTGATACCACTCCGCGTAATCCTCCGCCCGCGTGGGCGTAATCGCCGTCTGCACCTTCGCCATGATTCCCTGCCTTGAATGATAATGTGTCGAATTGAATTAAGGAGGAAAAATGAAGGATCGGAATCGCAAGATCAAGCGCAATTTCCGGAGTGGATGATTGGGATTTGAAAAGGAGCGATATTATTTGAGTTCAAGATTCAAATTTTGAATATAGGCAATCCACTCAAGTGCATCTCCTTCCACATATCCTGGGGTCATTCTCATCTCATCGCGATTGGGTATGCGTCGCAGTGTTTTTTTCGGGAGCAAAAACGATATCGCGATATAATCGGCCCAATTCATCCAATTGTGGCCTAAGCGTGGCATTTTAATGCGGCATTGCATCATTAGAAAAAGCTTTGGCAACGCCGCCAGGAACAGCCCCAGTGTCACCCATGAAAACCACTTCGGAGATCCAGAACGATGAATCTCTGCATAGGAAGTTCCGTATCCTACGAACAATAATACTCCGGCGCAAATGCCTAAAATCGTATAGGCCTTGGCGGCATCGAACGTTGCGGATGTGTGGAGAATGGTTTGATGAAAGAAGAATTTCGCAAGCAGCAGATGCGTCGCTGTAATCAATACGGTATGCAGCCAAGTCCAATGATCGGCTATCAGCAGCCAGAAATAAAACACAACCATGTAAAACAAGTTCCATACCAACATCGCCAGCGGCCATCGGCGCGGGATGCTTTGCGAAAAGCGTTGCACAATCGCAATGCCCAGCACGGCAAAGGAGCATGCTTCAAGGATCATCTGCCCCATGCTGCCGTTGGGATGGCTGTAGTATCCAATTGTTTCATCTCTCCACGAATTAATCGCAGTGATAACAAGAAAGACTATAAGAGGGATGTAGCCGATAAATGTTTTTATCTGCAGTTTCCAGGAAACGAGAAAACACAGATTCAGGCACAGGATCGCTCCCAGTTTCCCAAAAAAGAAAACATTGCTTCTTCCATAGTCGCATCCGCCTTCCATAAATAACACCATCCCCTCGTCGCATAAAGGTCCGGGAGGAAGGGTGAATGTTGAGCCTAGAAATACGATTAGAAAAAAAGAAAATGGGACAATTATATAAAGGTGTAGAAATAGAGGCAGCTTTAGATGCCTGTATAGAATTTCTATGAAACATTTGTAAGGGAAAAATAACATATGCTGCTTGCAAGCAGTGCGTATAAATATAACCAATTTTTTAACATTCATGGTTTAAAAGTTTTCAACTGAATGTCCTCAATAAATCGGTAATGTTTGGCGTTGCTGGTGCAGAGGGGGAGGTTGAGCTCGGCAGCGGTGGCGGCGATGAGGGCGTCGCCGGCGCGCAGGTTATGGCTGAGGGTGAATTGTTCAATGTAAATCGCCGCGCGATGGCCGATGTTTTCCGACAGCGGCAGCACACGGAAGCCGAAATCGCGCAGGAAGTCGCGCGTGAGCTGATGCTGCCGCTTGTCCTGCGCGCATTGCAGCAGTTCCATGTAACTTTGCACGGAAAGCAGGCGCTCTTCTTCCCGGTCCACCAGCCGCGCGGCTTTTTTATTGCCGCGCTGAATCCAGATGAAGACATCCGTGTCAAAGATCACGATGCCTCCCTCCCCGCAGGAGCTCCATCTGTTCTTCCACGGAATTGCCGCCGGGATTCATATTAAAAAAAGGATGCTTGGCGACTTTTTTTTCGCTGTTGGAATCATGGGGCTTGATGACGCCCTTGGGGCGGCCGCGATAGAGGATCGTCACATCCTCGTTGCGATCAAGCGCCTTGATTACGTCGCGCATATTATAGCGCAAATCAACGATGCTGGCTTTCATGGCGATTGCTCCTGTTAATGTATAGTATGACTATACATTAACAGGAGGAGGGTGTCAAGCCGCTATTTTCCTGGACAGACGATCTTGGGCCAGGGCGGGGGCGTCATGCCGTCGCCGAGGAAGAAGCCGGTGTGCGGCGGCTGGTTGTAGGCGACGTTCTGCCAGGCGATGCTCATACGGTAAATCGGATCGTGCATCAGCGTGGGCAGGCGCATGCCGGTCAAATCAGTCGTGGTGTAGATCCGCAGATGGGCGTTGTCCTTCGTACGCCAGATCACCTCCTCGCGCCAGTCGCCGAGAATGTCGGCGCTCAGGCAGGGAGTCGCCTTGGTCCAGTTATTGGATTCGCATTCTTCCGCGACAAGCAGCATGCGCGTGTTGTGCTCTTCGCCCGGAGCGAATTTGCCGATCCAATTGCCATCGAGGAGTTCGCGCAGGGGATCGGCGTCCCACCAGATCAGAAAGTTGATCGACGACGGTTTCGGGCCGATGTTTTCGCCTTTGCAGTCGAACAGGCCCAACCCCTTGGCGGCCCAGCATTCCACGCCAGGATGTTCGGCAGAGATATCGGCCGCAACGCCGCGACCCACGTCCGCACGCCGATCCACAGGGATGCTCCAGAGCACCTCGCCCGTGCCCGCGTCGCGAAAGCTGACGCCGGGGCTGCCGCCAGCATTGGCGTATTCGTGCGGCATGTAGAATTCCAAGCCCGGATGGGACGGGTCCAGATCGCCGAAATGGTGCGCGTCGCCGTGGCCGAGACGCGTGGAGTACAGTCCCGCGCCGTTGTCGTCGATGGCGCAGGCGCCGTACATGATCTCGTCCTTGCCGTCGCCGTCCACGTCGCCCGCGGCGATGCTGTGCGAACCCTGTCCGACATACTCCTTATTTTGCTCGTTGTTCGCGACGAAATTCCAGATGTTGGTCAGTTGCCCGTCACGCCAGTTCCAGGCGGAGACGGCGTTTTTTGCGTTATTCCCGCCCTGGCCGCCGTAATATCCGCGGCCCATGATCAGGCTGGGGCGTTCGCCGTCAAGATACGCCACGCAAGCCAGGTGCCGATCGCACCGGTTGCCGTATCCATCGCCCCAATCCATGACATTGCCGCGAGCCGGTTCATACGGCGCGCTGGCCAGTTCCACGCCGGTTTCGCCGTCGAATATGGTCAGGAACTCCGGCCCTGTGTTGATGCGGCCGCCCTCGTCGCGATAATCCGCCGACGGATCGCCGATGACCATGCCCCGTCCGTCATAGGCGCCATCGGCGGTGCGGCAGGCGACCTCCGCCTTGCCGTTCGAGTCGAGGTCGTAAACGATGAATTGCGTATAGTGCGCGCCGGCGCGGATATTGTGGCCCAGGTTGATTTTCCAGAGCGAGGTTCCGTCCAATTTCAATCCTTCCAGGATCACCGGGCTGGTGTAACCGCCGCGGGCGCTGTCTTGCGAGGCGCCTTCCCATTTCAATACGATCTCATATTCGCCATCGCCGTCCAGATCGCCAACCGACGCATCGCCCGGAGAATAACTATATTCTTCTCCGCTGGGCAACGCCCCGCTGGTGGGTGGAGTCAGGGGGATTTCAAGATATTGCTGAGGCCATGCCTTGACGGGCTTGGAGTCTGCGAGTTCCTTGCCTCCAACGACGGCGCGAACGGTGTAGCTTGACTCAGGCGCGCCTTTGGGATCGATGAAGTTCGTTGAATCCCGCAAGGGAGTCTCGTTTAACTTGACTCCATCCCGGTACACGTTAAAGGCCACATCCGGAGAATCCGCGCCCAGCAGGCGCCAACCAATATATGTTCCCTGCGCTTCCTGCCTGACGGCCACGACACCACGATCCAGCCGTTCCATGACTCGCTCGCACCGCGCGGACGAGGTATGAAATAGAATCGCGCAGGAGATTAATGTCACAAGTCTGAATGTCGGTTTCATTATGATCCTTTCCGTATTTATTTAACAAATGAGCTACCATAAACGCATCAGTCTTTCAATCATTGATTCGCCTTACACTGTTTTCTACGTGGCAATGCTATCAATATGGACTTTGCTGAAATGTAAAAGTATTGGCGGAATATGAACGAGTCAGATGATGTTTCAGCGATCCCATCACCCGCAGGCGTCTATAATATGCACCGGGCGCGTCTTGGCTTTGCCAATGTCAATTCTTGCTCTTGCTCCGAAATCGCAACGTTGTCATGCATTTTTCGCCTGTAGTGTCGGCTCTCAGGTTTTCTGTTTGGAATTCATAGTCCATGCCCGGTTGAGAGCAAGATCATGAGCAAGAGCAAGAGCAAGAAGCGTTACACCTGGACAGATTTGAGATGCGTCCTCACGCGCATGAAACGGCAGAAATCCCTTGCATGCCTGTTTCTTTTATCAAGAATAAGGCATTCACACGGGCGCGAGAACAAACCTGGCGGAGCGCTCCGCCGCATGATCAAGAAAGGATGTTTGGGCATGAGTGGAAGACACCTGATGCTTTCGAGCACGACTGCAACTGCGCTATTGGCCGCGCTATTGCTGACTTTATCCGCTGGAAATCTTCATGCGCAGGAGGAGGGGACAGCCTCCGGCGAGGTTATCGCGCGCATGCATGATCCCGTCGCGGATCAGATGGCGGATCTGATTAAGCCGGACCTGGTTATTTTGCATGCGTTGCAGCCGCTTGTTCCCGGCAAATCAATCGAGGAAATCCTGAACGGCGATTTCGAAACGACGTTGAAACCGGCGACGCTGGAGTATGCGTACCGCGAGCTGATGGCGATCAAGGCGAAGAATGATCCCGATTACGATTTACAGGGCAGCATCGCGCGCAACCGATTGCTCTATTTAACGCAGCTCATGAAGTACATCCCGCGGGCGATGCTTAACGAGGAAATTCGCCGGAAAGCGCTGGCGGGCGCCGTGAACGGCGAAGAAATTCAAAAATATTATGAAGAGCACCGTGAAGATTACAACAAACCCGTGCAGTTCTTCATCCAGAATATTTTTCTCATGACCTATGAGGAATATAAGGTGCAGGATGGCGACACACTTGAGTCGATCGCGGAGAAAATCAGCGGCGACGTGGAAAAGAAGGAACTGATTCGCAGCAAGGAGCGGCCGCACCAGACGCTGGCGGAGGAAGCCGTTCCGCATACGGACGGCGAGGGCGTGAAGGAGGCCGTTGCGCTGACCTCGGGCATGCTCGTGCTGGCTCCGATGAACGCGGAGAAAAAGGCGGAAGTGCGCAAGCGCATGGAATCGATCAAACAGGAAGTCGATCAGCTGGGCAAAGGCGGCGATTTCGGCAAGCTCGCGCGTGAGTATTCCGAATCCGAGCGCAAGGGCGAAGTGCTGGGGCCGTTCCCCCAGGGCGACGCGCCGATGTTGGACGTGATTTTCAATACGGCGATGGAATTGCCCGTGGGCGGAGTGAGCGCCGTTCTGGAAACCAAGCACGGCTATCAGATCATCAAGGTTGTGCAGAAAAATAAAGCGACATCGGCTTCCGTCGAGCAAGTGGCGCCGCAAATTCGCACCATTCTCTTGAACCTGCGCAAGCAAGAGGTTGAAAGGGAATTTTATCAGCAGGCGATGACCGCCGCCGGCATTCAGTTCAATGAGGAGGCGTTGGCCTTGGAGACCAACGATCCTGAAACTGTTGTAGCTGAACTCGGCGATTTGCAATATCGATGGAAGGATTTACGTTACGATTCGAAGGGCAAGGTTCCCGGCGCGGTGGAACAGCGCAAGGAATTAATCTACCGTAATCGTATGCTGATGGAGCATGCACTGAATGCGCATATGGACCGCAACGATTATTGGGATAGTCCGCGCTATGCTGAAATCATGCGTTTGGCGAATGACTTTCTACTCTATATCGATTACGAAATGACTCGCGCGATTGCGCTGTTTGAGACGGATGACGCGGCGGCTCAAGAGTTTTTCAAGAAAAACCGGCAGGTTTTCAACGTCCCGGATCGCTACGATATCATTGAAATTTCCCGCAAGATCCCGGCGGATGCGCATGAACGTGAGCGGCAGGCCATGCTGGATGAGATGCGGACGCTTGCGATGGAATTGAATTCGTTAGAGGCTGTGGAAAAAAAGGCCAAGGAACTTGTGGAGCAGCCGGAACAAGGCGGCTTGCACGGCGCAATCTTGAAGGACGTGGAAGCGAATTATCGCGGCGAGACTTTGGGCCGCGAACTTTCAGGGCTGAACGTCGGCTATTTATATGGCCCGCAGTGGCTCGATGACGAATTGATTTTGCTCTGGCTGGTGCAAAAAACGCCTGGCGAATCCGAGAAGTTCGAGGACGTGAAGGAGCGTGTGGTGAACATTATGGCGCGGAGCCAGTTGGAATCGCTGATTCCGAAAGTCCGGGATCAGATCATGCCGCAAATCCAAATCGAATGGGCCGAGTCTGATGCCGCTCAGGCCGCGACGGAGCAATAACGTCAAATGACGGCGACTCGACGCATAGCATGCCTTTGCGCGGCCCTGGGGGCTGTGGCGATCCTGATGCTTGGCGGGTGTAAAAAACCCGCCCCGCAAGCTTCAGGCGCACAGCCGGGTTTGCCTCCTGCTCGTTCGAAACTGATCGCAGTCACAGGGCACGTTCGCGTCGCCGGGCAGCCGGCGCATCAAGGCACGATGGTCTATATCCCCGGCACACCGCATTTTTGCGTGACGGATCTGGATGGCCGGTTCGTGTTGGATGACCTGAGCGCCGGTCAAACCTACATGCTGCACGCGCAGCGCTTCGGCATGGAGGACACCCAACTGACATCCTTCACGCTGGCGGAGGACGCCGTTTCTCCCGTGGCATTGGAGACCTGGCTGATTGAGCCGGATATGGCGCTGAGCGCCTCCGAATTGGGCGGTTTTCGCGGCGTGGCGATGCTTCAGGATCAAGACAGTCATGAAGGCGTGATGGTCAGCGTGTACGATCAAAAAGGGCGCGTCGTGACACGTCTGGCCACGATGAGAGACGGTTCCTATCGCTCCATCAACATGTTGCCGGGACGGTACATGCTGCGCTTTTCGCGCCGGGGCTATTTGAATGAGCAGCGCGAGCTGGAAGTGCGCGAGGGAATGATCGAAACCGGACCGGCGCTGATGCTCGCCCGTAGCGGCGAAAACGGCGGCGATGAAGTCGAATCGGCCGAATCGGACGACGGGCTGCGCACGGTGACGGGCAGGCTTGCATTGCTTGGCGGCGACGCATCGCCAGAAGCGATGGGCAAGGCGATCATCGGGCTGGAAAACACGCAATACGCGGAGCATCCGGACGCGGCGGGGAATTTCACCCTGACTGGCATTGAGCCGGGTGAATACGCCTTGCTTGCCTGGGCGCCGGGGTACATCGCGAGTCAACCATTCCGTCTTGATTTGTCGCAACGAAGCGCGATGGGACTGGAAATCACGCTGAAGCCGGAACAGGAACAAGCGGATGGACCGGGGAAGATCTTCGGCAGCGTTTTATTGTCGGATAATCCTTCGAACTTGTCGGGAATTATTGTCGGCTTGTTGGGCACATCGTACACCTCGCTGACCGATACAGGCGGCAAGTTCCGTTTCGACAACGTGCCTGCGGGGCAGTACGCCATGAATTTCCAACTGGCTGGATATCAAACGTTGCAACTCACCAATCTGGCGCTCGAAGCCGGAGAGGCGCTGGAACTTGAACCCGTGACGCTGGAGCGGATTTTCGACCGGCCGCGCGTGATGACGACCAGCCCCGGCAACGGCGAGCGCGACGTGCTGCTGACGGAGCGCGTGCCGGTGCTCGTGCGTTTCAGCAAGAAAATGCAGCCGGACAGCGTGTTGAACAGCATCACGATCCAGCCGGATGTGAGTTTCCGCGCCTACATCGGCAAACAGCATGAGCAAAGCGATTTCGACCTGCTCTATATCGAACTTTACGGCGGCGCATCGGCGCGTCCTCCGCTGGAGTTCAATCAGCGCTATCTCGTCACCATCGGCAAGGAAGCTGCGGATTTCGACGGTCTGGGCATGGAAGAAGACTATGCGTTTGGTTTCTTCATGAGCGGTCCGGCGGTCATTTCCAGTTGGCCCGCATCGGATTCGGCGCAAGCTGTGCTGGATGAAAGCGATTCGGCGTTGCGGATTTATTTCAACTGCAAAGTGGATCCAGACACGTTGCGTGAGGGCATGTTCGATATTCGTCCGCATGTGCGCGTCAAACCGCGCATCGAAATAAGCATTCATCCCGGCACGGGTTGGACGGTCTGCCGTCTTCATACGCATTGGGAGGAAGACACGAGTTACACAGTGCGGCTGGACCGGCGCATTCGTTCAGATGCGGGCCGCATGCTGGAAGGTTTGCCGCTTACACTGAACTTTCGCACAGCCAAATACTACTCCGGCGCACAAGAGGAATAATGCACGGCGGAGCGCTATCTTTTATCCGCAGCGGCTGCTTGGGCAATCTCGACACCCTTAGTTACGGACGTTCATCCATGCGTAAAGCCATCGTTCTATTTTATTTGATGCTCGCCGTCATCGGCTTGACCGCGAGCGCAACGGCGCAGACATCGCCGGCCGATCCGGCAATCATCTGGCAGGATGTGGAGCAGGGCGGCGAAAAGCTGTTTATGCGCTATCCATTCGCGGGCATGTCCAACGGCGCGTTAATCATCGCCGGCGGCAAAGGCGTGGATCTTTTTCATCAGGACGCCTTCAGCAGCGCGACGCGGGTTTATACCCAAAGCGCCGCAGATCAGCATTGGGAATTGGCGTTGATGGGGAGTCTTCCGCAACCAGCCGCGCGAGGAGCCGTGGCGGGAGACGGCAAGAGTTTGTATTTCGCGGGCGGACTTAACGCGGATGGCGAGCTGGACGCATTGCTGGAAGTGGAGTGGAACGCGGTCCAAAAACAGCTGGAACTTCGGATACTCCCATCCATGCCGTCGGCGCGCATGGGCATGGGCGCCGCGATGCTCGATGGAGCGTTGTATCTCGCGGGCGGCGAATCGAACAATCCTGAATCCGCGGGCGCAACGCCCTTATGGAAATATGATACGGCAAAGGGAAAGTGGTCCGAACTTGCCTCTTGGAGCGGCAAGCCGCGCATCTCGCCCGTGCTGCTGGCGTCGGACGGCGCGTTGTATCTCGCCGGCGGCATCGTGCCGCAGCCGGAACAACAGAATCAGCCTTTTGCCCGATCCGCAAAAGCCTGGTGTTATTTTCCGAGGCGGAATAAGTGGACGGCATTGCCTGATCTGCCTGCCCCGATTGGGGAGACGTTTGGCTTCACCGATCCCGGCGGGCGGCTTTATTATTACGACTTTTACAAGAATCCTGAGCGCAATTACTTCACCTTGGAGCCGGGCGCACGGGAATGGCGTCCGCAGCATGACGCCTGGCGTGTCGCGATGGAGCGCCCCCCGGCGTATCCGCTGGCTCTGCTGTGTGCAAATGACGGCGTGATTGCGCCCTGCAAGACGTCCCACGGCGATTTGAAAATTGCGCGCATACGTCCCTGGGAGGAGCGGGCGTCCGATTCGCCAAGCGGCGCGTCCGGCGGGGCTTTTCCGCTGAATATCGCTATCCTTCTCGTTGCTACGATTGTGTTGATCGTTTTGCTTTTTTTCTTCGGTCGTCCGGCTCGAAATCATCGTAGGCGGGGGGCGTAACGCGTTTCATTTAGTAGCATCGCGGCTTTCCAGCGCAGCAGGCAAAGACAGGTTTAATTGATCCCAACTCCTTATCGGGGCATGAATGGGCACGGGCAGGAACGCGTCGCCGGTTTCAGAGTTGCTCATCTGATGGAAAATTTGCTCTTCAAGCAGGCGCGCGGCGCGTTGAAACAGCTCTTCCCATTCGCTCCATTCTCCCTGCAATTGCTCCGGCTCTTGCCGGAACACCGGTTGGATGCTGTCGAACGGTGAAAACAGCGCCACGCCGACGCCGAGTTTTCCCATGGACAGCCGGGTGGGCTCAAACTCCATTTGAAAACACCGGTCGATGCGTCGCGCCGTGAAGGTTTTCATCGGTTCGAATTTCCGCATGCACTTCAGCACAGCTTCATGCGCGCGCTGGAAAAATTCAACTTCATTGAGCTCGGCGGGTTTGGAATCCTCGCTGTGAAAACGGGAGATTTTGAACGGCGCGAGAACGGCGGCGCGGCCGCTCAGCCATACAGGTACGTTTTCATGCTCGGTTTGAACTTCCGTCAATGGATTCGCTCGGGCGTCGAGGATGAAACGCTCGATCTGTTCAAGCTGCGTATAGCGTCCGGTAAACAGCGAGCGTCCGCGAGCATTCTGGAAATAAATCGATGGTGTGATCGTCATCTCCTCGGGCGAGCCGTTGGATACGTTGTGCATGCACACCTGCGTATTCAGCATCAAGGCCGTCGCCTCGATTTGCGGCAGCCATTGTTCGTAAAATTCCCGCTGTTGATTTTGATCCGCGCTGCTGATGAACACGACCAATGTGCCGCTCGACGAGAAATCGGCGGAGACAATTGAATTCGTCTCCGCCCTGATGCAAAGCGCGCTTCCTAATGTGATGAGCGCCGTTGTGACAACGATTCCAAGCCGCTGTCGTTGATGGCGATGACACAATGTGTGAAACATCATGCAGAACCTGCTTCGGATTTGACGCTGGCGGTTCCTTGCGCAGTGAAATTTATAGCCGTTCTGTTTTTTGTTCGCCAGGCTGCAGTTGATTCAAGAATTCCGTGACGTTGCGCAGGATTTCCGGATCCATATGGTGATAATTTTGAAAGTGAAGCTCGCGCAACGGCTCGTCGATGTTATCCAGCCGTTCGAGCCCCTTTTCAGTCAGGGTGACCATCACAACGCGGCGGTCGAGCGCGGTGCGATTGCGCTCCACGAGCTCGGCGCGCTCCAGCCGGTCGATCAGCCGGGTGATGTCCGGAGTGCGATGCAGCATGCGAGCGGCGATAGCCTTCACCGGCAGGCCTTCCTCGCCCGCTCCGTTCAGGATGCGCAGGGCATTATATTGTTCGGGAGAAAGTCCGAAACGCCGGAACAGCGCGACGTAGGTCGGGTAAAAACGTTGATAAGCCGATACAATCGCGACCCACACATCCTGCTCCAGATAAGGTTTGCGTTTTCTAAATTCCATCTTGCTGCTATCCTCCAATATTGCCGTTGATTGAATAATTTGATCACAACAGTGACAAAATAAATATCTGTCGTCAACAAATTAATCATCCGCGCTGAAAGCAATGACAGCCAATTTTCCGCTAGCCTGGCCTTGGAGCGTACAAACACGAAGGATTAAAGAGGTTCAATTTCGAGATTGCGGCGCGTCCATTCCTCGAAATCAGGCGCCCTTAGATAAACGGCTTCCACATTTTCCACAACGCCGTTCTGTATGTTGAAGGAAATATAGCCCGGTCCGTCGGCAGGTCGTGAGGAAAGTTTGCCTGCGCTGCCTGCGTTCAGGCTGACGATGCGATTCAACCGCACCGCCCAACGCCGATGCTCATGGCCGTGCAGATAGGCGACGACCGGCGGCTGGTCGATCCGCTCGCGCAGCATCGCTTCGCCGATCAAGCCATGTCCGTCCAGCGCACGATGCAGTCCGCCCAGCCGCTGAGGGTAGGCGATGGGATAATGGCAGACGACGATCACGTCGCGTTTGTTTTGTTTTTCGTTTTCCAGCAATGCGCTGATCGCGTCCAGCGTTTCCGCATCAATTTTTCCGCGCGCCCAAATCAGCTGTGGGAACGAGGCGTCGATCAGCAGCGCGGAAAGCTTCTCGCTCAACGAACGCAGCGCCACGCGCTTCTGTTCGCCATGCAAAAAACGCTGTTCCATCCAGCGTTCGCGTGTCACGCGCGGCGTATAGCGGTCATGGTTGCCTGGAATCGTGAGGAATCGGTCGCCGTACTTCTCCATTAACGGCGTCATCAGCTTTCGGCCCAGGTCGAATTCACCGGAGTATGAAGTAGTGGTCAGGTCGCCGGAGAAGATCACGGCGTCCGCTTCTTCCTCGGTCAACTGTCGCGCCAGCCGCTCCGCCACGCGATGAGGGAACACGCGCGCTCGGTTCAGCGCCAGGTTCGCCAGCCCCAGGAAGCGCCGCGGATATAAGTCCCAATCGAGCCGCATCCGCCAAACGTGCAAGTCGCTGAAGTGAATTATCCGCATGAGTCATGATCCATTTGATTCGCGCATCAAGTCAACCAATCGTTCGTAACCCTGCGCGCCGGTATGCAATTTGCATCGGTTTCCCTCGCGGGAATCGTCGCGTTCGGCGAGGAAGATGAAATCGAGCGATTGCGCGTCCGACGGCAACGCGTGGCGGATGATATCGTCCGCCGAAAGCGTCGGGCGGCCCATGCGCGGCGTCAATGCAAAATTCACCCGCCCCAGTTTGTTCAGGCTGCGGTAGATCACCTCGGTGCAGCTCTGGCAGCTGCCGTCGTTGAAGTTGAACGTGAAGTCGTAGCGGTTGCCGACGAAGCGAAACACGTTCGCCAGGAACCGCGCGCGTTCGGCGTCCGAGATGCGCGGACGCAGCGCCGTCATGCGGTTGCAATTTTTACGCGCATTCGTGTCGAAGCAATTCAGGATCACTCCCTCGGCGATGGCTTCCACCTGATTCGCCATCCGTCCGTCAGGCAGCCGTTCGGTGTTCAGCGCATCCATGAAACGCGTATGCAACTCCTCGGGCGCGCCGTCCGGCGGCTGTGTGACTCCTGCGGCGCGGCGCTCCTGCGGCGATCCGGCGTAGGTGATGCCGTGCTTGAACACGCCGGGCAGAAACAGGTTGCTCATGAAGCCTTCGGTGTATGTGAATACCAGGTCGCCGGGGCGCAGCAGCTTGCGCATCGCCTCGAGTTCCGCGTCGTCGAACTCCAGCGAACGCGCGAGCGGCGCGCGCAGATGGCCTCCGCGGTCGAACACCAGCGCCCGCAAGGCTTCCAGGCGGCTCATGCCGGCCTGCAGCATGGAGCGCGCGTGTTTGACGATTTCATTGTGCCGCAGGGCGTTGCGCACGGAGGGCGAAACGAGCGAGGAATCGCGCAGAATCGCGTCGCGCAACGGCTCGATGCGGATTTGCAGTTCAAAGATCCGCTGCATCCATTTCGCGCTTTTCGCGTCTTCCTCACGCAGGCGCGAGAGCGTGGACTCCCTGTCGTTCAGCGCCTCGCTGAAGATTTCCTTCGTCGTTTCCAGATCGCGCAAGTTCGCCGGATCGGTCAGGTTCTGAAAAAGCTGATCAAAACTGCCGGCCTCGATGCCGGAGCGAAAGAAGCGTTCGTTGAGCTTTGACCGAACGGCCTCGGAGCGCAGAAAGGACTGTGCCACGCGCCCGCCGAAGTAGTACAGCGTGAGCGACGCCGCGTAGCCGATCAGGAACGCGCGCGCCCGGTCCAGCGGCGCTTCGATTCCGCGGATCCACTCGCGGTATTCGTTGAGCATGCGCCACAGCTCCGTCCGGCAGCCGTTGTAACGAAAGAGGAGATTTTCAATCTGATCGTGCTCTTCGGTGGAGAAATAATTGCGTTTATGGTACTCGACGCTTTTGCGTAATGCCTCCATTTCGCGCTCCATTTGCTCCAGCGCCCCGATCAGCGCTTCCAGCCGCCGGGAGTCATGTTCGATGCGTTCGCACAGGCTCATGTTTCGCTCCAGGTGAAAGTTCAGTTTCCCGCCTTGCGGATCGGGAGTTCAATGCGAAACCATGCGCCGGTTTCGCCTTCGGGCACATCCATGATGCGCAGCGCGCCGTCATGGGACTCCACGGTGCGCAACGCGATGGCCAAACCGAAGCCGGATCCCCCTTTTTTGGTCGAGTGAAAAACTTCGAACACCTTCTCGCGCTGGTCGGGAGAGATGCCCGGTCCGGTGTCGCGCACGTCGATCACGCATGTCTCGCCGTTTTGCTTGACGCGAAGATCCGTCCTCGCCGTCGCCTGCTGCGCGGAATCGTCCTCGTCATCGGGCCGCATGGCCTGTAACGCGTTGAGCAGCAGATTGGCCAGCGCCTTGCTCAATCGTTCGCTGCCGCCCAGCAGCGTCAGGTTGTCCGGCGCTTCCACGTGCAGCTCGGCGCCTTTGCGCTCATACTCCGGCCGCAGCAGCGCCGCGGTCTGGCGCGCCACCGCCGCGATATCGCAGGCGCCCATGACGTCATTGCGCGGCATGGCGTACGATAAAAAGTCGCTCAGCGTATGGTTCAGCTGCCGCGCCTCGTTTTGCAACAGCGAGATCATCTCCCCGGTGCGCTGCCGCAAATCCTCGCGCGGATCCTCCAGCTCTTCGCGGATTAAATCCAGATTGATATTCATCGCGTTCAGTGGATTGCGGATTTCATGCGCCAATCCTCCGGCTAGCGTGCCGATGTAGGCCATGCGCTCCTGACGCTCGCGGTCGTGCTCGAGCTGCATCCAATGCTGAAACGCCTTCCACAGCAGATAAAATGTGGCGACCATCAGCACGAACATCGCCGCGGTGAGCATCGTGAGAACTGTTGAAATATCCGAGCCGTATTCCCGAATCTGTTCGAGCACCATCTCCTCCGTGGCGCCGACCACCAATTCGCCGACTTCCTGTTCGTTCCAATGCACCATGAAACGCTCCGAATGCACCGTGTCTGGCGGATCGTTGCTGGCGCTTGCGGTGTTTGGCGTGAGCGAGATGATCTCATGCTCGATGCTGTGTTTTCCGCTCAGGTCTTCGATGCGATAATAAACCTTAAAGGGCTGATCCATGCTTTCCAGGTGCTTGCGCAGCGCCGCCAGCGCGCTATCGCTCACGCGGCTGGGTTTTGACTCTTGTTCGCTAGCCGATTCCTTGGAGAGTGTCTCTTCCAATTGACGCACAAGTTTCTGGCCGTTTACCTGGATGAGGCGGCGCGTTTCATACTCGACGGCCATGCGCTTCCGATGCACGGCGTAGCCTGTCACGACGGCCAGCGCGAATCCGAGCAGTGCAATCGACGCCAGGCAAAGCAGAATAAATCGCGTGCGCATGCTCAGAATCTTCATGGCTGATCCTCCGCAAACAGCGCCTGCAACAGTCGATCGCCGGGAATTTGCTCTCGGATGGAGGCCATATGTTGACGCACGAGCCACGTGTCGCCCTCGCGTTCGGCGTTTTGCAGCAAGCGCCAATGCGCCATGAGCCGCAACGGCATCGTGGGCTTCAACTCCAGCGTCCGGCGGCAACAGGCCGCGGAGATGCGAGGATGATTCAACGTATCATAGGCGTCAGCCGCGGCCAGCAGACAAAGCGCCTGCAACTGCGGATCATCCGTCGCGCTCAATGCGGTCAGCGAATATTGCGCCATTTGATGAGCGACATCCGGATCGATTTTTCCGGCATAGCGCGCCTTGCGCAACGGACTGGTGATTTGCATGAATTTGATATACGGCTTGCCCATGCGCGGCGCCTGTTTCATCAGCGCGGCGTGGGCGTCCAGCCAGATTTTCTGTTCGCGATACTCCGCCGCATCCAGCAGAGGCGCATCGTCTTTGGTCTGTATCGCGTAGGCCTGCGCCAAGAGTTGCCGCGCGGAGTCGAATTGCGTATAAGCCTCTTTGAAGCGGAAGCGCTCCCAATGCTCTTGACCCGTGCAGCAAGCCATCAGTATCAGTCCGCCGGTCACATCGATTTTTTGTTGGGCGGCCTGTAGGAAATACGACGACGCCACGCGCATTGCATCGTCGATCTGCGCCGTGTCACCGCTTGCCATCGCACGGCGGAGGTTCACTGCGACAGACAAATGCTGGGACGATTGCGGTAAATATTGCGAGATGGCTTCCAAGGTTTTTTCATCCCATAACAATTCCCAGCGCTCGGAGTCTGTTGCATCCGCCGGCCATGGCTGTACTGTGATGATTTGCCGCAATAGTTTGTGCAGCTCGTTTTGCACTTCTGTGTTTTGCACAACGCTTCTTGTATTCTTCAACAGGTAATCGCGCGCCGCATCCACATCGTCCAGTTCGAGCAGCATGCGCAGAATCAACGTCGGGCTGCTTGATTCGATGGAGAGCAGCGTCTTCACCGCCTTTTCGCGATCCTTTTCCGACTGCGCGGCCAAAGGCAGCCGCTCCAGCGCGGGCGCGAAATCCGGCGCGGTCCGCACGGCGGTCAGCAGCATCTTGAAATCACGTTCCGGCGCCAATCGCCGGGGCGGCTGTATGTTTTCAAAGCGAATGCGGCGTTCCTTTGACGCCTCGAAGTAATCGCTCATCGCCTCGATCAAATCCAGATTTTCAGTGGCTAATGTTCGCATGCGGTCGTCGAGTTTCAGCGGCTCTTTGATCTGGCTGGCGCGGTGCAGCACTTCCGCCTGTTTATAGTAGCGCTCCGCCGCGCCGAATTGCTTGTACACATCGAACTCCACGCTCGCCAGCAACTGCAACGCGCGAATGCGGTCTTCCGCTTTCAATTGGCCGCGCAAGGCCAGCCGCTCCAGCGAGCGAAACGCCTTGGCGCCCTGGTTCTCATAAACCAGGGCTTCGTCGAAGCCCAACTCATACACGTCGCCTTCGTCCATCGACAGGCGGACCAGCCATTCGTCCATCGACTTGAGCGCTTTGTCCGGCTCTCCCGCCGCGACCAGCCAGCGAGCGTATTCCATGCGGAAATGCCGTCGCACATCTTCGTTGCAGACGTCGATCCACGAGTCGAAAAAATCGCGAGCCTCCCGTTCAAAGCCCTGCGCATGCAGTTCCATGACCCATTTCATGCTGTCCAACGGCGAACGATCTCCAACTTCGGCCTTTAAACCGGCCAGCATATCGACGCGCTGGTCGATCTTTTCGAACGGCGCCCGCGCCAATCCGGCGCACGCCCCGGCCATCAATGTCGCGCGCCTGCCGTCCGCGAAGGGAATCACATCGTGGACGCGCAGTCCTTCGAACTTTAGCTCCTGCGCCGCTGGTTTTTCCCGGTTGATAAGCAAGAGCCATGCCTTGCCGGATTTTCCGGTGAAGAGGAATTCATCCGCCCTATCCGTCGCGGCCAGCCGTTGAGGCGCGTCTGGTAGTTCCATCACATCGCGCAGTTGTGTCTGCGGTGTCGCAGCGAGCGGATTGCAGCCCGTCAAGTTCCAGCCGTCTCCGGCCTCCCGCGCGAAGTAAAATTCACTGGAGCCCGCGGGCCAGGCGATCCATTGCGGCGGATAGCCCTCGGCGTCGAGCGTTCCGGGAACGACGACGGTTCTCCCGGTTTTCAGCTCCCGCACGAATCCCATCGGCCGCACCTGCTCGTATGAGACGTAAAACAACCAGCGGCCATCCGTGGAAAGTGTTGGCGCGAGCTGATCCTGCGGCGCAACGACCACCGGCTCCACGGCGTCGTTCCGACCGAGCCGGTCGAGCCGCAAGCGCAGGATATCCGCATCGCCGTTGCGATTGGACACAAACAGCAGCGACATCCGGCCCGGTTCGGGAACCGGGTTCCAGTCGCGCGCAAGGTGTGACGTGGCGCGATGCACTTGGCCCTTCTCATACTCCGCCGCGGTGTCCAGCAGCCAAATATCTTCGTTGCCGTCCGTGCGCCGGCAAAACGCCACATGCCGCGAATCGCTCAACCAGCCGCAGCCGTCGGCCAGTTCCACCTCGCCGATGAAACGCAACGGCGCGTCGAGCTGCTTGTCATCGTCCGATTCCGGCTCATGGCGCCAGAGCGGCGAGGAAAATGAGTCGTCGATTTCCACGCCAGGAATCGGAGCCGCCAGCAGGATTTCGCCTATCGGCTGGCTCGTATCGGAATCGTATTGCAGGCCGGGAACCAGCAGTTTACGCCCGTCGGGCGAAGGCAGCGCCAGGTATTCTTCCACGTCGAGGCAGCCCGCCAGCAACGCCGTCAGGATGAACGTAAGCAAAAGAAAAGAGGTGTTTGTATGTGGATTTGTTTTCATCGTTTATCGCTCCGGATAGACCGCTTTACCAAGGCGATCTTTGAATCGTTGTGTCAATGCGTCGCGTGCTGTTTGCGGTTTCAGCTCCGGGTAGATCAGTTGTATTGAATAAGCGTACGGCTTCCGATATTCATCCATATGCGCCGCTTCACGCGCGCGGGGAAAAAGCTGGTGGATGTCCCGCCGGATCCCGGTCCAGTCCGTGTAGATCAGATAACGCGGTTTGGGATTCAAGGGCTGATCGTCCGCCTCCGGCGCCATCAAGGATTCCGGCAATTTCAATTCGTGCGCTTCGCCCTTAGCTGATAACAAGGCGTACTCCACAGTCGGATGATACAGCCAGTCGGACGGCATGTGAACCTCAAAAAACTCCGATTCTCGCGCGGCCAGCTGTCCTATTTGCCAACGGTCGGAATTGAAATCCCAGATGCGCAGACATCGCGGATAAAGAGAAAAATAAGCCCACATCTGGTTTCCCGCATAGCCGAGAAAAACCAGCGCCAGCAATGCGCTCAGGATCCATTTCCGGCTGAATCGTTGTGCGAGCAGGTCGTAGATTGCAAGGAAACCCATCGCCAATGTCAACGCGACGGCCGGCGTCATAATCACGGTGCGCAGCAGATTCGGCGGATCGTTGGAGAGGATCGAATTCAACGACATGACGCCCAGCCAGGCCAGCATCAGCAACGCCGCATGCGCTGCCGCCACGTCGCGCCGCCAGCGGCACAATTGAATAAACAGCGCCATTAGCCCGCAGTAAAAAACGATGGAGGTCAACGGATCGAACACCGGCATCGGCGGTTTTTCCACTTGAACGCCGTCGGTTCGCGGTGCATACCGCGCGGGCACGTTGTGCTTCGCCACGCCATCGCCGCGCACGCCGAACATCAGCGCCACGTCGCGCGCGTTGAGCGCCGTCTGAATCAGGTTCATGCCCAGCGTTCTGTCATTGTCTCCGCCGAAAACCGAGACCATGTCCGCCCGGCCAGTGAAGTGATACGGCACGCGCAGGTAATGGACGCCCAGCGGCGTGAAAGTCAGCAGCGCCGCCGCGAACATCGCCGCCAGACCCTTGCCGAAGCCTTGCGGCAGCGCCTTGCGGTTCAGCGCGACGTAGCCCCCCAGCCAAATGATCCCGACCAGCGGCGCGAGCCGGAACGAAAGATAGGTGTAAAAACCGAGTCCGAACGCGACGCCCGCGAAGATATACTCGCGCATTCGCTCCAGCCGCAGACCGCGATGCAGAAAGTAAAATCCGAGCAAGAGGAACGGCGGCGAGAGGATCGTGCGGAAGCCCGTGCGGCTGAAATGCACATGCCAGCGCAGAAACACCAGGCAGGCCAGCGCCGTCAGCGCCGTGCGCCAGCCGAACCACTCGCGGAAAAACAGGTAGGCGATAGGGAGCGTCAGCGCGCCAATCATCACGCTCGTCAGCCGGATCGCCTGCGGCGTGGCGCCGAGCAGCTTCACCCACGGCACGATCAGATAGATATAAAGCGGTTCGCGCGGATAAACCTCGTGTTGAAAAAAGATCGGCCATTTCCCGGACGTCAGGACGTGGAACGCGTCCAGGCCGTTGATCGCCTCGTCCATCCAGAGCCCCGGCGGAATCGCATCAATACGCCAGATACGCACAAACAGCCCGATCAGGCACAGCGCCGCCGCAATCGTCCATTCCACCGCCGGCCGTAGAGACGTATTCGCCGCCGCTCGGGGAGTCGCGATCTCAGGATTTAAAGTCAATTCCGGTTCGTTCATAGCGTAAGCATTCTGCAAACGCCCCGAACGCTTTGCAAGCAAGCAATGCGCCTTTAATAGACGCATCGATCCTGATCGATGGCGACATTTATCTTTTAGCAGATCGTTGAAAACATGTAGCGTCAGCGTCCCGCTGGCTTTTTGGAAATACCTGGAAGATACTCAAGATGTCTTTGGGACTTGGCAAGATGACTTTTGAACTTGTAGTTCTGCGGGCCGAGCTGTTTGTGTCTCCCCAGAAACGCTTGGTTCGGCTTAAGTAATGATACTCATTGAGGATAATCGATGCTTCTATATTTACATATTCCGTCAGGGCGAGGATAAAAACAATACAGCCCATCCCCGATTTTTTGTCCATGCTCATTCATACGGACATTCCCTGTTGAACTTGATAATGCAAATCCGGATTTGGACAATGTCCCCTCGAACGTTCCGAGATTTCCGAAGATATCTAATCCAAAAAATCCACCAATAGGACACTTATCAGAAGGTAGCAAGACACGAAGGTTGAGCACTGCGCCTGATGGATGAACAATTGGGATCGTCTTTGATCCATCGGAATGAGTTTGTACAAATCGTCGCCACATCACTGGGAAGTAATGGCCTTCAATTACAAGGGGACCTACTCCGGGGATAACTGTCAAATCTGTTTCGCGAAATAAACAGAATAAATCATTACATGTATCCGCAGACTCAAAATCATCTACACCACTGATCGTGACACTGAAAGCTGGGCCATGGCATCCCTGCTTCAAGGGCCATGATAGAGTTCCTATGCCCTTTGCAGAAGCATCTGAGTTTCTGCCAGAGAGGATGCCCTTTCCCGAAAACTGAAGAAACCCATCCGGATGGTGAGATAATTTAATGCGAGCGTCGTCTGCGGATGCGATATCGATCGCTTGTTCGACAGGTATCCAATCGCCATCATCGACGGTGCGCCAAGCCGATGTAGCATAATTTACTGTTTGCTTAAAAAGTATTGCCTTTTTTGCCGAATGATAGGGAACAGTAACGTAATACGAACCGTCAGCTCCGAACCATAATTTGAAGAGTTTGCGCCTGCCATTTCTCGATTCAAAAACTATTGTATATTTAACTACGGCCATTGGCATTTATTCTCCTAAGTACCGAAAAAGTTATTATATCGGATCGGTTGTTGCTGTGGACAACGGGCCTATCTTGACGACAGCCAATATTGTCCCTTCGGTTCAATAATGGCTGTTTTCCCAAGATGTAGTTTTGCCAAGATGCGCCCGGCTTAAAACAAGCCTGAAATATTGCCTTGGTCGTCGATGTCGATGCTGAGGGCGGCGGGTTCTTTGGGCAGGCCGGGCATGGTCATGATTTTTCCGCAGTAGGCGACGACAAAGCCCGCTCCGGCCGAGACGCGGGCCGAGGTGATCGTGATGGTGAAATCCTTCGGGCAACCGGGAACCTTGGGATCGTCGGTCAGGGAGGCGGGCGTCTTCGCCATGCAGACCGGCAGTCCGCCATACCCCAGGTTTTCAATCTGCTTGATCGCGCGCGTGGCTTCCGCGGAAAACTCAACGTCGCCAGCGCCGTAAATTTTCCGGGCGACGGTTTCGATTTTCTCGGCGATTCCCGCATCCAGCTCGTACAGATATTCAATCTGCGACGGGGATTCGCACAGGGCGCAAACCTTCTCCGCGAGTTCGACGCCGCCGTCGCTGCCTGCCTCGCGGAAGTCCGTGATAGAGGCCTCGACGCCGTTATCCTCGCAGAGTTTTTTAATGTGCACCAGATATTCAATGCTATCGTCGAGGAAACGGTTGATCGAGATCACGACGGGCAGCTTAAAGTGCCGGACGTTCTCGACGTGCTTCAGCACATTCTCGATGCCGTGCATGCTGAATGCGCGCGATGTCACCACCAGCACGACCGCCGCCGGATTCAGGTTCCCGGCGCGGCATTTGATGTGGAAGAATTTTTCCGCGCCCAGGTCGGCGCCGAAACCCGCTTCGGTGACGGTGTAATCGGCGAGGCGCAAGGCCATTTTCGTCGCGATCAGCGTGTTGCAGCCGTGCGCGATGTTGGCGAACGGTCCGCCGTGCACGAAGGTCGGCACGCCCTCGATGGTTTGCGCCAGGTTGGGTTGAATCGCGTTTTTCATCAGCGCGGCCATGGCGCCGTTCACGCGCAGATCGGCGGCGGTGACGGGCTTGCGCATTGAATCGTAGCCCGCGATCACCCGGCCCATTCTTTCCTTCAGATCGCGCAGGTCACGGGCCAGGCACAGGATCGCCATGATCTCGGAGGCGGCGGTGATCTCGAAGCCGTCCTCGCGCATCACGCCATTCACGCCGGCGCCGTCGAGCCCGAGAATGATGCTGCGCAGCGAGCGGTCGTTCATGTCGATCACCCGCTTCCAGGCCACGCGGCGCGGGTGAATCTCGGGCGAGTTTTTCTGGTGCAGATGATTATCGATGATCGCGGCGAGCAGGTTGTGCGTGATGGTCACGGCGTGCAGGTCGCCGGTGAAATGCAGGTTGATGTCCTCCATCGGCAGCACCTGCGAATATCCGCCGCCGGCCGCTCCGCCTTTCAACCCCATGCAAGGCCCCAGCGAAGGTTCGCGGATCGCGATCATGGTTTTCTTGCCGATTTTCGTCAGCGCCTGGCCCAGGCCGATAGTGTTCGTCGTTTTTCCTTCGCCCATGGGCGTCGGGGTCATGGCCGTGACCAGGATCAGCTTGCCGTCCTGCGCGTCTCTCGCTGCGGGAAGATCCAGCGGCGTCTTGGCCATGTAATGCCCATAGGGGATCAGGTCGTTTGCAGTGAGCCCGATTTTTTCCGCGATGGCTTCAATCGGCAGTTTTGCGGCTTCTTGTGCGATGGCAATGTCGGATTTCACGTCAAGCGATCCTCACTTTATGCTCTTCAAAACGCCAAAACTCCCCAGCACGCCCAGCATGTTCTCCTTGCTGAGCACCCGTTTGTTGTAAAGCTCCAGCAACTTGTCCAGCTCGAATTGCAAACGAATGCCGATCGGCTCAGGTAGATCCTTGTCGTCGATGATCGCGATGTCCTCGCGCCCAACCGATTCCTGCGCCGACACGCTGGCGATGACGCGATCCAGCGCCTTCGCGTCGCAATCCGCCTGCGTGATCTCGCCGATGACCGTCTGCTCGTCGTTATCGATCTTAAGCGGCACGCCATAGGCGCAGTCCAATCCCAGCTTGGGCTGGATTGATGCGATGAACGGCGAAAATCCATTGGATGTCAGGACGCAGCGATAGCCCAGCGTTTTCAGCGTGTGGATCAGCTGCACCACGCCCTCGGTCGGCCGCACTCCGGCGTTGATTGCATCCACAGTGTCGCCGAGCACGCCATCGAGGCATTGCGCCGCCTTCTGCAGCGCAGGCAACGCATCAGTCGAGTAGGCTGCGGCGATTTCCTCACGTGTTAGGTCGGTTTGCTGGATGATCTCGTTGAGCACTGCGTCAGGCAGCAAGCTGCCAGCGATGTCGAACAACACGATCCGCTTTTTTTTATTGTAGACATCCTCGGTTTGAAAGAACGTCTGGATTTTCATCCCGGCCATGAGTTTACCGAGGGTGGACTTCAGGTTTTCGACCGGAATCGCGCAACGGCTAACGTCGGTCATCAGCTCGGTCAAAAACAATCCTTCGCGGCCGATGGCCTCCGCCAGCTCGATGTTGACTCCGTACTTGCCCAGCGTCGCGGACATCGACGAGATGATGCCGGGCTTGTCGCCGCCGATCAGAATCGCCAGCATGTTCTGTGTCTTGGGGGCGCCCGGCGTCGGAAAGTAGCGATCAACGGCGAGCTCCAGTCCGGTCTTTTCCGCGATCTCGCCGATCAGCGTCTCCAGGTCTTTCATGTGCAGCTGTGTGCCGGAAAGGTCCACCACCAGAAAGATCGTGAACAAGCCATGCAGCACGTCCTGCCGCAGATCGAGGATATTGCCGCCGGCTTCCGCAATCGGCGTTGTGATGCTCCCGACCAGGCCGACGGTGTCGTTGCCGGCGCCACGCACGATAAAGAGATGTTCTTGTGTCATGGAAATCCTCCTCCAAACGGCTGCGGTTGATGAAGCGGCCAATCCCGAATGAAACGTGAGGCCAATCTATTGCTTCCCGGAGCCATGGGCAAGCGATTTTTAGCGGATCGCATCCTGCGGACAGGAACTTTCCATAGTCGTTTCCTGTTTAATCGATCCCGATCCCGATAGCGAATAATGAGAAACAAGCACTTCGATCGGACTTGAGCAAATTCCTGATCTCGCCGGGCGCATCTTTGCCCCGCTACGTTCCTAGAAGATCCGTTTGACACAACATTGTGTCTTGTGATCACCTGTTTCAATGTAGAATCGGCGGATGCGCTTTGCAACGCTTGCTGCAATGTATTAAGCTCGATCAATGGTATTGAGTGTTATTGGATTTTTTCAATATCGTTCGTTTGGCAATGATATCGAGTTGGCATACGCCGAAAATTTGGAATTAACGCTCCTCTGGCAGCATCATCCATGTCATAATCGCTGTCAGAAAGAAAGAGAGAACCAATGAATTACTTGCGGTCCATTGCATTAGTTTTTTTATTTTTCATGCCGGCCACATTGCCCGTGTTCGCCGATGGAGAGGGCGACGAATGGGGCAAGCTGAATCGGAAGGTTGAGGAACTTTGCAGTGCGGGCACATATGACCGCGCTATCGTTGTGGCCCAACAAGCCCTGGCCGTCGCCGAGAAAAACACGGATTCTAACCATGCCAACGTCGTCACGAGTTTAAACAAACTGGCCGAGATTTATATGATTCAGTGCCAGTACGCGCAAGTCGAGCCGCTCTACAAGCGGGCGCTGGAAATTCAAGAGAAAACTCTTGGACCCGATCATCCTGATGTTGCGGCAAACCTGAACAATTTGGCCTGGCTCTATCGAATTCAGGAACAGCACGCTAAGGCTGAACCGCTCTTCAAGCGCGTGCAGGAGATCCGTGAGAAAGCTCTGCCCGAAGTGGCCATGAGCCAGAAGAACCTGGCTGAGATCTACTACCTCCAAAAGCAGTACCCCAAGGCTGAACCGCTCTATAAGCGCGCGCTGGAGTTAAACGAGATCGCGCTGGGTCCGGAGCATCCCGATGTGGCCACAAACCTGAACGACCTGGCAAAGCTCTACTACATCCAAGAGCAGTTCACGAAGGCTGAACCGCTTTATCAGCGTGCGCTGAAGATCAAAGAGAAGGCGTTGGGTCCGGATCATCCCGCTATGGCCGCCCTCCTGAACGATCTGGCGATGCTTTACAGCGCCCAGGATCAGTATGCGAAGGCAGAACCGCTTTATCAGCGCATTCTGGCGATCAAAGAGAAGGCGTTGGGGCCGGATAATCTCAATTTAATCACGATCCTGGACGACTTTGCGGAGTTCTACAAAAAACAGAATCAGTACGAGCAAGCCGGACTGCTCTACAAACGTTCTCTGGCGATCGCGGAGAAGAAGATGGGGCCGGACAATCAAAATTTGGCCATCTTCCTGGACAAGTTGGCCGAGCTCTACAAGATGCAGCGCAAGTACGAGCAGGCCGAGTCTCTCTACAAGCGTGCGCTGGAACTCAGAGAGAAGGCGATGGGACCGGACCATCCCTTTGTGGGCATAAGTCTGAATAACCTGGCCGAACTCTACTGCGTTCAAGAGCAATACGCGAAGGCGGAGCCACTTTACAAGCGCTCTTTCGCGATCGCGGAAAAGACGCTGGGTTCAGATCATCCCGATTTAGTCCATAGCCTTGAGAACCTGGCGAAATTGTATCGGGCTACGAAGCGTGACGAAGATGCCGAAAAACTTGAAAAGCGCATTGAGAAGATTCAGCCGGGCGCATCTTCGAATCACAGCCATTAGCGTTGTTCTATTCCCAGTTGGAAAAAAAATGATGAAATATCCCTGTCCCTGTTGCGGTTATTATGTTTTTGAAAATCAAACTCCCGGCAGTTACTGTTTGTGTCCTATTTGCTATTGGACTGACGAAAAACCGGGTACAATTGATTACATGTCTAAACTCATGCGAGCCCAGGATAACTTTATGCAATTTGGCGCGAGCGAAGAATACTATATAGGCGTTGTGCGCTCTCCTGCGACTGATGAGCAAAGAATCGAAAACTGGCGAGCGCTATCTGAAATTAAAAAAGAAAAAGCGATTCTGATCATAAACGAAATCGAAAAGGCATTTCATGACGATCAACAAAACGGCGGTGTGACATTGCATCAAACAATCGCAATTGATAATTATGCAACCGGTGAAGAAATAAAGAAAATGCGAGAGAAGGATACTGATCGTTATTGGCGTGAAGTCAAAGACGAAGATCTTGAGAATATCAGCGGCGTCGGAGGAATCCCTTTTCTTGACGATTTGGGATATCGATATTATTTGCCTGCGTATATGCATTGGTTTATCCGGAAATATGACATCCGTGATAGTGACGCAGGATTTTCTCTCATCAATAGCATGATTCATACTGATCAAATCCAAAAATTAGATGATATGAGTTCGGAGCAAAGGAATGTTCTGATCTTGTTCCTGAATTTTATTTATGACTATTATAAAAAGAGCGATAAGATCACGAAACTCATTGAAGTGCTATCGCCACAATGATTGGATCGCGAAATGATGGGCGCCCAAGTTAACTCCTGGCGGCAGCTTAAAGCAATGTTAGCCATAAACGTATTTTTATCGCGCAGAGGCGCAGGGGCGCAGAGGAATACTCGTATATCATCTCTCTGCCCCTCTGCGTCTTTGCGTTGAATTTTTGAGGTTCTCTTAAGATCCTTGTCAAATAGTCATGCCGAATCCTGGCAGCGGAAGGTGAGCTCGAAACTTGCGCCTTGGGGGGCGTCGAGCATCGTGAGATCGCCGTCGTGTTTGCGGGCGAGTTCGCGCGAGATCCAGAGGCCGATGCCGGTGCCTGTCGCGCCGTCGGTCAGGCCGTCATTGACGCGGTAAAAGGCTTCGAAGATTTTCACCCGTTGCTTCATTGGAATCCCCGGGCCGCGATCGGTCACGGTGATCGTGACTGTCGAACCGTCCTTGCGGCTTTCGATCAACGCATGCTTGCCTTGCGCAGCATACTTTTCCACGTTATTCAGCAGGTTGCCGATGATCTGCTCAATGGCGTCGCAATCGAACAGGCATTCAGCGTCCGCTCCGGCGCGGAATTCGCATTCGATGCCAGCGGCGGCGAGCGACGGCTCGAAGTTCTCGATCACGCCGCGGATGGTCTCGTCCACATTTTGCCGGCTGAGTTGCAGCGTTAGTTTTTGGCGTTTCTGCCGGCTGAAGCTCAGCACGTTGTTGATCAGCCGCGTGAGGCGCTGGCTTTCCAGCGCGATGATTTCGGCATAGCGCTGCGCCTTTTCGTTTTCTTCGAAGAGCTCGTCGTCCAGCAGTTCGGCGTACATGCGGATGTTGGTCAACGGCGTCTTGAGCTCATGCGAGACCTGATTGACGAACGACACGCGCTGCGATGCGTCGCGCAGCTCGCGTGTGTTTTCATAGTAGAAATAGATCGCCAGGCCAGCCAGCCCCATGGCGCCGGCGAACAGGCTGGTGATGATGTTGAACAGCGTGCTCCAGCTGATGTATTGCGTGTCGAGCGAGGCGAAGTACTCAAACCGCCATGCGTTGAGCGGTTTGGATAAGTTGCGCCAGACGACAGGCTCTTCGTCTTTGGTCTTGGGGCGGTACATTCCCCATTGATAGATGATGCGCCCCTCGGAATCCACCAGGCGGATGAGACCGTCCCGCAGCTCGGGTTTTTGCGGATTGGTTTGCGGCAGCCGCGCGATCAAGTCAGCTAGAAAGCGCGAGCGGTTCAGTTCGGCGCCGATCACATTGCCCGCCGGATCGCGATACCAGCAGATGAAATGGAACGTGCGGCCCCAGAACCAGGGGTACCAGCCGAATACCGGCCCTTGCACGGCGTCGTACTCGCCGTGGTCCAGATCCACGATGGGCGATGTGGCGCCGTTTTTTGCGCCGTTCAGAGTTGATTTTGAGACGGATTGGACTTGCCGTTTGCTTTGCGATTCGGCTGTAGCCTGCAAGGCCATGGTGTAAAGGTCTTTGTCCAGCCAGATTCGCCGCGTGCGTTCGATGAAACTCCACTCATCGTCAGTCAATGAGGGATCCTTCGGCGATGGATGGAACAACGTCCCTTCGTTGTCGAGCAGGAAGATTTGCGAAATGCGCGGGTGGCGCCGTTCGGTTTCGCGCAACAACGTGCGATCCGCCGAAAGTTCGGGCAGCAGCCGTTGCATTTCGCGCTGGACGCTGGCGATGTGCTCTTCCGCGAGGGCGTTGCTTGAATCCAGCGAAGCGCGCAGCAAGCGTTCGATTTGCTGCTGAGTGCTTTGATGCTCGCTTTGGGCCATGCGAATACCGAGTGCGGCCAGCACGCCCAGCGGGGCGAGCACAATAGTGAGATAAATCAGCAGCAATCGCGGGCGCATGAGGCAAGGCTACAATCCGCGGGTCTGAGCTTCGCATCAGCCCGCCAGTTGAATGTGCGGCTTCAGATGTGGTCCAAATCTTCCAGATCGAGCGATTCAGCGTCGGCGCGAATCGTTTCCTTGGCTGGATCGGCTTCGCGGCCGTTTGCCTCGTCGGCTTCCGCTTCGATCAAGTCCATTAAACTCGCCGGCATGGACGGCGACGGCTCCGAAGGCGCCTTGGGATCCACCGGCCGGTCATCTTGCCGTTCTATCTGCGCCGAATCCTCCTGAACCCAGTTGAATTTCAGCGGCAGGAATTTGCTCGGATCGCCGATGAAGGTTTTTTCCGTGGTGATCAGGTCGTACTGGCGCATGTATTCTTCAAGCGCGTCCACAACCTTCGGATCGAATTGCGTTCCCGCCGCTTCACGGCAACGCCGCACGGCCATCTGCTTGGAGAGCGGATCGTTATAGGAGCGCTGCGTCGTCATGGCGTCGAGCGAATCCGCGACGGCCAGAATCCGTCCGAGCAGCGGAATCTCTTCGCCCTTCAAGTTGTCCGGATATCCCTGTCCGTCCCAACGCTCATGATGCGAGCGGATGATCGGGATTACCTTGCGCAGATACGCGATGGGTTCGAGGATGTAGCAGCCCATCTCGACGTGGTCCTTGATGCGGATAAACTCCGTGTCGCTGAGCGAGCCTTCTTTATTCAGCAGGCCTTGCTTGATGCCCACCTTGCCGATGTCATGCAGCATCGCCGCCGTTTGCATGTCGGAAAGCTGTTCGGAATTCAGCCCTATTTGCCGCGCGATGCCCAGGGCGTACTGGCAGACTCGTTGTGTGTGGCCGCGGGTGTAGGAATCCGTCGCCTCCATGGCGTTGATCAGCGACAGCATCGTTTCATGGAAGGCGCGATTCAACCGGTGGGTCATCAGCAGTTTGTCCAGCGTCACGGCGAATTGCGCCGTCATGGCCGTGAATAACGCCAGATCCTTTTCCGTGAAGCAGAACGGCTCCGTGCGATTGTCCACGACGACGATGCCGATGCAGTGCTCTCCGCTGATCATCGGGGCGCACATCACGCTCTTGATCTGATAGCGGATCATGCTTTCCGATGCGTCGAAGCGCTGATCGTTCGAGGCGTTGCCAGCCAGGATGCCCGATTGGGTCTCCATCGCGGTCTGCACCAGTGTGCGGCTGATGCCGATCGAGTCCGCCGCCATGGGGTTGCCCTGATGCAAGCTGCGCACAACGTGAAAACTGTCCGGATCGGCTTGCCCTTCGTGGAATACGGCCAGCACGAAGTTCTCGGTCTTCTTGAACACGTCGAAGATCATCTGGCCGATGCAGTCATAAAGCTCTTCATGGTTGTTCAGCCGATTGAGCCGGTCCATCACGGCGTAAAGCACGCGAAGTTCCTGCAGCATTTCCATTGGATGGGGCTCAATGCTCGTGGCAGCCTTTTCCGGCGCCGCAGATTGCGACGGCAGAAGCTGCTCGGCTTCAGGCGGAACGGGCGGCTGTGCCTCTGCGCTGGGCGCCGGGGGAGGGGCTTCCTCCTTTGGCTTCGGGCGCGGTTTCGGCTCGAGCGGCGCCAGGCGATGATGCCCGCCCTCGGCTTCCATGGCGGAATCGCTCAAGACACGGCGCTGGCTCGATACGCGCGGAATATAGTCCGCCGGCACTTCCTGGTCATGGGTTGAAAAGTATTCGGATTGCTTGAAGAACTGCTCTTCCAGCGATTCGCCGTTGAATTCCTCGCGAGCCCCGAGCTGCTCGAAGCGCGGCATGGCGTCCTTGACGTGAATCGACTTGATGATGTCGGATTCGCTTTGCTGATCGAAATGCACCGGCTCGGTTTTAGTCGAGGCCGCGCCCTCCACCAGGAAATGCGTGTTGCCGACCTGGATGATGTCGCCCGCTTCCAGAATATGGTGCACAACCCGGGCGTTGTTGACGAATGTGCCGTTGGTGCTGTGCCGGTCGATCAGCACGTTGAAGCCGTCTTCGAGGATGATCTCGCAGTGCAGACGGGAGGTTTTGCCGTCCTGAATCCGGATGTCGCAATTCACATCACGGCCAATGGTCGTGATCGATTTTTCCAAGTCGTGGACCTGGTCGCTGAGCTGGCCGCTTAAGTATTGACGTAGCTGAATGCCTCTTGACACACCCATCGATTTGTCTCCATACTTGATGACATCAGCAAGCGATACAAGGGCGAGAATAGCTCAGTTGGTAGAGCACCAGCTTCCCAAGCTGGGGGTCGCGGGTTCGAACCCCGTTTCTCGCTCCATTTTTTATAACCGCGGGGCGTTTCGGCGCGCCGCGGTTTTTATTTCAAGGCCTGCCGTAAACCGAGTGGCGCCTAAGATTTAGGTTCGACGATAATCTCCACCCGGCGGTTTTTGCTCCGGCTTTCAGGCGTGTTGTTCGGCGCGATAGGCCGCAACTTGCCCCACGCGACGGAGCGCACATTATTATGCTCGCCCAGGCCTCCCTGTTCAATCAAAAATTGCATCACCGCCACGGAGCGTTGCGCCGATAGCGCCAGATTGTGCGGATATCCCAGGTTGAGCACGGGTTGATTATCCGTATGCCCTTCGATGGAGATTGGGTTGCCGCTGAATTGCGCGAGTTGGGTTCCGAGCCGTTTCAGCATGCCTTCCATTTTGCTGTCGATCACGACCGAACCCGGTTCGAAAATCACATCGCTGCTGATGCGCGCCACGACGCCGCGCCGGTCGCAAAGCACTTCCACCTCGCCCGCGTCGATTTGCGGTTTGAGCGTTTCCTTCAAGGCCGTCTCAACTTTGGCCAGGTCCGGATCCAGTTCAGCGGGCGATTTATCCATCTCCGCGCGCACGCTCTCCAGTTCCTTGGTCAGGCGGTCGATTTCCGCCTTGCGCTGGGCGATTTCCTCCGGCGGGGCGTCTCCCTGCTCCTGATTCGCCTGTTCGAGTTTGGCGATCTTTTGCGCGATTTCCGCCTCGCGCTGCTTTTTATCCTTCAATTCCTGATCCGTGACGTTTTTCTCTTTGCTTAAGTGCGCAATCCGTTCATCGCGGCTGGTCAAGTCGTCCGTCAAATCCTCGATTTTTTCATTCAAGGAGACGATTTCTTTCTTGAGTTCGTCAATCGTCGCGTCCTTGTTGGCGGCGGTTTTTTGCGCCTCATCCATTTTCTGCTGCAAGTCGCCTTTCACCTGCGTGTACTGTTTGAGCTCATGCTCCTTGGCGTCCAGCGCCTGTTTCGCGGTTTCGAGTTCGCCGGCTAATTCGGTTTGTTTCTTTTGCAATTCCGCTTTTTCGTTCGAGGCTTGCGCCAACGCCGATTTCGCATTCTCCACTTGCGACTCCAGGTCCACGATTTTGTCGTTCAGGCGTTTGATCTCGCCCGACTGTTCGTCCAGTTTGCCCTGATGCTGCAAGTTCAACTGGCGGATGTTTTCCTCCAGCGAGGTCTCACGTTCGGATTTCAGGTCGCGATAACGTTTCACCTGGGCCTCAAGCGCTTTAATGTCTTTCTGTTGCTCGCCTTCCAATTGGTTTTTCTGTTCAAGCAACTTGTAATAGTTGGTTTTGAATTTCTCGTTTTGTTCCTCCAGTTCGGAGTTCAACTTGCGCAGCTGCCCGTTTTCCTTGCGCAAAGCCTCCATTTGGAGACAGCCGCATTGCGGCAGCACGAACAACGTCATCAGGACGGCGGGGATTAATCGTTTGAGAAGTTTCATTTTTTTCGTTTTAGCTCCGGCGCGACCGGCGGGCATAACGTTCCACTCCGCCAGATTGCTTTCTGTGGTATTCGGCATCATATAATATCGTTACATTAAGATTTATGTGATTGCCGCCCGGCGATCAAGGAAATTCACATGTGATGCATGTGGCTGACGATGATGGCCATGTTCAGGTACACCGCCGCGGTGAGCAGGTCCACTGTCGTGGTGATCAACGGGCTTGACATCGTGGCCGGATCAAGGCCGATGCGTTTGACGATCATCGGCAGCAGCGCGCCGAACATTGTGGAGAAGAAAATCTGAATCAGGATCGTGCTGCCCGCGACGACGCTGACGATCAGGCGCATTTGATGGTTGAACAGCGCCACCCGCGCGAAAGCCAGCAAGCCGATCAGCAGACCCAGAGCCAGTCCAACCAGCACTTCCTTGCCGAAGACCAGTCCGATCGCGCGGTAGTTGATCTCGCCCGTGGCGATGCCGCGGATGATAATCACCGCGGACTGCGTGCCGGCGTTGCCCGCCGTTGACTGCACCATGGGGAAGAAGCCGGTCAGGATCGCCATCAATCCCAAGTCGATTTTACCGGCGTAATAGGAGACGACGAACTCATTCAGCGAACCGAGCAAGAGCAGAATGGCCAGCCACGGGAGCCGTTCCTTCACCAGGCCCCAGATGCTGGCCTTGTCGTATGTTTCGTCGGACGCAATGACGCCGCCGAACAGCTCGTAATCCTCCGTCGCCTCGTCCTCGATCACGCGGGCCACGTCGTCGAACGTCACGATTCCGAGCATATGATCCTGATAATCGACCACCGGCATGGCCAGCAGGTCGTATTTCACCATCTCGCGCGCCACATCCTCCTGGTCCATGTCGTGCGTGGCCTTGATCGGATGCGGCATCATGAACTCTTCCACCGGCGTATCCGGCGGATTGAGCAGCAGTTTTTGCAGCGTGAGGATTCCGGCCAGCCGCTTCTCATCGTCCACGACGTAAACATACCACGACATCTCGATATCTTCGTGCTTGGAGCGGATGATCTCCAGCGCTTCGCCCGCCGAAACGTCTGACGGCACGCAGGCATATTCCGTGGTCATGATGCCGCCAGCGCTCGACTCCTCGTAGCGGATCAGCTCGCTGACTTCCTTCTGGTCTTCCTCCGGGAGTTTCTCGAACAGCGCCTGAGCCGCTTCATCCGGGAGCCGCTGCAAAAGGTCCGTCCGGTCGTCCGGATCCATCTCCTGAAGAAAATGCACGGCGCGTTCCTGGCGGAATTCGCTCATCAGCGCCAGCTGCTGCTCGATCTCCAGGCAGGCGAAAATATCCACCGCATCTTCAATGTCCAGATTGCGCAGAATTTTCAGCTGCTCATCCAACTCCAGCTGTTCGAACAAATCGCCGATTTCCGGCGCGCTGTAGTCGGCCAGCAGCAGACGCATGGAGGAAAAATCGCTCCGTTGTAGGAACCCGCGCAAACGCTTGATGAAATATGTTAAACGAAAAGTTTCCAACTTTCGAACCTTCCCGCGTTCTGGCATAAGGTCATGCATCAGCCGTTCAAAACCGTAGAAAGCCCTGCGTGTAAAATCAAGGATTATTCACTATCATCACTATTGTTACGCGCATAAAGAGAGCCTGATGGATTGTATCCATCGCCATTGATCCCGTTTTCAAGAAACCGGCGTTTTTCCGCCTGTTTTGGATTCTCTGCATCAGTGGCGCCGCTCCAACTTCTTTTGTATCAATCGTCAAAATTGTGAATCGCAACGGCTCGCGTTCCTGTAGAAAATAATTGAATTTTCCCAAAAAAAGGCATATCTTTGCCGTATTATATACGTTCAGAAAGATTGAATGAGGCAAAAAATGTCCGAACCAATGGACAACTCCAGTGAAGCGCAGCAGCCGGATTGGTCGCATTTGAATGAACTCCTGGAAACGCACCTGTCGCCGGGAGAGGGCTGGGGCGTGGTGCTTTACGACGACACCTGCCACTACCGTGAGGATGTGGTGCATCAGGTTATGAAGGCGCTGCAATGCGGCGCGCAAATGGCTGACGGCATCGTGGAGCGCGTCGAAAAAATGCAGAAGAGCCTCATCATCATCACCACCCACGCCGAAGCGCGGAGGGTGCAAACCATTCTCAGCGAGATCCGTCTGACCACTCGCCTTCGCCGTATCGGCTGATTCCGGCAGCGCCGGTTCCATCATCTCAGCGAGCGCGGTAAAATGTGCGTCTTTTCATTGACAGGCACATCGCGCAAACCAATAATTTTCCGCCTGTTGGTTGGCTGGCGGCTGATTTTAAAATTCAAAGTCAGCCTTCATTTTTGAATGGCCTGACGTCAGAACAGCCGGCGGCCGTCGCGCTGTGCGCCGGGTCAGCCAAGATGCGTTGAACAACCGCTTGAGCCGTGCGGCGGACTTGAAGCAAGGATGAATCTTGATATGGCGCCTGTGATTGAAATTCGCAATCTGAGCAAGATTTACGTTCAGAACTTTATTGACGTGGAGCATGGCAGACTCAAGATCCGGTTGAAAAACCGCCGCACCGCCGCGCTTCAGGATCTTACGCTGGATGTGGAGGAAGGCGAAATTTTCGGTTTGCTGGGCCCCAATGGCGCGGGCAAGACGACCACGATTAAAATTCTGATGGGGATCCATTTCGCCACGCGCGGCACGGCGAAAATTATGGGCCATCCGCTGGGGCACAAGCCGACCAAAGCCAAGATCGGGTTTCTGCCGGAGAATCCTTATTTTTACGATTATCTTACCGGGCGCGAATTCCTTCATTACTACGGCCAGCTCTATGGCATGGAGCGGAGCCTGCGCCGCAAGCGCACCGAGGAATTGCTCGAACTCACCGGCATCGCGTATGCGGCGGACGTTCCGTTGAAGGGGTACTCCAAGGGCATGCTTCAGCGCGCCGGACTGGCTCAGGCGCTGCTGAACGATCCCAAAATCGTCTTTCTTGACGAGCCGCAATCCGGACTCGATCCGCTGGGCCGGAAGGAAGTGCGCGACTTGATCCTGCTGCTCCGCGATCAGGGCAAAACGGTGTTTTTCTCTTCGCATATTCTCAGCGACGCGGAGTTGATCTGCGACCGGGTGGCTATTGTGCACAAGGGCAAGCTGAGCAGCATCGGCCGGCTCAATGAGCTGCTTTCCGCGCGCATCAAGGAATACGAGGTGACCGTGGCTGGCATCTCTTCGGAAACCGTCGAGCAGTTCGAATCGCAAGCGACGCGCAACGTGGCTGCCGGCGAAGAGCACTTGTTCGTCTTCGAAGGCGAACAGGCTGCGCAGGCGCTCGTGCGCAAATGCCTGGCGGAAAACGGCCGTTTGATCTCGCTTGCCCCGCGCAAGGAGACGCTCGAGGAATTCTTCGTCGATCAAGTGCGGCCAAGCGGCGAAGAAACGAAAGCGAAGAACATCTGACGTTAATCGAATGACATTCAATTGCCAAGGGCGTAGATTATGTATTCCATTTTTGTGATTGCGTTGAACACATTCAAGGAGGCGATCCGCAACCGCATCCTGTATGTGATTTTGCTGTTCGCGATACTGATCATCATCAGCGGCGGCATCATGGGCGACCTTTCCGTGAGCGCCCCGGAAGACTTGATCCGCAGCATCGGTCTGTTTGGCATCAACTTTTTCAGCATCATGATCGCCGTCTTCATTGGAATCGGATTGGTCTACAATGAGATCGACAAGAAGACGATCTACACCATTGTCAGCAAGCCGATCGATCGCACGCACTTCATTCTGGGCAAGTACTTCGGGTTGTTGCTGACCATTTACGCCAATGTCATCATTATGACGCTGTTCTTCCTGATGGCGATACACTATTACTCCGTCGTGGATCAGCAGACGATGAATGATTACTTCATGCACTTAGCGAGCCAGAAGGGCTCTTACACCCAAGCCGACATCTACATGTACTACGTCAAAGCGCTGTTGGGCGCGATCCCCAAGGGCGCCGGCTCTTTCTTCGGCCACGATCCGACCGAAGCGACGAAAAACATCATGACTGTGATCAGCATGAACTGCTTCGAACTGGCGATCATCGTGGCCTTCGCCATTTTATTCTCGTCTTTCAGCACGCCGATTCTCAGTGCGTTCATGACGATCATGACTTTCCTCGTCGGCCGCGGCAATGAGGACATCATTCGCTACGTTTGGAAATTGCAAGACAAGATCCAGGCGTCCGGCGGCGCGGACATGACCCTGCATTTTAAGGCGGCGTTGGCCCAGGTCATCGCCCTTATCGCGCCGAACCTGTCGATCTTTTACAAGGTCAGCGACGCGATCTATGAAGACAAGGCGCCGATTTATGGCTCGGAAATTTTGTACGGCGTTATTTATCCCGCTGCAGTGCTTACGCTGGCCTGTCTGATCTTCAGCCGGCGGAATTTCAAGTAAGGAGCGCGAAGATGCCCGGAAAATCCCCGACATCTCGCAGACGATCTATTCGCGGAAGCGCGCGACTGGGCGGTTTGATCTTCGGCGTCGCGTTGCTGGCCGCGCTGCTGGGGACGTCGGCCTGGATTCAGGAGCGCTATCAGTTGACGCGGGAGCGTGTTTCTCTGGAGAAGGGCTTTCGCATAGGCAACCTTCCTTCCGGCGAGTTCGGCAAGGTCATTACATTCGGCTATGACACCATCACGGCGCACTTGCTCTGGCTCCGGTCAATCCAGGTGTTTGGCGGCATTTACCGCTCCTCACGCGAGTATGCGCCAGTCCTGCATCTTTTCGATGTGATCACGACATTGGAGCCCAGGATGGTGTATGCGTACGATTTTGGCTCCATGGTGATGGGCGAGGATAGCAATGACACCGAAGCCGCGCTGAAACTGCTGGACAAAGGCATGTATGCCAATCCGCGCCGCTATTACCGCATTCCCTTCCTTGCTCTGTTTCAATGCGCGTTCAACGATGATCAATACAAGAAGGCGAAATTTTATCAGCGCATGGCCGCCAAATGCGTCGACGCTCCGGACTGGATCGAGGGCATGGGAATCTACCTCGACGAAAAAATGGGGCTTTATCAAATCGCCTTTGAAAAATGGTGCAAAGACTGGTTCGATTCCGTGGACAGCGGAGACGAGTTGATGAGTGATATGCGGCGCAAACGCGCTCGCATTTCACTGGAGCGATGGACGCTGGCCGGGATCAATGAAAAAATCGAGCAGTTCAAACTCGACAACGGCCGCGGCCTTCATCATTTACGGGAGCTGGAAACCGCTGGTTACCTGAAGGACTATGAATATATTTCCTGGGGCCGCCTGACCCAGATGGCCGATTTGGCGATGCAGAGCGGCGAATCCTTGAGCGGCAATTTCGCCCAAATCATTCAAGCCTGCACTGTGCGCGGCGTCCTGCCGGATTGGGTCGACGATCCTGAGCACGGCTTCGATCTGAATCCGGACACCGGCGAGGCGATGAAGCTCAGCGTCATTCGCCAGGTGATGGGCGGCAGGCTGAGTGTCATGCGCCGTGAACTGGCGCGATACCTGGAAGAACACGGCGCTTATCCGCCCCGGATCGCCGATGTTCCGGAACTCGTCAAAGAAGACGGCGAGTTGAAGTACGATGAGCCGTTCAGCGGGCAATGGACCTATGATCCTGACACAGGATTGCTGCGCTCGGACCGTTTTCCCGATCTATAAACGACCCACGGATACGGCGGATTTGTGTGGGCGCATCTTGACTTTGTCGCGTTTTTTCTTGCTCTTGCTCCTGCTCTTGCTTTTGCTCTAGTAAACCGCCGCGCAACCGAAAATTTCGCTTCAACGCAGCGTGAGATATTTAAATTCGAATTCCAAGGCCGGATGCCTGGATTCGATTACGAGCAAGAGCATGAGCAAGAGCGAGAGCAAGAAATTTAAAATCCAGATAAACTTAAGCTGCCCCCGATTTGTTTTGCTGCGCTTCGGGCTTGACATTTAGTTGGCGCCCCACCAAGCTCATACGCTGTTCGGGACGAGCTGCGGCGGGACGTTCGGCGGAAACGGCGTTCAGGCGCAACCGCAATATGATATTCACCCATAGTAAGGAGATGCAGAAATGGCTAAAATAAGTTTCGGCGGCATGCGCGAGACTGTCGTGATGCGCAAGGAATTCCCGCTCGCAAAAGCGAAAAAGGTTATGAAGAACGAAGTTATCGCCGTGATCGGCTACGGCGTCCAGGGACCGGCGCAGGCGCTCAACATGCGCGACAACGGCTTCAATGTCATCATCGGTCAACGCAAGGAAGAAAAGGCGTATTGGAACAAGGCGATTAAGGATGGCTGGAAGCCCGGCAAATCCCTTTTCTCCATCGAGGAAGCCGTCAAGCGCGCAACGGTCATTCAATATCTAATCAGCGACGCCGGCCAGATGCTGGCCTGGCCCACGGTCAAGGCGAATTTGAAGCCGGGCGACGCGCTGTACTTCTCGCATGGCTTCAGCATCGTGTTCAAGAAAGACACCAACGTCATTCCTCCGAAAGATATCGACGTGATCATGGTCGCGCCGAAGGGCTCCGGCACGAGCGTCCGCCGCAACTTCCTCGACGGCTCGGGCATCAACTCCTCCTTTGCCGTGTTCCAGGACGCTACGGGCCGCGCGCGCGAGCGCTGCCTGGCGCTGGGCATCGCCATCGGCTCCGGTTATCTCTTCGAGACCACCTTCCAGAAGGAAGTGCTCAGCGACCTGACCGGAGAGCGCGGTGTGCTGATGGGCGCGCTGGCCGGCGTGATGGAGGCGCAGTACGACGTGCTGCGCGAGAACGGCCATTCACCGAGCGAGGCTTTTAATGAGACCGTGGAAGAACTGACCCAGAGCTTGATCCGCCTGGTGGGCGAGAACGGCATGGATTGGATGTACGCCAATTGCTCGACCACGGCGCAACGCGGCGCGCTGGACTGGAAAGGTCCGTTCAAGAAAGCCGTGCTTCCCGTGTTCCGGAAACTCTACAAGAGCGTGAAGAGCGGCAATGAAGCCCGCATCACAATCAAAGCCAACTCGCGGCGGGATTACGCTACGCAATTGGGCAAGGAACTGAAGGAAATCCATGACAGCGAAATGTGGCAGGCCGGCATCAAGGTGCGCGAACTGCGTCCGGAAAACATGAACAAGAAAGCCGCTCCCGCGAAAAAGAAAGCGGCCAGGAAAAGCGCCAAGAAGGCCAAATCGTAACGCTTTGACACGAGGTTATCATTGATGCCGCAAAGCCCTTCACTATCGACGCGAAGGGCTTTGTGATTTTATCCGGTCTGATGCTGCGATGCGGCGATCAACTTGCTTCGAACCATAACGGCGACATGTCATTGGGGTCTTTATTGTAATTGATGAAGATTTGATCGCCCGGCTGGATCGGCTTCAGCGCCGTGATCCGAATGACGCCGTCATCGGGAAGCGACTGATACACCGCGTTGGGGGAATACGAGTGGTTGTAAAGCGATCCCATGCCCAGCGCGATCGCCACCGCGTCATGCCTCCATTGAAAGGCGTAGTTGTAAAGCTCGGTTTGATACAAGGCGTCGCATTGTTCGGCTGGAATCGCGATCACCGGACAGGTTTCAATCAAGTCGCCGGGATAGTAGCATTGTGTCGCGATGACTCCTCTTCCCATCGAGGGCATCTGTACGATAACCAGTTCGCTTGGGATTGGTGGAATCACAGGCGTGACAGCGCTCAGTGTGCGCAAGGCATTCAGGCTGTTCATGATAAGCTTTCAAGCCAGGATTGGCTATCAAGGGAGTGGTCTCCGCAAAGTAGAGTAGTGCGGATTTCGTGCGGATGTTGTCGATATTCAGGACGATATTCAAGTGCAAAATTCAACAAAATTAAGATTTTTTTGACGATTTCAAGGTGGCGGAATTGTTCGCGAAATGGCAAAAATCTAAATATCATTGGGGATTGATGAGAGCAGTTTCCCAATGTCATCGTTTCAAGAAACACATCGGATGTTGGCGGCCGTCAAAGCCATTCATCAGGATCAAGGACATTAAAATGACTTGGATTCGAATAGGAACAGGCGCTTTGATGCTTGCCGCCTCCGGTTGCGCCTCCAATATGGGCGCTGAGCGGCTGACTGTCGGCGAAGGATTCGCGGACCCGATCGGATATCATGATCCCGCGCCGGTGTTCTCCTGGAAGCTTCCAGCCGGGGTGAAAAAACAGACGGCCTATCGCATTGAGACCGTGAAAGCTGGCGTCCCGCTCTGGGACAGTGGTTGGGTTGAGTCGGATCAATCGACGCTAGCCGCCTATGGCGGCGCGCCGCTGACCTCGCGCGACCGGATTGAATGGCGCGTCCAGTTCCGCGATGAAGCGGGACGGGAGCATCCATGGAGCGAACCGAGCCATTTTGAACTGGGTTTGCTTGCACAGGAAGATTGGCAGGCGAAGTGGATCCGTCCGGCAATCAACAGCGATCCGCAACAGGAGCCTGTCGCCTGGCTGCGCCGTTCGTTCACCGTGAACGAGCCAGTCGCAGCCGCACGCCTTTATGTCACGGCGCGCGGTTTGTTCGAGCTAAACATCAATGACTCGCGCGTCGGCCGGGATCGCTTTGCCAATGGCTGGACTTCATATCACAAGCGCCTCGACACCCTCGCCTATGACGTGACCGGCCAATTGCAAACAGGGGAGAATACGCTGCTCGCCATGCTTGGCAAAGGATGGTATGCAGGCCGACTGGGTTGGGAAAAGCGGATCGACGCTTATGGAAATAATCCCGAACTGCTATTGCAATTGGAGATCGCCTATGCCGACGGCTCTTCCGACGTCATCTGTACTGATGAGAACTGGGAGGCGACATGGGAAGGGCCAATCCTTGCCTCCAGCATTTACGACGGCGAAACTTGCGATGCGCGCAAAGCGATCACAGGATGGACGCCGGTCGTGGCCGGCGGCGGTCTTGGCGCTGCGCGACTGACTCCCAAGCCCTTCGCGCCGGTGCGGGAAACGGAGACTCTTCCGGCACAAGAAATCACCGAACCCGAACCCGGCCGCTTTGTTTTTGACCTGGGTCAGAACATGGTCGGATGGGCGAGAGTGAGGATTCCGGTCAAGCAGGATGAAACCGTCACGCTTCGTTTCGCCGAGATGCTCAACCAGGATGGCACGCTATACACCGAAAATTACCGGTCCGCCCAATCCACGGATCGCTACACCGCCGCGGAGACAAGCGTCATCGAGTGGGAGCCGCATTTCACTTTTCATGGATTCCGTTATGTGGAACTTTCCGGTCTGCCGTCCGGCGCTAAGCCGCAAAAGGACTGGGTGAACGGGATTGTGCTGCATACCGATCTCAGTCGGATTGGCGCTTTTGAATCCTCGCACGCCAAACTCAACCAATTGCAGAGCAACATCGTTTGGGGGCAGCGCGGAAACTTTCTCGATATTCCCACGGACTGTCCGCAACGCGATGAGCGGCTGGGCTGGACCGGCGACGCGCAGGTTTTCTGTCCGACTTCGATGTTCAATTACGACTGCCATGCTTTTTGGAAGAGTTGGCTGGAGTCGATGCGCGACGATCAATTGCCGGACGGCCGGATTCCGCATGTTATCCCCGGCGTGCTTGATTGGGCGGGGAGCCCCGGCTGGATGGACGCCGCCGTCATCATCCCTTGGGAAGTTTACGTCCGCACCGGCGATCTTGAGGTGTTGGCCGATAATTTCGAGATGATGGAAAAACTCGTGGCCTGGTATCGTTCGCAGTCGAAGGATGGATTGATTCCGGAGATTGCCGCCTTCGGGGATTGGCTGCAACCGTACTCAGAAAAAAACGAAGGAGACACGCCTGCTCCGCTGATCGGCACGGCCTTTTATGCGCATAGCGCCGGCCTGCTCGCCAACGCCGCTCGCGTGCTCAATCGCGAGGATGAGGCGAAACGTTACGCCGCGGAAGCGGACTCTGTGAAGCAAGCCTTTGCTAGACACTACTTCGATGCCGGAGGCAGGCTTCAGAATGCGCCGGAAACCCAAACTGCTTATCTACTGGCGATTGCTTTTGATCTTATTCCGTCCGAGATGAAGCAAAAAGCCGCCGGGCATTTGACGCGCCTCGTGCACGATGCGGACGGTCATCTGCGCACGGGTTTTCTTGGAACGCCTTACATCGTCGGCGTGCTCGATCAGATGGGATCGAGCGAACTCGCTTTTGATCTGCTGTTCAAGGAAACCTATCCGTCGTGGTTTTATTCCATCAACCAGGGCGCGACAACGATGTGGGAGCGCTGGAACAGCTACAGCCACGAGGATGGTTTCGGCAACGTAGAGATGAATTCGTTTAACCATTATGCCTATGGCGCCATCGGGCAATGGATGTATGAACGCATCGCTGGTCTGGCGCCGGATCCGGAGTATCCCGGTTACAAGCATTTCTTTGTGCGCCCGAAGATTGACAAGCGGCTGGACTGGGCTCGCGTCCAGCTGGATACGCCTTACGGCATCGCCTCCAGCGGCTGGCGCCGGAAGAAGAATGGAAAGGTGATGTTGGAGTTCATCGTGCCGCCCAACACCACGGCCACTGTCGAATATCCCGATGGACGCAAGGCTGAAACTGTCGCGGCCGGATCGTACCATTGTGAATTGAACATGGAATAACAAATGGATGGTTATTCCAGATCGTGTTCGTCGTCATCGTCGTCGTGCTTTTCCGAGGCGCGGCGCAGAACCTGGATCAGGTTTTGATTTTTCTCCAGGCTTTCCTCCAGCAGTTTGCGCAGGTGGCGCAATTCGCGCACTTGCAGCGCTTCCTTGCGGTTGAGCGGCTCCAGCCAGCCTTCCATCAACTCGAATTGCTTTTCCAGCACGCCGAGGATCGTCTTCGGAATGCGCGTGACGACCTGAATGCTTTGGGGCTGCGCCTCGGTGGGCGCAGTTCCCTTCGCTGCTGCATGCGGCGCCGGAGTTTGCGCTTGTTGCGACAAAGTATGGAGTGATTCGATCAGCTGCCGCATCGTGGTTAGCGTTTGCTCGTCGAAGGCCGCGGTCAATTTTTCCAGCGCAGGCGCGGCTTCCGGCGGCTTGGCGGATTGTTGCAGCGACGCGATCAATTCGCGCATGGCGCTGAGCGTTTGCTGGTCAAAGGCGGCGGTGATGTTCTCCCGCGCGCTTGCCGCTTTCTGCGGCTTGGCGCTTTGCCGCACGGACTCGGTCAGTTCTCGCAGCGCTTGCACGGTCGTCTCGTCGAACGCGGCGGTTAGCGTCTTGCCTTCGCCGGCGGGCTTTGCCTGCTGCATTTGCTTTACGCCGCCCGCCAGCGCCTCATGAATCGATTGCAAGCCTTCGCGGAAGTGTTGCAGTTGCAGCACGAGTTGGCCGAACTTCTGATCGTCGCCGATGCCCGCCATCTCCACGTTGCGGCAGAAGATGCGTTTGATGTCGTCCCAGCGTTGTTGTTCCGTTTCGCCCATGTTCCCGGCGAGTTCTTTGAACTTGAGCAGGTTCGCCTCCGCGCCGGTGGTCAGCGTTTGCGCGTCGTTTTCGTAGTTCGACAGGATCTGCGCCTCGAGCTCCGCGTCGTTCATGATCGCGACGACTTTTTCCGCGATGCGGTTCATATTGCGGTACGAGCCTTGCAGTTTGAACGGCGGCTCGGTGCGGTAAGCGTCGGCCTGCGCGGCGGAGCGGATGTATTCCTCATTAACCCGCAGCACCACGTCGCGCACGCGCATCAGCTTGCGCATCACGCCGACCATCTCCTGCGTTTCCTCCATGGAATAACTGCCCTCGAGTTCGTCGTGCTCGGCGGCGGGATTCTGCGCCATCTTGATGATGGTATAGACGTCCTGCTGGCTGCGGCTGGCGAGCTTGTTCAGCGCGGGATTCGACGTCATCGAGTTTTCCAGGTAGCTCATTTTGAAGACGTCCGCGTTGTCGCCGATGATTTCGCCGAGGTTGTACGTGTCGGCGCGGTTGGCCAGCATGTCCGGAATCTTGAACTGCTCGCCGGACTCGGTGTACGGATTGCCGGCCATGACGACGCAGACCTTCTTGCCGCGCAGGTCATAGGTGCGTGTGCGGTTTTTATACACGCCTTCGATTTTGCGCTGCGCGTCGCAGAGCGAGATGAATTTTTGCAGAAACTCCGGATTGCAATGCTGGATGTCGTCCACGTAGATCATCACGTTGTCGCCCATTTCGAAGGCGAGGTTGAGTTTTACCATCTCCTCGCGCGCGGCGGCGTTCGGGGCTTCCACGGGATCGAGCGACGTGACCTTATGCCCTAGCGCGGGGCCGTTGATCTTCATGAAGATGATGCCGAGACGATTGGCGATGTACTCCATTAACGTCGTCTTGCCATAGCCGGGCGGCGAGATAAGCAGCAGCATGCCCATGCGGTCGGTGCGTTTTTCTCCACCGGTCACGCCGATCTGCTTGGCCAGGTTGTCGCCGACAAGCGGCAGGTAAACCTGGTCGATGAGCTTGTTGCGCACGAACGACGTCAGCACGCGCGGCCGGAATTCTTCGAGCCGCATGCCGTGGCGCTCGCGCTCCAGCAGTTCCTTTTTGAGCGCGTTGTAGCGTGTGAACCTGGGCGCGATTTCAAGTTCGTACCGGCGTAATTTGTGCATAAATGTGTTGAAATTCAGCCGGTATGTTTTGTTTTCGATCATTGCGTGGCTGCCGACCATGCCCTGCAGATCCTTGACGATGACCGCTTCCACAACGCGCGTCAGGTCGATGCTGTTCTGCAGCAGCAGCATGGCGACCTCGTCGCGGAAATCGTTCTCGATGCTGTTGCCGCGCGTTTCGAGGAACGCCTGCACCCAATCGCGCAGCAGCAGAAAATGCGCCTGCGTGTCGTTTTTCACTTCGTCCATGGACTCGGTGAAGCGTTGCGCGAAGAATTTTTCGTCGAGGTATTGCCGGAACGCCTGATGCAGATCGCGCGCGCGGGCGCTGATCACGAATCCTGGTTGCGATTGGATCAGCTCCGCGAATAAATATTCTCCGGCTTGCTCTACGAGCGTCGCGTCGAAAGAGCCGCAGGCCTGAACATATTGCTCGATTAACTCGCGCAACTCCGCGATGTATTCCTCTTGTTTCGCGGCGTTAGGGAAGAGCTCGCGAACGGAGCCAAAGCCTTTGAGTTTCGAAGCGATCAGCTGCTTGCGGCCTTGATCCGCGTATTGGCGCCAGAACACCGCCGCCAGGGCGCGGGCGCGCGGATGAAATCGCAGCAGCCCGATGCTTGCATCCATTTCCAGCAAGGCGGACAGGATGTTCCGGCCGTCGTGATCGTGCACGCCTTTGACGTAGCCTTCGCTGTAGCGCGGCCCCATGAAGCGCTGCACTTCAGCCAGCAAATCCCCGTCTCTCATGGCGCGCAGAGTAGCGGCGTCCGGCAGGGCGCCCGTTTCCAGCGCATTGAACATTTGATATGCCAGGTACTCGCCCCGATAGACCTTGCCGTTTTCCGACACGACTTCCTGCGTCCAGCATTCGCGCGTGACGAGCAATTCCGGATCGGTGATCTTTTCGAAAAAATTCGTGCCGCTCAGGTGGTAGAACAATTCTCCGTCGCGTAGCACCGTGGTGAGGTCGAGCGTCTGCGTGTTGACCGAGAAACGATGGCGGCCGAGTTTGATGATGTTCGGGCCTTCGGCGTACAGGTCCTGCCGGTCCTTCAATTGCCGGACGGCGTCCTCGCGGATCGTCTTCAGGCGGCTCTGGATGTCGTCTACCTTCACGGTGTCGTCGAGTTCGAGCAGTTCAGCGACGATGTCGCGCACCTTTTCGATCATCAGGTCCGAGGCGAAGTAGCCGTTGATCTGATTGATCTCCTCGAACGAATCGACGCGCGTCTTGATGCCTTTCAGGATGCGGTCGGCGGCGCTCATCAGCGACGAGGCGCGTTTGTTGCGCGCTTCCACGAGCTGCAGCTTGCGAGACTCGAAGGCGTTGTAGATTTCCTCGCGTTTTTCCGCCAGCTGGACGACGAATACGTCGAATTCCGCGAAGCGGCCTTCGAGTTCTTCCACCTGGATCATCAGCTTGGTCAGGTACTCCTCGCACTTTTCCGGCGTGTCGCAGATGTCGATGTAGTTCACCACGCCTTGGTTGAGCAGTTTGATCTGCGAATTGAATTCCGCCACGCCCTCGACTTCGGCGAGTTCCTTGATTCTGTTTTTCAGACCGGCGCGCGTCTGGTTGAGCTGCGAGAAGATCGCGGAAATGTTGTCGATAATCGTGGTGCGCTGCGTCGCGTCGTCGATCTTCAGGTTGCTCACGATCTCGATCAGCATTTCGAGTTCGGACGCGCTGCCGGCGATTTTTTCCTCCAGCCGTTTCGCGTCGGAGACTTTCTTTTGCTCGTCGATCGCCTTGTTATGCTCCTGCACTGCTTGCTGATAAGGCGTCAGCGCTTCGGGCTTGAGCAGAAACTCCACGCAGCGGTTGGCGGCTTTGTTGGTGTTCCCGGTGACTTCCGCCTCCAGCGCATCCACCGCGGCGTTGTCGATGTAGCGCAGTTCGCGCAGGCCGATGATTTCGCCGCGCACCGCGCGCAAGTCCGCAAGCGATTTGACGAAATCGTGGATCACCTCGAACCGGCGCGAGTAAACCTCTTGCACGATCTGCGCCGTGCGCTCGGAGACTTTCTTGAATTGCCGCTCTGTGTTGTGCCGCACAGCCACGACTTTTTCATACTCGGCGATGGCCGCCTGAGCCGCTTCGCGGATCGGCTCCAGGTCGCGCCGCAGATTATACGTCTGCTCGTCGCTGATCCAGTAATACGCGTCAAGAATGTCCGTGACGTTTTTCGTGATATCGAGGAACAGGTTTTCGTAACTGTCTTCCTTGCCGATCAGCTGCAGCACTTCGTGGCATTCGGCCATGCCGCGCACGATCTCCTTGTTGCCGATCTTATACAGGTAGGAGTCGGTTTCGCGCGGCGGTTCGTAGTCCTCGCTGGTGAACGGTGTTTGCCAGATCTGGATCGGGTGATGCTTTTGCGGTTCCGGCTGGCGCTTGAAGTAGATCATCTCGCCGTCGTCGAACAGCGAGAAGCCGTTGCACACAATCGGATTTTCGCATTTCTGCTCGATGAGATTGTAGGGCAGCAGCATGTAGACGCCTTCGCGCCGATTGTAGAAGACGAAAAGGAAATCCTCGCCGTTGGGCGACGGGATTTTTTTCAGGAACGTCATCCCGCGCAATTCGCTCTCGAACACCTTGTATTCGCCGGTCTGCAGGAAGTAACCGTTCGAGAATATGATCCCGTGGTCGTCCGGCAGGAACACGCACGAATGTTCGATGGAGTCGATGCGCTTCACGGCGCGCGTTTTCTCGCTATAGACCAGGTAGCGATACGCCTGCTCCTGATAGGGCCGGATGCGCAGCAGGATCAGGTTGCCCACGATGGCGTATTGAAACTCCGCATCGTCGAGCGTCTGGTCCGGATCAACCACCGGTTCGCTGTAAATGCCCTCGCCGGTCGTCGTGTTGTTTTCAATCTTGATCGTCAGGTCGCCGCCGGTCGTCTCCACGAAGATGCGGTCTTCGATGGAGATGTGCGGAAACTCGCCGCCGATATGCATGTCGCGCCGCACGCGTTTCCAGACGAAGTCGTGCTGCGCGGGGAAGCGCACCTCTGGGTCGCTGCGGTTGTCGATATATTTCAGCGAGCCCTCGCTGAGCAGCCACTTGAAGGCCTTGATGTCGTTCAGCTCTTGGCTGATGCGGAAAACCATGTAGAGATGCGGCGGCTGGAGCGCGAACCGGGCGAATTGCGTGTTGCGGTAATATTTATACAGCTCGCGAAAATCCCGCAGGAAGTTTTCATCGGCGAGCATTTTCAGCTCTTGCCGGTGGAACTGATGATCCTTGAACTCGTACTTGGAGAAGACGTCGCTGATTTCCGTCACGCTCTTCAGTCCGAGCATGACGTTGTAGCCGAAGAGGAAACGATCGCCGCCGATCGGGATCATGTCGCGCGGGATGCAATTATGATCGGTTGTGATCCGCTCCGTGGCGAGCAGCTTCGTGTCGATGGAGCCGAAGACTTTCTTGCGCTCGTCGTTCAGCGAATTCAGCCGTTCGCGCAAGGATTTGCCAGCCTTGTTCAACCGGTTGCGGATGATCTCATACGTTCCGCGCTCCAGTTGCTGCTCCTGCGCCTTGGGCTGCTGCTCAGCGCCGCCGTTCTCCGCGCCGTTTTGTACGATGTTATTTTCGTTGGTTTCAGCCATGGTTCAATTTCTTCAATCGTGATTGAAAGCCCTTCAGAATGGCCGGGCTAATGCATATTGCGCGAGCGCTGGTCTGCAAGATTCTGCCAGTATTCCACATCGCTACGGATGTCGAGCTCCGGCTTCACGTCGAGCTCGCCGCGCTTCCATTGCTCCAGCGCATTGCGCTTGAGCGTCAGGATCAGCTTGCGCATTTCAGACACGCGTTTGATGCGCCGCACGGCTTCTTCGCCGGAAATCATGACTAGTTATCCTTTTGAAGGAGCGCCGCGATGTAAATCGCGGCGCTCCGTTCTCGCGTTACTTGCTCAGACCAAGGTCTTTGAGCGTCTTGTCTTCGATGCCGGCCGTGCGCACGATGTTGAGCACGTTTTTGAGTTCGCGTTTGTCGGCGTCTTTGTCGGCCAAGCCGATCAACTTGCCGATCAGCGCGGCCACGCTCAGGTTTTTCACGTCCTCGCTGTCCAGCCCGAACTGCTCGATGAAGTCATGCAGTCGCTCGCGGAATTGCGCGTTGTCGCCGTTGAAGAAGGTGTTCTTCACGTCGGTCAGCACGCGGCTGTTGTCGATCCAGCGATCCATGGCCTTGCCGCCCGAGATGGCCTTGGTGATGCGGTCGAAGAACTCCGTCTCGCCGCCCACGATGTCGATGCGGGCCTGCTTGAGCGCCTCGCCCAGCACGCCGGCCTGCTGTTCGGCGATCTTGCGCTGTGCGTCGATGGCCGCCAGTTCCACGTCCTTGTCCTTCTGCAGGCGCAGTTTGAACTCCTCGTGTTCCTTGCCTGCTTCGTTGAAGATTTTCATCGCTCCGGCCTTGTCCGTGATGCCCTTGGCGTCCGCCTCGAACTTCATCTGCATCACGGCAGCCTCGGCCGCGCCTTGTTTCTCGATGGCCACGGCCTTGGCTTCCTGACCCTTGGCTTCGGCGGTGATCTTGCGCTCGATCACGGTCGCCTCCGCCGTGCCGTGTTTCTCCACGGCGTCGGCCTTGGCGGTCAAGCCCGCAGCCTCGGCCAGGGCCTTCTTTTCGATCACCGTGGCTTCGGCGATGCCTATGGCGGCCTCTTCCGCCGCGATGCCTTCGGCCAGCATCTTCTTCGCGGCTGTTTCCTTTTCCGCCGCGGCGCGCTCGGCTTCAGCCAGCGTGACTTCCTCTTCGGCTTTGAACTTCGCGCTGTCGCGCGCCGCCTCGGCGCTCTTCACCTGCTTCACCAGGCCTTCCTGCGCTTCCTTCTCGGCGGCCACGATAGCCACGCGCTTGGCGCGCTCGGCTTTCGCGAATTCTTCCGTGTCCAGGATCTTCTGCTCCTCTTCGACCACGGCGCGTTGCACCATCACGCGCTCGCGGATCACGTCCTGAATCGCCTTCTTCTCGACCTCGACCGCCTTGTCCTTCTCGATCTGCGCCAGCTGCACCACGCGCTCGCGCTCGGTCGCCTCGAGTTGGCGCTCTTTCTGCACGCGTTCCTGCTCCACGCCGTCAGTGCGTTCCTTGTTGCGTTGCGCCACGATGATCTGGCGGTCCTTGTTCTGCTCCTGCACCTGCACCTCTTCCTCGGTGTGGATGCGGGCCTGCTCGGCGCGCAGATGCTCTTCCTGCTGCACCTTCGCCGCCTCGGCGCGTTCGCGCGCGGCAATCACGGCGATTTCACGTTTCTGCTTTTCCTCCGCCTCGGCCTGCTGCCGATCGAGTTCAAGGATCGTCTCGCGCGCTTCGACGTCCTGTTTGCGGATCACCTTTTCCTTGTCGCGCTGAATCTCATTGGCCAGTTTCGCCTGTTTCGCCGTCAGGTCGGTGATTTTCTTGATGCCCTCGGCGTCGAGAATATTGTTCGGCTCCAGTTGCTCAAGAGGCGTTTGCTCCAAGTAGTCGATCGCCGCGTCCTCCAGCAAGTAGCCGTTCAAATCGCGGCCAATGATCTTAATGATCTCTTCCTTGAACTCATCGCGCGAGGTGTAGAGCTGCTCGAAATCGAACTTTTTGCCGACGGTCTTCAGCGCTTCAGAAAACTTGGCGTCGAATAGTTCCACTAGCGCCTTCGGCTCTGAGGCGCGGGCGCTGCCGATGGAACCGGCCACTTTCAGCACGTCCTGCGGCAATGGATTCACGCGCACGAAAAACGCCACCTTGATGTCCGCGCGCAGGTTGTCCTTGCAGTTCAAGCCCTCCGAGCCGTGGCGGAAAATTTCGATGCGTTTCACCGAGATGTCCATGATCTCCGCCCGGTTGATGATCGGCCAGATAATCGCCCGCGAGAAGTGCACCGTCGGATTTTTTGGCCCGACCTTGATCAACGCCGTGCCTTGCTCAACTTTGCGGTAGCATCGCAACACCATTGCGATGAAAGCCACACAGAGGAAAACGGCCAGCATGATTCCCAGAATGAAGAGAATTTGAAACATCGTCCCTGGGGGCACTTGCCCCAAAACAACCCCCGCAATGTTGGCCATGCCTGTTACGAGTGACATTGCTTGCGTCTCCTTCCGATGTGAAAGATATGAAGTATTATGATTTTATTTTCGATTTAAACGCACTCACAAGCGCGATTGTTTCGGCTGATGTTTGCTACTCGATCTTCGTCACGATGTATGCATCCTTTTCTTTATTGTAGTGGCTGATTAGGGCCAGGTCGCCTTTGCGCAACGTTTCGCCGCTGGCCGACCGAACCTGCAGCACGATCGATTGATCCTCGTAATCCACTTCGCATTGGCCGTGAGCCTCTGTCACGCTCATCGACACTACCCGGCATGAATGGCCGATCACTGGTTTTTCATCGCTGTCGGATTGAAACACGTTGCGCAACAGCGGGACGAACGGCCACAACGCCAGGCGCGTAAGAATCAATCCCAGCACAAAGTTCGGCAGGATCAGCGAGAGCGACATCCACAGCGTGTAATGCGATCCCAGGATGCTGTGAGCCATCATCGAAGACGCCCACATCATGAAAATCAGGATTGTGAAGATCAGCGTCACCGGCACTTCGCCGGCCCAGACAAAGCGCAACGTGCTGATCAGGGCGTCTCCGCCCTCGTGCGCCACGACATGCGCGCCATCCGCGCTCGCATCGGCGTCCAAACCATCCGCATGCAGGTCGCCGTCAACATGCAGCTCGCCGCCTGCATCGGCGTCGAGATCCACGCCGCCCACATCCACATCCGCATCCGCACCCACATCCGCCCCCCCATCCAGATGCAGGTCGAGCGCTTCCGATCCAAACGCGCCCGTGATGTAGATGCACCAATAGAGCAGGACGCAGATCAGCAGAATTGTATAAAGCACATTCTGCGTCGCAAAGCACATGCCGATGAATTCCATCATCGTTCTGTCCTCCGTTGGGCGGACTTTCTAAAATCTGGCGTTTTCTTGAAATTCGCTTCGGCCCGTGCGCGCGAAGCAAAAACCACCGGCGTGGATCGCGGGAACGAGGGCAGGCGCGCCGCCTGCGATTCGGCGCCAGGCAAGGACGCCCGCGCCATGCATGCGCCGCGTGGAAAATGATTGCCTTCAACGCGGCACATGGTCTAGTTTCAAGAAAACAGGCCGAAATGCAAACAATATTTGGGTTATTTGTCTGGCGTCCCGGCCGGCATCAGCGCCTTTCGCGTGAGGCGCTCGCCATGCCGGGAAAACCCGTGCGCCGGATGCGGACAGCCTGATATGGCCGCAAACGCATCGGAAGAGGCAGGCGAACCTTGTGCTGCGTTCCTTCGCCGCGTCTCCTCCAAGATTTCCGCGCTGACGCGCCATGCGCGGAAAACTCCGAAGAGACTCGTGCGTTTTATGGGAACTTTTTCCGTTCCCTGTTGTTTCAATATCATAGACAGCGAAAGAAAAAATAGGTTTCAAAAAAAGAAAAATTTAACGCAAAGACGCAGAGACGCAAAGGCGCAAAGGGATTTTGATGGGAAATCGATTATGGTTTTTTTGAACGGCGCTTTGCAATCAACACAGTAATTTCAGCTCTGACGATATCTCTGCGCCTTTGCGTCTTTGCGTTAAACAAAGCAAATAGCGAATAAGGAGCGATACTATGTTCGGCGCAATTGGACGTTGGTTCCGGTCGTTGGGCGATTTATTGACAGGCAGGATCGATTCTTCACGGCGCGGCATGGACACCGACGCCGGGGCGATCCGCACGAAGTACGAGCGCATCATCAAAAAACGCACGCAGCAGATCGACCAGTACAAGCAGGCCCTTGGCGCGCTCGTGGCGCAGAAGGAGCAAAAAATCGAACGCCTCAAGCAGCTCACCGGCGAAGTGGAGCGGCTGGAAAACCTGAAAGCCGGTGCGCTGGCCAAAGCCCGGCAGCGCGTGCAGCAGCTGACGCAGCAAGGCGCCGCGGAGGACGATGTCAAGCGCGACGACGACTACATGAAGTGCCTTGGCGCGTACAACGACTTTACATCTTCGCTGCAGGAAAAGCAGACGTACATCGCTGAGCTGGAGACGGACGTCGAGCAGTACACCAAGAGCATCACGGAGCACAAACTGCAGTTGAAGGACCACATGCAGGAGATCGAACAGATCCGCTCCGAATCGAGCGAAGCCGTCGCCGATATCATCTCGGCCAAGCAGGAGAAAGAAGTCAACGATCTGCTCAGCGGTATCGCCGTGGACAAATCGAGCGAGGAGCTTCAGCGCCTGCGCCGGTTGCGCAACGAGATCAAGGCCGAGGCCAAACTCTCCAAGGAACTCGCCGGCACGGATACCAAGTTGCAGGAGGATGAATTTTTGCGTTACGCGATGGAGTCGCAAAGCAACACCGAGTTTGAGCGCCTCGTTGGCCTGGCCGAACAAGCCGACGCCGCGCCGCAGGAACAAGCCGAACCGCAACAAGACGCGCCCGACGCGAAACTGCCGGAATGACCGATTTTTTTAACGCAGAGACGCGGAGACGCAGATAAATGGAACTGAATCAAATTACCGATGTCATCATTGGCTCTGCGATTGAAGTGCATAGAACTTTAGGCGGTCCAGGATTGCTGGAGAGTGTATATGAAGAATGTCTGGTTATGGAATTGCATGAACGCGGTATGAAGGTTGTTCGGCAATTAGAATTGCCGGTGATTTATAAAAACAAATCCACACAGTCGAAATACCGTATCGATTTGCTTGTTGAGGATAGAGTCATTGTTGAATGCAAGGCAACTTCAGAGTTTAATAATATTTTCAAGGCCCAATTGCTTACTTATTTGCGCCTATCCAAACTTCAATTGGGTTTGATCCTTAATTTTGGCGAAAAGGCTTTAAAGGACGGTATTTATCGCGTCGTCAACCAATTGCAGGAGTAAGACCTCTGTGTCTCCGCGTCTCTGCGTTAAAAAAAAAGGTTTTCGGAGTTGCGCATTATGACGGATAACCTGGAATTCTGGCGGCAGGCGGGGCGGATTCTGAATTCCGGCCAGACGCGCTCGCTGCTGCTGTGCGGCGCGATCCATGACCTTTTTTTCTGCGAGGAGCGCGACGACTACACGCCGTTGATCGAATTGCTCGCGGCGAAATGGACCCTCGACGGCGTGATTCCGGTCGTTTACGAACTCAACGGCCCGATCCGTTTCGTGCGCGAAGCCGACCGCGACAAGCTCCGCGAGGCCTGGCTGCGCTGGCGCACGGGCATGGATTCCAACGAACTCGCGATCAAGAAGATGCTCGAACAGCAGCGCATGAAAGCCGAGCTCGACGCGCTGAGCCAGTCCTTTGACGCCAATCTGCAAAAAGCCATCGGCATGCCCACCGTCGCGCTCGAAACGCTGCGCCAGATGTGCATGTGCTCGCGCACCGTGATCAACGGCGAACCGATGCTGCGCGAGAACCTGCTGATTCTGATCGAAGGCGCGGACATGATCATCCCGGAAGGGGAGATCAGCCGCCTATCCGAAGCCGACCGGCATCGCGTGAGCATCTGCCACGACTGGTTCAGCGATCCGGGCTTCATGAACGCGCAGGACAGCGTCGTGATGATCGCCGAATCACGCAGCCAGCTCAACCAGCGCGTGGCGCGGCTGCCGCAGCTGCTGCAAGCGGACATCCCCGCGCCGGACGCCGACGCGCGCCGCCGTTTTATCGAGTGGTTTTACCGCGCGCACGACGCCGAAGGCCGCCTGAAATTCTGGAGCACGCAGGACGATCTCGTGCGCTACACCGCCGGGCTGTCGCTGCATGCGCTGATGCAGCTGCTCAAGGGCGCGGCGTATCAAGACCGGCCGCTGGAACTCGATGACGTGATCGCCAAGGTCGAAGACTTCATTCAAGCGCAGCTCGGCGACGACATTGTGGAATTCAAAAAGCCAACGCATTCGCTCGACGACCTGATCGGCTTCGGCAAGTTGAAGCAATTCCTGCGCGAAGAGATGATTCCGCGATTCAAGTCCGCCGGTCCGGATGCGCTGCCGGGCGCGGCGGTCGGCGGCCCCATCGGCGGCGGCAAGACGTACATTTTCGAAGCCGTGGCCGGCGAACTGGACATGGTCGTGCTCGTGTTGAAGAACATCCGCAGCCAGTGGTACGGCCAGACCGACGTGATTTTCGAGCGCCTGCGCCGTGTGCTGCAGGCGCTCGACAAGGTCGTGATCTTTCTCGATGAGGCGGACACGCAGCTCGGCGGAGTGGGCGCCGATGCGCACTCCACGGAGCGCCGCCTGACTGGCAAGGTGCAGGCGATGATGAGCGATCCACAACTGCGCGGCCGCGTGATCTGGCTGCTGATGACCGCGCGCATCCACCTGCTCTCGCCTGACATCCGCCGTCCCGGCCGCGTGGGCGATCTGATTGTTCCCGTGCTCGATCCCGAGGGCGAGGACCGCCGCGAGTTCATTATCTGGGCGGTGGAAAAGGCGCTCGGACGCGCGCCGCAACCGGAGGAAATCTCCCGGCTTAGCGAGGCGTTGCCCAACGCTTCCAGCGCGAGTTTTGCGTCGTTGCGTTCCGAGTTGCTGGCCAAAGCCAAGGGCGGCGCGCTCGAATTTGAGGGTGCGCTCAAGGTCGTTGAAGACCATCTGCCGCCCGCGATCAGCGACACGCGCCGCTACCAGACGCTGCAGGCGCTGGTGAACTGCACACGCCGCAGCCTGTTGCCCGAGCCGGAGATCGACGAATCCGCGCGCCAACGCTGGGCCGAGGAAATCCGCCATCTCGAGGAGCAGGGCGTCCGATGATAAAATGTCTCACGCAGAGGCGCGGAGACGCAGAGAACTCAAATTAAAAATGAATGTTAAAAATGTAATATCCATACGAGGGCTGAACATCCGATGAATTGGTTCATAGTGGCATCTGCGCTTTCAAAAAAGAAACGTCAGCAGCCTGACGCGCAGAAAAGATTGCGCGAAAACCGCGACGAGAGCAGACCAGCGTTCAGTTTTCGTTTTATCGTTTTCATACTTCTTTTTATCTTGATCGTTCTGCTTTTCAGTCTTTGGCTCGCGGGATGCAACGTCAATCATTTACCGGTCAAGCAGCCTTCGCTGATCATCGGCGGTCGGGGCAATGACAACGGTCTGTTCGTCAAGCCGCGCGCTATCGCGATCAACGCGAAGGGAAATCGCATCGCCGTGATTGACCGCGCGGGCAATGTGCAGATTTTCAACGCCGAGGGCAAACTGCTGAAAATCTGGCAACTCCCTGAGTTCACCAAGGGCACGCCGACCGGCTGCTCATTCGACAAGGACGACAATCTGGTCATGGCCGACACGCATTACAATCGCATCCTGATGTACAACCTTGCGGGCGAAAAAATCATGCAGTTCGGCGAGTACGGCTATGAGAACGGCGGCATGGTTTACCCCACCGACGTAGTACGCGACGACGACGGCAACTTCTACGTCACGGAATACGGCGAGCTGACCTGGGACCGCGTGCTGAAGTACGGACCGGACGGAACGTTCATCAAGCAATGGGGCCGCATGGGCGACGCGCCGGGGCAGTTTCATCGCCCGATGTCCATCACTCTCGGCGCCGGCCGCATCTATGTCGCGGACTCCAGCAATCACCGCATCCAGGCGTTCGACATGGACGGCAAGTTCCTGCTGGCCTTTGGCGGACTGGGCCAGCAGACGGGGGAGATGAAATTCCCTTATGACATCGCCGTCGATTCACAGGGGCGGATTTTCGTGTGCGAATACGGCAACAACCGCATTCAGGCGTTCGACCAAGCGGGGAATTCCATCGGCCTGTGGGGCGGCTTCGGCCATGGTCCGGGCCAATTCACCGGTCCCTGGGGCGTCGCCGTGACGCCGAAAGGCAAGCTCGTCATCGCCGACACGAACAACCACCGTGTGCAGATTTTTTAACCGATTTAACGCAGAGACGCAGAGACGCAGAGGATTGATCAAGGGACTAAAAAATGAAAACCGTCATGTGGATTGGCAAAACGATCTTTACTATTGTTTTAGCAATAGTTGCATTTGGCCTGTTGTTTAAGGAACTAAAAGAACCAGTCGATTCCAGACGATTGCAACGCAAAATTTTCACAATACTTGACAGCGAAGATGTTCAAATTAGAGATAGAATTGTATCTGCAAACGATACTTCATATTCGACCCATCTCGGCGGACATGTTGCAAGCCGGGAAGATGCTATTCACATCAAGCATGTATTAATTGATCGATTGAGTCCGGATGAATTGAAGCATTTAAGTTTTCTTCTGTTCGTCGACGACAAGGCGAGTAGTAAAAGCCAATCAATTTTATGGGAAGATATACCGTAAATAAATACTATTATATATCTCATTGAAAACTGAATCGCCGCAACTATGTTGCGGCGATTCAGCATTAAATATTTAAGGGATGAGAGGTTTCTACGCATCCCAATCTTTTCATCTACACATCTTACGCCTTGCCTTGGTTGGCGACGGCGGCGGCGGCTTTGGCGATGGCTTCCTGGTCGCCGAGGTAGTAGTGCTTGACCGGCTGCAGGTCGTCGTCCAACTCGTACACCAGCGGCACGCCCGTCGGGATGTTCAGCTTGAGGATCGCCTCTTCGCTCATCTGGTCGAGGTGCTTCACCAGCGCGCGCAGGCTGTTGCCATGCGCCACGATCAGCACGTTCTTGCCCGCCTTGACTTGCGGCAGGATCTCCACTTCCCAGTATGGCACGAAGCGCGCCACGGTTTCCTTCAGGCTTTCGGTCAGCGGCAATTGCGCCTTGGTCAGCCCGGCGTAGCGCCGGAGCTTGCCGGGATAATACTCGCTCGATTCATCCAGCGGCGGCGGCGGCACGTCGTAGCTGCGGCGCCAGATCAGCACCTGCTCTTCGCCATGTTTCGCGGCTGTTTCGGCTTTGTTCAGGCCGGTCAGTCCGCCGTAGTGGCGCTCGTTCAGCCGCCAGTTGCGGATCACGGGCAACCACATCTGGTCCAGTTGGTCCAGCGCCAGCCACATCGTGCGGATCGCGCGCTTCAGCACGGACGTATAGACCAGGTCGAACTGATAGCCCTCGTCCTTCAGCAATTTTCCAGCGTTCGCCGCTTCGGTGCGTCCTTGCTCGGTCAAATCGCAGTCATGCCAGCCCGTGAAGCGGTTTTCCAGGTTCCATTCGCTCTGGCCATGCCGGAGCAACACTAACTTATGCATTGTCCTGTCTCCTGATCGGATTTTAGCGTTTTTGGTCAATCTGGCGGAACGATAGCCCTCTCATTCACCATCGGCAAGCAAAACTTCCAGGGGAATTTCGCGTGAACGCCATGATGGCGGCTATTCGGTGTCGCTGGCAGCCGGTTCACTGAGCGCCTTTTCGAGATAGGTGAGCGTCCATCCTTCGAGAGGGCCGTAGGAGCACGGCATCTCCGCCACGATGTGCATGCCCATGGCCAGGTAGAATGGAATGGCGTAGCCCGTTGTGTGGACGGTGAGGGTGCGATGTCCTCGTGATGAAATCAGCCATTCGGCGTGATGGAACAGCCGTCGGCCGACACCCTGGCCCTGGCGCTCCGGCGCGACGAACAGCTCGGCCACTTCGTTGCCTTCGACGCCGACGAAACCAGCAATTTCGCCACCCGTCACGGCCACGAACCGTTCATACTCCTGGCTGGACTTTTGAATTTGATTTTCAGCCGCCCGTTCATTCAGCAATCGCCGCAGCTGCGCATCGGAGAAGCCCTGCCGTTCAGCCAAAAAGACATAACACGCGGCTAACAGTCTGCTGACTGCAGCAGCGTTTTGAGAATCCATCGTTTGAATTGTGATGTTCATTCAAAAATCTTCACGTTGATCGCCACGAGGAGGAAAAGGCGATTTTCGAAAAGCTATCATTGCGCCAAAGGCAGCAGATCAATAATGCCTCGTCGAATCAACATCACTGCGATGGCGGCCAACAGCATGCTGGCGATTTTGGAAATCGTCTTCGTCCCCGTGCGTCCCAGGAAATTCGTGATCGAATCGGAATATGAGAAGATCAGGCCGGCGAGGATGATGTTGACGACGACCGCCAGGGAGGTGAGCGGTTTCCCGTGAATATCTGCCAGTAGAATGCACGTTGTCAGCACGGCTGGACCGGTGATCAGAGGAACGCCGATCGGCACTGCGCCAAGGCTCTCTGGATCTGTTTGACGCAATCTCTTTTCGCCCGTCAGGAGATCGCTGAGCGAAATTGCCAGCAACAGAATTCCACCGGCGATCATGAAATCAGGCAGGGAGATGCCAAGGAACCTTAACAGGGACGGCCCAAAAGCAAGAAAGACCAATGCGACAACCGAAGCGGTGATGATCGATTGTACGATAATGGCCTTTACTCCTGCTTTGTTTATCCCCTCGGTGAGCGAGACAAACAACGGCAGCACGCCGATCGCATCTACCGCGACAAACAATGGAACGAAACACAACCAGAATGCATTCATCCGAGACCTTCAGCTTTATTCGATTCAATGTTGAATAAAAGTAATCATAATCCTGGTTTCATGTCAAATTTATCTCGAACGATGCGTGGAAGAACAGTTTGGCGGGCGCTTTTTTTTATTCCAGAGTTTCAATCAAGTCCGGCGTGAGCTCGGTGAGGGAGGCGAGGGTTAGGGTTGCTTTGGAGAAGTCGTTGTGTTGCGTGTGCCGGTTGGGGATGGCGATGCTGCGCATACCGGCGTTGTGCGCGGCGAGGATGCCCTTTTCGGCGTCCTCCAGCACGAGGCACTCGTCCGGCGCGGCGCCGAGAGTCCTGGCAGTATGCAGGAAGATGTCCGGGAAGGGTTTCAACCGTTCGACGTCTTCCTTGGTCGCGATGCATTCGAAGTAATGCGCGATGTCCAGCGCGCGCAGCACGGCAGTCGCCGAGCATCGATACGACGACGTGGCCAGGGCCAGGCGCTTGCGGCCGTGAAACGCACGTAGGGCGTTCAGCGCGCCGGGCATGGGTTCCGCATGATCCTTCACCAGTTGCTCATAGTGTTGCGTCTTTTTCGGAAATATCTCTTCCACGGTGAATGGCAGTTGCCGCTTTTCGATGTATTGGGCAATGCCCTTGCCGTCACGGATCCAGTGTTCCTCGTAGTCGCATTCGGGCAGCTCCAGCTCCAACTCCGCAAAGACATCCCGGTAGGCCTGAAAATGGAGTTTCTCCGTATCCGCGAGCAAGCCGTCCAAATCGAAGATTAAAGTTGTAATCATTAAATCAACCAATCAAACTTATATGACTATCATCTAGTCCGATCCTATGCCGATATAAAAATCAGGAGCAAGCATTAAGGGCGTTAAGCGCGGAGACAAAGTTGGCGTGATAATCCTTCAGGCGTTTTGTCATGCGTGACTACATTTTTTTGCTGACACTTTACACGAGTATAGTTTATCGGGCGAGATGTTTGAGTTGACTGAAAGATAGTATCGATGTTTCAATCCAAAACATTGTATTTCCGAAGGATAGATACGAGAGTATAGTCCTGGCGGTTGAACGCCAAATAAACATAAAGGAATGAGATCAATGAAGAAATGGATTGTGATGTTGTCAATGGTTGCGCTGTCTACATGGGCGCAGGAAGCGACAGTCAAAGTCACGGTGAGCGAGCCAGGCAAGGCGATCAGCCCCGATCTCTTCGGCATTTTCTTTGAGGACATCAATTACGCCGCTGACGGCGGGCTTTACGCGGAATTGATCCAGAACCGCTCATTTGAGTATTCGGACGCCAGAGTGCGGCACTGGCATGCGCTGACGGCTTGGGATCTGATCAAGCGCTACGGCGGCGAGGGCGCAGTCAGGGTGGGAGATAGCGGTCCTTTGCATCCCAATAATCCACATTACGCCATTTTGACCATTGATCAAGCCGGTTCGGGAGTCGGGTTGCTCAACGCCGGCTTCGACGGCATTACGCTGAATGCCGGTGAGAATTACAATGTCTCGCTCTTCGCCCGTGTGGCCAGCGGATCGCCGGAGCCGCTTGTCGTTCGACTGGAAGGCCGAAACGGCGCGCTTCTTGGCGAAGCGGAATTCTCCGGATTAACGAAGGACTGGGCGCAATACAAGGCCACGATTAAAAGCGTACCGGGCGCCGGCGATGCCCGTCTGGTTGTGTTGGCGTCTGGCGAGGGCGAGCTGCATCTCGATGTGATTTCGCTCTTTCCGGACAAGACTTTCCGCAACCGTCCCAATGGCCTGCGCGCCGATCTGGCGCAGGTGATCGCTGATCTGAAGCCCAAGTTCATGCGTTTCCCGGGAGGCTGCCTGGTGCATGGCTATGGACTCGATAACATGTACCGCTGGAAAGACACGGTCGGTCCCATTGAAGAGCGTAAGGAACAATTCAACATCTGGCATTATCACCAGACTATGGGGCTGGGCTATTTCGAGTACTTTCAGTTTTGCGAGGACATCGGAGCGAAGCCGATTCCAGTCGTTCCCGCCGGTGTTTGCTGCCAGAATTTTCATCGAGGCCAACAGGGCTTGCCGATGGCGGAAATGCCGGATTACGTGCAGGAGGTGATCGACTTGGTGGAATACGCCAACGGTCCGGCGACTTCAACCTGGGGCGCCAAGCGGGCGGATGCCGGACACCCCGAGCCGTTCAACCTGGAATATATCGGCGTCGGCAATGAGGATAAACAAACTCCGGAGTTCCGCGAGCGATTCAAAATGATCTACGATGCCATGCGCGAAAAGCATCCGGAGATCACGATCATCGGCACCGTCGGTCCGGCGCCGTCTGGCGGTGATTTTGATGAAGGCTGGAAATTCGCCAATGAACTGAATATTCCCATGGTGGATGAGCATTATTACCTTGGACCGGGCGTTTTTCTCGCCATGCTCAATCGTTATGACGACTATGACCGCGACAAATCCAAAGTTTATCTTGGCGAGTACGCCGCGCACGACAGAGATCGCAGGAACACCTTGCGCTCAGCGCTGGCCGAGGCGGCTTATATGACATCGCTGGAGCGCAACGGCGACATTGTGCCCTTCGCCTCATACGCCCCGATGCTGGGCAAAGAGCACCACACGCAGTGGAATCCCAATCTGATCTATTTCAACAATACGGAAATCCTTCGCACGGCGAATTATTACGCTCAGCAGCTCTTCAGCGTCAATGAGGGGGATTATTATTTGCCGACGAAGGTTGAGTTGGAGCTCGAATCATGGACAGTCAACGGGATCATGCTGGGCGCCTGGGACACTCAGGCTCAATTCGACGACGTGATGCTGGTCAATCAGACTGGAACGTTGATCGAGGAGTCGTTTGACGAGGCTCTGCCGAAAGATTGGATGCCGCTTTCAGGACGCTGGGAAGCTGTTGACGGCGTTTATTGCCAGACCTCCAGTGAATCGCCGGCGCTCTCCCGGCTGGCTTTTACGGACGACCAATCCGGGTATGTCTTGACACTTAGGGCCAAAAAGTCCAGCGGCGCCGAAGGTTTTCTGATTGGATTCGGCGCGATCGACGCCGACAATTATTTCTGGTGGAACATCGGCGGCTGGCGCAACACCCGGCATTGCATCGAAGTCGCGCATAACGGCAACCGAAGCTCGATCGGCGTGCAAACCGAGGGGCACGTCGAATCCAACCGGTGGTATGACATCAAGATTGAAGTCACCGGCGAGAGAGTGACGTGCTGGCTGGATGGCGAGTTGATTCACGATTTCGCCGAAGACGGCGATCCAAGGATCAGTTCCGCCGCCGCCTCTTGCGTCAGGGATTCCGGAACCGGCGATATCATTTTCAAACTCGTGAACGTTTCCGATGAAGCGCAGAAAACGCACGTGGATCTTTCCGGCGTTGGGGATATCCGGACCGAAGCGCGGAAGACCGTGCTGTGCGGCGATCCGAATGCGTATAATACGTTCCAGAGTCCACGTAACATTGTGCCCAGCGAATCCGATTTTAGCGTCAGCGAGAATTTCTCATACGAAGCGCCGCCCAACTCGCTGACCGTGATCCGGATGAAGGCGCGATAATCCCGGCGCGTTAGCCCATGTTCCGCAGTTTGCCGTTAAAATCGTCCAAAATTCGACAAAATTGGTTCGTAGATCATTGCAATTCCTCACCACTCTT